>DFYJ01000077.1 GCA_002383325.1 Candidatus Aminicenantes bacterium UBA4085
ATCTCGCCGTTGGCCGATACCCCGAACCGCTCTCACTTTGCCGAAGATGGATACGATCCGGAATGGCCTACCAGGCGCGGGTTAAATCCTCGATGGCGCCGCAGACGCGCTCCTGGTCGTCAGCCGTCAGCGAATTATAAAAAGGCAGGCGGAGAAGCCGCGCGCTGACATCCTCGGTCACGGGGAAGTCCCCTTCCCTGTAGCCCCAGGACCGGCCCATCGGCGACAGGTGCAGCGGCAGGTAATGGAACACGGCCAGGATGCCCCTCTCCCGGAGCCCCCTGATCAGGGCATCGCGCTTGTCCCCATCGGGCAACAGGACATGAAAGAGGTGATGGGCCGACTCGCATTCGGGCGGCACGATCGGGAGGCGAGCTCCGATTCGCCCGGCCCAGGGCGACAGCCGCTCGAAATAGCGGAGCCAGAGCGACCGGCGCCGGACCTGGATCTCTTCCGCTCGCTCCAGCTGGGCCAGAAGGAAGGCGGCCAGCAGGTCCGACGGCAGGTAGCTCGATCCCAGGTCCACCCAGGTGTACTTGTCCACCTGGCCTCGGAAGAACTTGGACCGGTCGGTGCCCTTCTCGCGCAGAATCTCGGCCCTCTCGAAGAGAGCCGGGTTGTTGATCAGCAAGGCTCCGCCCTCGCCGCAGGTGAAGTTCTTCGTTTCATGGAAACTGAGAGCGGCCAGCGCCCCGAGCGACCCCAGCCTCCTTCCCCGATACCGGCCGAACAGCCCATGGGCTGCGTCCTCGACGACCGCCAGCCCGCGGCGGGAGGCCGTTTCCATGATCGCATCCATGGCGCAGCCGACGCCGGCATAGTGGAGAGGGATGACGGCCTTAGCCCGACCCGTCACGGCGGCCTCGAGCTTCGCCTCGTCCAGGTTCAGGGTGTCCGGCCGGATATCGACGAAAGCCGGCCGGGCGCCGCGCAGGACGAAGGCGTTGACCGTCGTGACAAAGGCGAAGGAGGGCGCGACAATCTCATCGCCCGGCCGCAAGTCGAGCAGGAGGGCGGCCATCTCCAGGGCGTGGGTGCAGGAAGTGGTGAGGAGGGCTTTTCCTACGCCCAGGTCCTTCTCTAATAAGGCATGGCATCGCTTGGAGAAGGCCCCGTCGCCGGAGATATGTCCCGCCTCCAGGGCCTGGCGCATGTACTCCATCTCGCGGCCGGCCAAGGAAGCGCGATTGAAGGGGATGCTAAGCGGCCTGTCCATGGGAAAATCATTATGACACGTGCTTGGCGGCCGGACAATCGCTCCGGGCTTGATGTCCTCTTACCGTCCTCTTACTTCCGCCGGGCGGCCAGGAATAGGGATCCCCCAAAGGGAAAGCTGAACCCGCCCAAAATCACTCGACGTTCGAGGGCCATGACCGCCCCCAGAAAGGCGTCGAGGGCGCGGGGAAGCGCCAAGCCGGCCAAGGAAGCCCCTGCGGGGCGGCGCTTCTTGGCCAAGCGGAGAGCCGCGAGAGCCGGGAGGAGAAGGCTGACGAAGCCCGTCACGGCGACGACTTCAAACCCCGCGCCCCTGACCTTCCCGATCAATTCCTTCCGGGAGTACCTTCGGACATGGCCGGCCTGTTCGTCGGCTGGGCTCCAAAGCCGGGGATGCTGGGGGACGGTCAGCAGAAGCCCTCCCCCGGGCTTCACGGCCCCGGCCATCTCAACCAGCACGGCTTCGTCGTCGTCGATATGCTCCAGGACGTCGAAGGCACCAACCGCGTCGAAGGCCTCCCGGAACGGAAGGCTCCGCGCATCGGCCCGGACGAACCGGGCGCCGGAAACGCGGCCGCGGGCGAAGGCCAGCCCGCGGCTGAAAGCGTCCGCTCCCGTCAGGCGCAGGCCCGGCCGTCCGGCAGCCAGCCCCTCCAGGACAAAGCCCGTACCGCAGCCGATCTCGGCGAAATCCCTGGCCAGGGGGAAATGCCGCTCGATGGCTTCCATCACCATGGCGTTGCGGGCCCGGAACCAGAAGCTCCCGGCCTCCAGGGCCCGGAGCGCCTCAAAAAAGGCGGGATCGTAGCGGACAGGCTCGGCCATGGGCGGCGGGCTCAGGCGTCCCGCACCTTTCGGGCCGCTGTGACGAGGTCCAGGGAGCGGCGCGGGAAGAGGTAGCCCCGGCGGTAAAGCTTTTTCATCCGGGGCAGGTTGGCCGGGACGTTGCCCTCCCTCTGGAGGAAGTCCTCCCACCACCACTCAGCCCGCCGAGCTTCGCGCTCCAGGTAGATTCCCTTCCTTCGCAGGGGCCGGAATCCGGCCCGCGGCAGCAGCTCCCGGTTAAGCTCCGCAAAGGTGAACTCGCGCAAATGGTCGGGGCTGTAGGGCCAATCATCGCCGTTGAGGAGATTGATCCGGCGGCCCCGGTTGGGGGTCGTGACGATGAGGATCCCGCCCGGCTTGAGGGCCCGGTTCCACTCCCTGAGGCCGGCCTCCGGGTCGGGCAGGTGCTCCAGGATCTCGCCGGCAAAGAGGCCGTCGAAGGCGCCGCGGCGGACAGGCAGGATCGAAGCATCGAAGACGGCCCAATCCAGATCCGGCCGCTCCTGCCTGCGCTCCTTGATTTGGCCGGGGACCAGGTCGCCGGCCAGGATGCGGAAGCCCCAGTCCTCCGGGATCTGGGTGAAGAGCGACAGGCCGCAGCCGACGTCGAGGACGCGGCCGCGGAAGTACCGCTTGAACCAGCGCCGCAGGAGTCCCAGCTTGAAATGGTAGAGCTGGTCCAGGAAGGTATCGCGGGGGGCGTACAGCTCGCCTTCGAAATGGCGGCCGGCGAAGTCCCGCAGAACGCCGGGATCGGGGACCTTGATCAGCTGGCGGCGGAGGTGGACGAGCTTGGTCTCGCGCCACAGGGCGAAGTGGAGATCCAGGAGCGGCGGCACCCGAAATTCGGGATTGGTCCACACGCTGACCGGGAAGACGTCGTTCCCATCCTTGAAGACGCGCAAAGAGTGCGGCCCGACGGTCGAGAGGTCGAAGCGGAGATCGAGGACATGCTGGCCGGGCCCCAGGCCGAAGCTCCAGCATCCCAGATGGAACTGAGGGTGGATTTGCGGCTGGAAGGCGTAGATATCGAGCCACAGGACCGGAGGATCATCCGGCTCGAGGCGGACGCGGACGCCGCCCCGGCCAGCCAGCGGCTCGAGGGTGTAGGCCTGGCGATCGGATTCGATGAGGGCCATGGCGGCGCCGTCAGATTAACGGAACGGGGGCAGGCCGTCAATCCGCCGCGGAACCACCCTTGGCGCCGTAACGATCCGACCCTTCACCATAACAGCTACTTGGAACGGATTCGCCCATGAATAGGCCGGAACAATTCATTTTGGTAGAAACCGGAACAATTCACGTTGGCTTGACAGGCCGCCCGGGCGATCTTGTCAAAAAGCCCCGTTTCGGCTATAAGAGTCCAATGCTCATCCTGGGCATTTCGGCTTATTACCACGACAGCGCGGTCTGCCTGGTCCGCGACGGGCAAATCCTGTTCGCGGCCCAGGAGGAGAGGTTCTCGCGGCGCAAGCACGATCCCGGCTTTCCCGTGAAGGCCGTGGAAGCTTGCTTCGCCTACACCGGCACGAAGGCGTCGGACCTGGGCTACGCAGTTTTCTACGAGAAACCGCTGCAGAAGTTCGACCGCCTTTTCTCCACCTACTTCCAGTACGCCCCCCGCGGCCTGGGCAGCTATCTCAAGGCCGTCCCAGTGTGGGCCAAGCACCGGCTCTTCCTCAAGGAGGACATCCGGACGCAGCTCGGGCGCAAGGACCTCCCCGTCCTCTTCACGGGGCACCACGACTCCCATATCGCCTCGGCCTTCTACCCCTCGCCCTTCGAGGACGCTGCCGTCCTGACCATCGACGCGGTCGGCGAGTGGGACACCCTGACCGTGGCCGAAGCCACGGGCGCCGATTTCAAGATCGTCAAGCGGATCACCTTCCCCAACTCGCTGGGGCTTCTCTACACGGCCTTCACCTACTTCTGCGGCTTCAGGGTCAACTCGGGCGAGTACAAGCTGATGGGCCTGGCCCCCTACGGGGAGCCGAAGTACAAGGACCTCATCTACCGGGAGCTGATCGACGTCCGCGAGGACGGATCCTTCCGGCTGAACATGAAGTATTTCACCTACGCCACCGGCTTGACCATGACGGGCCGGGCCTTCGAGCGGCTGTTCGGGGTGCCCCGCCGCAAGCCGGAGACTGCCCTCCGCCAGGTCGACATGGATCTGGCCGCCTCCATCCAGGTCGTGCTGGAGGAGATCATGGAGAAGATCGTCGTCTGGGCCAAGGGCCGCATCCCCTCGGACAACCTCTGCCTGGCCGGCGGCGTGGCCCTCAACTGCGTTGCCAACGGCAAGATTCTCAAGAAGCAGATCTTCAAGAACGTCTGGATCCAGCCGGCGGCCGGTGACGCCGGCGGCGCCCTGGGAGCCGCCCTGGCCGTCTGGCACAGGCACTTGAAGAACCCGCGGACACCCCATCCGGGCGACTCGCAGGCGGGCTCCTTCCTGGGGCCTTCCTACGGCGAGGCGGAGATCCGCCGATTCCTGGAGGAGCGCCGCATCCCCTACACCGAGCTGCCCAGGCCGGAGATGGCCCGCAAGGCGGCTGAGCTTATCGACTCCAGTAAGGTCGTCGGCTTCTTCCAGGGCCGCATGGAGTTCGGGCCGCGGGCCCTGGGCGGCCGCAGCATCATCGGCGACGCCCGCTCGCCCGAGATGCAGTCGCGGATGAACCTGAAGACCAAGTTCCGGGAGTCGTTCCGGCCCTTCGCCCCGTCCGTCCTGGAGGAGCGGGTCCGGGACTGGTTCGACCACGATCGGCCCTCGCCCTACATGTTGCTCGTCTATGACGTCGAGCCGAAGCGCCGCCGGGAGCTGAGCCCCGAGGACCAGGCCCGGCAGGGGCTGGCCAAGCTGGGCATCATCCGCTCCTCGGTCCCGGCCATCACCCACGTCGACTTCTCGGCCCGCCTGCACACCGTCAACAAGGACGTCAATTCCTATTACCACGCCGTCATCTCCGAGTTCGAGAAGCGGACGGGCTGCCCGGTCATCATCAACACTTCGTTCAACGTCCGGGGCGAGCCGATCGTCTGTTCGCCCGAGGACGCCTACCGCTGCTTCATGCGGACCAACATGGACGCCCTCATCCTGGAGACCTTCCTGGTGGAGAAGCAGGAGAAGGATTATATTCAGGCCGACGAGAGCTGGATGAAGGAGTTCCCCCTCGACTGATGGCCACCCTCGCGTACCGACCCAAGCAAGTCCGGCTGTTCCTGGCCCTCCTGCTGGCCGTCGCCGTCCTGCTGACCTTGAAGTGGACGCCCCGGACGGGCTCGGCCCGGTGGATCTGGATAGGCGGCCAGGCCGTCGTTCTGGGCTTCTTCATCGCCCTGCCCAGGCTCTTCTTCCCGGCTTTCAAGCTGATCATGGCCGTGACCAGCAAGATCGGTAGCCTCCTGTTCCTGGTCATCAGCACGGCCGTCTTCTTTCTCCTCCTGACGCCCCTGTCGCTCCTGATGCGCCTGTTCGGCAAGAAGTTCCTGCAAGCTCGGCGGCAGCCGAAGGCGGCTTCCTATTTCGAGGATCCGGCCGAAGAAACGGGCTACGAAAGGCAATTCTAGGGAGGGACCCATGTCGCGACTGGGCATCTTCAAGGAGCTCTGGGCTTTCGTCCGGCTGCGCAAGCGCTACTGGCTCGTCCCCGTCATCGTCATCCTGGTCCTGCTGGGCGTCCTGCTGGTGCTGGCCGAGAACAGCGCCATCGCGCCTTTTATCTATTCCCTGTTCTGAGCCCTCCCCGGCTTCCGCGATTGTCTCGGGCCTCGGTTTCCATTATAAAGGGGGGCGGAGTCCCCACCATGACATCTTCCCCGCGCCGCGCCTCCCTCCGTCTCATCCCTCTTCTGGCCTTGGCCGCCTCCATCGGTCTCGTGGCCCAAACCCCGGCCGGCGGGCAGAATCCCGCCCTCGTCTCGGCCCGGGAGGGCCGGCTGCCCAACGCCCAGATCGTCACCCCGGCCGGACGCCAGGTGGACCTGCCCGACATGCGGCCGCACGTGCTGGCCCTGAGCCCCGACGGCAGGCTCCTGGTCACCTCGGGCCGGACGCACGAGATCGTGGTCCTCGATCCCAAGACCGGCACCATCCTCCAGCGCGTGCCGCTGCCGGCCGAGCCGCCCGATGCCTCGGCGCCGGCGATCCCCTCGCCCAACATCCTCAAGCCGGACGAGAAGGGCCAGGTCAGCTATACCGGGCTGGTCTTCTCCCCCGACGGCCGGCGCATCTACCTCAGCAACGTCAAGGGCAGCATTAAAGCTTTCGGAGTCGAGCCCGACGGGACGGTCAAGGGCCTGGTCTCGTTCGGATTGCCGCCCGCCGGGGCGCCCCGCCGCAAGGAGGAGATTCCCTCCGGACTGGCGGTCTCCCCCGACGGATCCCGGCTCTATGCCGTCCTCAACCTGTCCAACCGCCTGGCCGAGATGGATGCCGCCGACGGACGGGTTCTGCGGCTCGTGGATGTCGGCACGGCCCCCTTCGACGTGGCCCTGGCCCACGGCAAGGCCTATGTCAGCAACTGGGGCGGGCGCAGGCCCGGGCCGGGCGACGTGACCGGGCCGGCCGGCCGCGGCACGGTCGTCAAGGTCGATCCGGTGCGCTTCATCGCCAGCGAGGGCTCGGTCAGCGTCGTCGACCTGGCCTCGGGCCGGGTCGTCAAGGAGATCCTGGTCCATCTCCACAGCTCCGCCCTGGCCGCCTCTCCCGACGGCCGCTACATCGTCTGCGCCAACGCGGCCAGCGACAACCTCAGCGTCATCGACGTCGGCACGGACGAAGTCGCGGAGACGATCTGCGCCAAGCCTGTTCCGGCCGACCTCTTCGGCGCCTCGCCCAGCGCTCTGGCCTTCGACCGCAAGGGCAGGTTTCTCTACGTGGCCAACGGCACCCAGAACGCCGTGGCCGTCATAAGGTTCAAGCCGGGGAAGAAAGCCTCCCGGCTGCTGGGCCTGGTGCCGACCGGCTGGTGGCCGGGGGCCGTGCTGGTCGACGACCGGCGCGAACAGATCGTGGTGGCCAACATCAAGGTCCTGCCCGAGGCCAAGGGCCTGGACAAAGCCACCAACGCGATGGGCTACAACACCCACCAATACCGCGGCTCGCTGTCCCTCATTCCCCTTCCACGCCAAGCCGACCTGCCGGCCATGACCCGGACGGTCTGGACCAACTACCACCGGGAGAGGATCGCCGAGAGCCTGCTGCCGCCGCGGCCCGGACGGCCCGCCCGTCCAGTCCCGGAGCGGATCGGCGAGCCGAGCGTCTTCAAGCACGTCGTCTACGTGATCAAGGAAAACCGGACCTACGACCAGGTCCTGGGTGACGTCGCGGAGGGCAACGGCGACCCGGCCATGACTCTCTTCGGCGCACCCATCACCCCCAACCAGCACAAGCTGGTCCGCGAATTCGTCCTGTTGGACAACACCTACTGCAACGGCATCCTCAGCGCCGACGGCCATCAGTGGTCGACCTCCGCCTTCAGCACGGACTACATGGAGCGGTCCTTCAGCGGCTGGCCGCGCAGCTACCCCGACGGCATGGGCGAAGACGAGGTCGACGCCCTGGCTTACGCTCCCACCGGGTTTCTCTGGGACAACGCCATCAAGCACGGCCTGACTCTGCGCGACTACGGCGAGTTCGGCATGCACAAGGTCCGTTGGGCCGATCCCCGGCGCAAGGGCGAGCCCGAATGGGCCGACCACTGGCGCGAATACAACCATCCCAAGGGCGAGATCATCTACGAGAGCGAACCGGCGGTCGAGTCCCTCCGTCCCTACCTGGCCAAGGACACCGTCGGCTGGAACATGGCCGTCCCGGACCAGTTCCGGGCCTCCTACTTCCTCAAGGAGCTGGCCGAGTTCGAGCGGAAAGGCGAGATGCCGGCCCTGATCCTGATCTGCCTGCCCGACGACCACACCAGCGGAACCCGGGAGGGCTCTCCCACGCCGGCTGCCTGCGCCGCCGACAACGACCTGGCCTTCGGCCGCATCGTCGAGGGCATCTCCAAGAGCCGCTTCTGGAAGGACACCGTCGTCTTCGGCATCGAGGACGACCCCCAGAACGGCTGGGACCACGTCAGCGGCTACCGGACCACGGCCTACGTCGCCAGCCCCTATGCCAAGCGCGGCCAGGTCGTCTCGACCTTCTACAACACCGTCAGCCTGCTGCGGACCATCGAACAGATCCTGGGCCTCCCCCCCATGAACCAGTTCGACGCGGCCGCCGTCCCCATGACCGACTGCTTCACCGACGTTCCCGACTTCCGGCCTTTCGCGGCGGTGCCCAACATCATCCCCCTGGACGAGATGAATCCCCCGCCGGCCCAGGTCAAGGACAAGCTCCTGCGCAAGCAGGCCCTCCAATCGGCCCGGCTGAATTTCCGGCGGATCGACGCCTGCCCCGAGGATGTCTTCAACCGCATCCTCTGGCATGCGGTTAAGGGCAGCGCCGCTCCCTACCCCGCCTGGGCCGTCCTGCCGCATCCGGCCGGGGAGGACGATGACGACTAATCGCCCCGGCTTCAGGCTCCCGGCCCGCGAGATCCTCAAGTACATCGGGCCGGGCCTGCTGGTGACGGTCGGCTTCATCGATCCCGGCAATTGGGCTTCGAACATCGCCGCCGGGGCTTCCCACGGCTACACCATTCTCTGGATCGTGACCCTGTCCACGGTCTTCCTTATCCTGCTCCAGCACAACGCCGCCCACCTGGGCATCGCCTCCGGGCTGTGCCTGGCCGAGGCGGTGACCGCTCATTTCCCCAAAGCGGGCGGCCGCCTGGTGCTCGGATCGGCCATGATCGCCTGCGTCTCGACCGCCTTGGCCGAGATCCTGGGCGCGGGCATCGCCCTGTCCATGCTCTTCGGCCTTCCGGTCAAGATCGGGGCCGCCCTGGCCGCCCTCTTCGTCCTGGTCATGCTGGAGACCAACTCCTATCGCTACCTGGAGCGCTGGCTGATCGGCCTCGTCTCTCTCGTCGGCCTGGCCTTCCTCTACGAGCTGACCCTGGTCCGGGTGCCCTGGGGCGCCGCCGCCGCGGGCTGGGTCACGCCGTCCATCCCGGACGGGTCCATGCCCCTGCTGATGAGCGTGCTGGGGGCGGTGGTCATGCCCCACAACATCTTCCTCCACTCCGAGATCATCCAGAGCCGCCGCTGGGACAGGGAGGACGAGGCGACCATCCGCCACCAGCTGAAGTTCGAGATGTTCGACACCATGACGTCCATGGTCGTGGGCTGGCTGATCAACAGCGCCATGATCATCGTCGCGGCGGCTACCTTCTTCACCGACCGGATCAGGGTCGACGATCTGGCCCAGGCGGAAGCCATGCTGCGGCCCATCCTGGGCCGGGCGGCCGGAATCGTCTTCGCCGTGGCCCTTCTGGCGGCGGGTCTCTCGGCCGCGGTGACGGCGGGCATGACCGGGGCCACGGTCACGGCCGGAATCAGCGGCCGGCCTTACGACATGAAGGATAACCGCTCGCGAATCGGGGCGGCCGTGACCATCCTGGGCGCCCTGCTCGTGACCCTGCCGCTTCGCAACGTCTTCCGCGGCTTGGTCGCCTCGCAGATGCTGCTGAGCATCCAGCTGCCCATCACCGTCTTCACCTTGATCGCCCTGACCTCATCCCGTAAAGTCATGGGCCGCTTCGTCAATACCCGGGCCAACCTGGTCTCGCTGGTTCTGGTCGGCGGGCTGATCGTGGCGCTCAACATCCTGCTCCTGCTGGAGACCGCCGGCCTTTTTTGAGGTTCATCGCAAAGCGGCGGCAAAGCGAGCCGCGGCCCTCGATTGGAGGCGCAGGAGCTCGCAAGCGAAGCCGGGAATCGTTCGCAGACCGCCGCCCGCTCCCGCGGCCGCCGCCGGGCAGATCCAGCAGTGGCCCCGGTCGGGACACAGGGCGCAGGGTCCGGCCGGAGATTCGTACCCGGCAATGGAAAGCCGGGCGTGCCGGGCCGCCACGGCCGCCCGCCCCGCATCGGGGATCCGTTTGACCGCCTCGATGCGGGGCGGGCGGCCGTGGCGGCCCGGCAC
>DFYJ01000049.1 GCA_002383325.1 Candidatus Aminicenantes bacterium UBA4085
GAGCGCCACTGGCGGAAGCTGAGCAGCTCGCAGCTGCTCGCTCATGTGATCCGGGGCGTCGTGTTCACCGACGGCGTCATGAAAACTGCGGCTTAAACGAAGACCAACGGGATATGCTCAACTCCTGCCCATACACAAGATTTGACAATATCTCTCCCGCAAACATCGAGGCCTCGATCGGGCTTCGCCTGGATTCGGACGGCATGATCTCCTTGACGTTCTTTAAGTGAGAGACGATCTGGACGATGGCTTTGAGGGCCAGGTGTGTCGAGATCGGATTCCGGCTCTTGTTCCAGACAGCCTCGAAGGCATGGGAGAGGGCGTCCAAGGTGGAGATCAAGGCGACGGAGACGGGCATTCGCGCCATCAAGGCGGGGCAAAAGGCCGCGACATCGGGAAAGCCGCGCGGGTCCGAGAGGGAGCGCTTGACCTTGTTCGCCTTGTCCCAAATCGTCGCCCAGGGTGTCACTTCAGAGCCGGTCCCGTGCGTTGTGGGGACGGCGACAAGAAAGGGCCGCGGGCGGGAGGCGGCAGGCGCCTCGAACAGCGTTGGAAGCCGGCGATGATCCCGAGCCAGCGCTTCCCGAACGGCCTTGGCCGTATCGATCACCGAACCGCCGCCGACGGCGATGATCGTCTCCGGCCGGCAGGTGAAGGCGAAATCCACGGCCCGTTGACAGCTTTCCAAGGAGGGATTCTCCTCGATATCGAAGAAGCTCCGGATTCCCTCGCACCGGGCTTCCAGGCCGCAGTAGGATTCCGTTGCTTTGAACCAGTCGTAGGAGATGAGCAGGACCGACGAGCCGGCCCGCCCTTTCAGAATCGGGTCCAGAAGCTCCTGGAGGCCCTCGCCGAAGGCCAATCGAACGGGGTTGGCATAACGCCAGGAGCTCACCGGAGACCCCTCCCCGAACCGGGCTTCCGTTCTCGATGCGTCAGGATCAAGAGGCTGCCCCCGCCCTCCTCAGGGTCCGGTTGGCGCGGACCTGGAGCAGGAGAAGGATGAGGCAGAAGACGTTGGCCAGGCCGATGGCATAGACGAAAAAGATCATCGGCCGGCCGAGGATCGCGGACACCATGATCACGAGGATGTAGGTGGAGGAGCCCACCAAGGACCAGGCCGGTAGCAAAAGCCGGTTGGCCCGAAAATACGCCTCGCGGTCGTACCGGACATCCTTCCTGGCCCGGTTCGGCCGAGCCTTGAGATAGCCCATATAGATCCAGATGATCCAGCGATCCAAGCTGCGCGGCTTATGCTGCTTCAGACGCGCCAGCTCGGCCGAGAATTTCTCGAAGTCGGCCTGGGGGGAATCGGCCTTGCCCAGGCCGTGGGAGAGGAACTGCATCCGGTAGTAGTCGATCAGGCTCGAATGCAGGCTCATAAAAATGGCGGCCGGTCAGGGTCCCGGAGTTCTTGATCCGGGCCAGCATGCCGTCGCTGCAATCCATGACCCGGGTCCAGCCGTAGAGGATCCCCGCCGCGACGAAGGCGGCCTTCGTGCCGCGCGAAAAGACAATCCCGCTTCCGATCCCGAAAAGCATGGACGAGACCGAAAGCTGGTTGGGCGTTCCCAATCTTCAAGCTGTCCGCCCGGACTTCGTCGTGCACGGGGACGACTGGAGGGACGGGGTCCAAAGAACGATCCGCCAGCGGGTCATCGACGCCCTGGCCGAGTGGGGCGGGGAGCTCGTCGAGGTCCCCTACACCAAGAACATCTCCTCCACGCAGCTCAACAACGCCCTAAGGGAGGTCGGGACGACCCCCTCCGTCCGCCTGCAGGCGCTCCGCCGGATGATCCAGGTCAAGAGGATTGTCCGCCTGATGGAGATCCACAACGGTCTGACCGGCCTGATCGTGGAGAACATGCATGTCGACACGCCCTACGGCCGCCGCGAGTTCGACGGCATGTGGGGCAGCAGCCTGACGGACTCGACGGGGAAAGGCAAGCCCGACATCGAAGCCGTCGATTTTTCGGCCCGCCTGACGACCCTCAACGACGTCCTCAAGGTCACCACCAAGCCGATCGTCTATGACGGGGACACGGGCGGAAAGACCGAGCATTTCTCCTTCACCGTCCGCACCCTGGAGCGCCTGGGGATTTCCGCCGTCAGCATCGAGGACAAGACGGGGCTGAAGAAGAACTCGCTGTTCGGCGTCGAGGTCGACCAGACCCAGGACGACATCGAGAGCTTCGGCTACAAGATCAGGAAAGGCAAGGAGTCCCAGCCCACGCGCGACTTCATGATCATCGCCCGCATCGAGAGCCTGATCCTGGGCAAAGGCGTAGCGGACGCCTTCACCCGGGCCCAAGCCTACCTGAAGGCGGGCGCGGACGGGATCATGATCCACAGCCGGGAGAAGAGCCCGGCCGAGGTCTTCGAGTTCTGCCGGCTCTACAACGGGCTGGAGAACCGCAAGCCCCTGGTCGCGGTTCCCTCCAGCTACAACAAGGTCACGGAGGAGGAGCTGGCCGACAACGGCGTCAACATCGTCATCTACGCCAGCCAGCTGATCCGCAGCGCTTACCCGGCCATGGTCCGCACAGCCAAATCCATCCTGGAGCATCATCGCTCGGCCGAGGCCGACGCCGAGATGATGTCGATCAAGGAGATCCTCGAGCTGATCCCGGGAGGCAAGTGATGATCGAAGCGGGTTCGTTCTTCGAGGCGCTGGGCCGGCGGGGCGTCCACTTCTATGCCGGAGTGCCGGATTCCCTGCTGAAGGATCTCTGCTCCTGCCTACTGGAGCAGTGCGGACCCTGCCGGAACATCATCACCGCCAATGAAGGCAACGCCGTCGCCCTGGCCGCCGGCTATCATCTGGCGACCGGGGAGATCGGGGCGGTTTACATGCAGAACTCCGGGCTGGGCAACGCCGTCAATCCCCTGACCTCCCTGATGGACCCCGAGGTCTACCGGATCCCGCTCCTGCTGATCGTCGGGTGGCGCGGCGAGCCGGGCATTAAAGACGAGCCCCAGCATGTCAAGCAGGGGCGGATCACGCCGGCCCAGCTGGACGTCCTCGAGATCCCCCACTGGACCCTGAACAAGGAAAGCGACCTGGAGCCGCTCTTGGACGAGGTGTTCGGGGCCCTCAACGCAAGCCGGGCGCCCGTAGCCCTTATCGTCCGCAAGGACGCCCTGGCACCCTACCCGAAGTCGAAGAAAAAGGAGGCGGGCTCGGAGCTTAAGCGGGAGGACGCGCTCCGCAAGATCCTGGCCCTGGCCAGCCCGGACGATCTGTTCGTGTCGACCACCGGGAAGACGTCCCGTGAAGTATACGAGCTCAGGCTCGAGCGCGGGGAGGAGCAGTGCGACTTCCTGACGGTCGGCTCCATGGGCCACACCTCCTCCATCGCTCTCGGCGTGGCGCTGGGGAACCCGTCCCGCCGGGTCATCTGCCTGGACGGGGACGGATCCCTGCTGATGCACATGGGGGCCATGCCCATCATCGGCAGCCTGAAGCCCGCGAATCTCGTCCATGTCCTGCTGAACAACGGGGCCCACGAATCCGTCGGGGGGCAACCCACCGTGGCCGGCGGAATCGATTTCGCGGCTGTATCCAAGGCCTGCGGATATCTGGCCTACCGGCTGGCCGCGGATCTCGCGGGCCTGGAGCAGGCCTGGAAAGCCGTGGACGAGGCGCCCGGACCGGTGTTGCTTGAAATCCGCATCGGCATGGGATCCCGCGGCGATCTGGGGCGGCCGAAGAGCACACCCGAGCAGAACAAGGCCGCTTTCATGGAGCGGGCCCGGAAGCGCTGAGGCCATCCCGACCGATCCCCATTTTTTAGATCCTCTCCCATCTCCGGGGGACGGTTCGGGGTATCGTCCCTACATCCCGGAGATGGGATAAAATCCACGGTTGTCCGGCAATCTCAAATTCGCAGCAAGAAACTTCTTGACAAATAGATATCATAGTGATATCACTTCGATATCAAGGAGACCCCCATGATCAATATCCAAGAGAAGGATGTCTTCCAGCTCAACGGCTGGGGCGTGGTTGTCGTCGTTCTGGCCCTCTTCGCGGGCGCCTTCGCCATTCTGATCGGCCTCAAGCCCGATCAGACCTTCACCCCGACGATCGGAGCAGCCCTCGGTCTGATCCTGGCCGGGGCCCTGCTCATCCCCGGCTTCTTCATCATCCACCCCAACGAATCCAAGGTCTTCACCTTCGTCGGCAAGTACGTCGGCACGGCCAATCGGCCCGGATTCCACTGGGCCAATCCCTTCACCGTCAAGAAGCGGGTGACGCTTCGCATCGTCAACCTCGACAGCCAGAAGATCAAGGTCAACGACGCCCGGGGCAACCCCATCGAGATCGCCGCCGTCATCGTCTGGCACGTCGTGGACACCGCCAAGGCCGTCTTCAACGTCGACAGCTATAAGAACTTCGTGGCCATCCAGAGCGAGACGGCCGTCCGCCAATTGGCCACCCACTACGCCTATGACTCGCACGAGAAGGACCAGGAGTCGCTGCGGGCCAACACCGAGGAGATCGCCGCCAAGCTCCGCGACCAGGTCCAGGAGCGGCTGGAAATCTCCGGCGTGCGCGTCGTCGAGGCCCGCATCTCCCACCTGGCCTACGCCCCGGAGATCGCCCAGGTCATGCTCCGCCGCCAGGCGGCCGAGGCCATTATCGCCGCCCGCCGCCAGATCGTGGACGGCGCCGTCGGCATGGTCGAGATGGCCCTGGATCATCTGGAGGCCAAGAATGTCGTCCATCTGGACGATGAGAAGAAAGCGGCCATGGTCAACAACCTGCTGGTGGCCCTGGTGTCCGAATCCGAGGCCCAGCCCATCATCAACACCGGGACCCTGTACGCTTGACCGAGAAGAAGAAGTTTCTCCTGCGGCTGGACGCCGACGTCTACGCCGCTCTGGAGAAATGGGCGGCCGACGACCTGCGCAGCGTCAACGCCCAAATGGAGTATGCGCTCAAGGAGGCGGTCCGGAAGGCCGGCCGCCTCAGGCGCGAGGAGGTCGCGCTGAAATGATCGTCAAGCTGATCGCCCTTCTCTTCGCCGTTATAGCCGTTCTGGCGGCTTGGCTCGTCCTCTGGGCCTCCCTCTGAGGCTTCCTTTCCGGACGGCGGCGCGGGGACCGAAACGGGAATCACCCTCAGTCCCTCGAATCCGGGAGTTGTCTAGCCCGATATGGTGGGATATATTCTCTCCGTCGCCAACGCCGCCTGAGGAGGGACTCCATGCCCCATGCCCGCCGTATCGCCTTCGCTCTTGTCATCATCACCGCGCTGCTTCTTCCCGCCTGCGGTCCGAGAGCCGACAAGCCGGGTCAGACCGTCTCCCCCGCCGACCCGCGGCTGGCCGGCTCCTCGCGCGAGGACAAGGGCGGCTGGGCCTTCGTCCACCTCCAAGGAACGCCCCGCGAGATCGGGTTCCAGCATGGCTGGCACCTGGCCGCGGAGATCGACGACCTCCTCAAGACCATGGCTTTCTACTTCCCCAAGGCCGCGGGCAAGGACTGGGCCTTCTTCAGGGAAGCGGCCGAGCGGATGTTCTGGCCCAAGATGGACCAGGAGTACAAGGACGAGGTTGAGGGCATCGCCGAGGGGCTGCGGGCCCGTCGGCCCGAGCTGGCTTATGACAAGATCGACATCACCGCCCTCAACGGCTGGATCGAGCTGGCCTGGTACTACATCCCCTGGTTGGCCGACAAGGCCCAGCCCGGCGCGGGCGACAACAAGGCCCCGGCCTACTGCAGCGCCTTCGTCGCGGTCGGCAGCACCACCGCCGACGGCGGCATCGTCATGGCCCACAACAACTGGACCGAATACATCCTCGGCCAGCGCTGGAACGTCGTGCTGGACATCGTCCCGGCCGCCGGCAAGCGCCTGATCATGGACGCCATGCCCGGCTACATCCACAGCGGCGACGACTTCGTGGTCAACGCCGCCGGCCTGATGGTCACCGAGACGACCATGGCCCAGTACAAGGGCTTCCGCGAGGAAGGCACGCCCGAGTTCGTCAGGGCTCGGAGAGCGGCCCAGTATGGAGCGACGATCGACGACTTTGTCCGAATCATGACCGAAGACAACAACGGCGCCTACGCCAACGACTGGCTGGTGGCCGATCTCAATGCCGGCGAGATCGCCCGGGTCGAAGTCGGCCTCAAGAGCCACCGCGTCTGGCGGACCAAGGACGGCTACTACGTCGGGGCCAACTTCCCGGTGGGCGAGCAGGTCATCGCCGAGGAGACGACGTTCGATCCCAAGAATTTGAAGCAATCCGTCTGCGTTCGGCGGACACGTTGGGAGCAGCTGATGGAGGACAACAAGGGCAAGATCGACGCCGAGAAGGCCATGGCTTTCCTGGGAGATCATGTGGACGCTTCCACGGGAACCGCGGCCGACAATGCCAACGTCCTCTGCGGCCACGTCGAAGGCGACGCCAAGGGCCTCCCCGAGTTCTCCTGGGCGCCCTTCTATCCGGGCGGAGCCGTCCAAGGCAAAGTCACGACCGGCGCCCTGGCCCGGGAGATGAAGCTGTGGGGCCGCATGGGCCATCCCTGCGGACGCGACTTCATCGCCTCCGACTTCGTCAAGCTGCGGCCCGAGTGGGCCTGGCAAGTCCCCTACCTGAAAGATATGAAGGCCAATCCCTGGACCTTGTTCGAAGCCAAAAAGTGAGAGAGAGGACAAGCGAATGACGATCGCCCTGCGTCGGCTCGGACAATCCGACCTCATGGTCACCCCGGTCGGGCTGGGATGCTGGCAGTTCAGCCAGGGCCGGGGTTTCAACAAGTACTGGCCGGCCCTGCCGGAGGAGGAGATCGAGGCGGTCGTGGCCGCTTCGCTTGACGGCGGGATCAACTGGTTCGACACGGCCGAAGCCTACGGCGGGGGCGAGTCCGAGCGGCAGCTCTCCCGCGTCCTGCAGAAGGCCGGCCGCCGTCCGGGCGAAGTCATCGTGGCCACCAAGTGGATGCCTGTCCTGCGCCGGGCCGGCAGCATTGGAGAGACGATCTCAGAGCGGATCGAGTGTCTTGCTCCCTACCCCATCGACCTGCACCAGATCCACAATCCCGCCTCGCTGTCCTCGGTCGAGAAGCAGGCCCGGGCCATGGCCGCCCTGGTCAAGGCGAAGAAGATCCGGTACGTCGGTGTGTCCAACTTCGGGGCTAAGCGGATGCGCGAAACCCACCGAATCCTGGCCGAGGAGGGCATCCCCCTCGTCTCCAACCAGGTCCACTACAGCCTGATGCACCGCAAGATCGAAAAGAGCGGCGTGCTCGACGCGGCCAAGGAGCTGGGCGTCGCGATCATCGCCTACTCGCCGCTGGAGCAGGGCGTGCTGACCGGACGCTTCCACGACGATCCCGGCCAGGTCAAGGCCCTGCAGGGCATCCGCAAGTGGCGCGGGTTCTACCGGAGCAAGGCCCTGGACCGCAGTCGCGAGCTGATCGACGCCCTCAGGCAGGTAGCCGAGCGGCATGGCGCGACACCCGCCCAGGCGGCGCTCGCATGGCTCTTCACCTTCCACGGCAACACGGTCGTGGTCATCCCGGGCGCGAGCAAGCGCAGCCAGGCGGAATCCAACGCAGCCGCCATGGGCTTGACCCTCTCCCCGGCCGATCTGGCCTGCCTGGACGAGATTTCGCAGCCGTTTGCGGGTGACTGAGAGGGAATTATGGTATCTTGGCCCTTATGGCCCCGGCGGGGTCTGCCTCGCCGGTCGTTCGCAGAACATCTTCTAGGAGGTTTCGGATGAAACGCTGGCTCATCGTCGTCCTGGCGGCGGCCCTCATGCTGCCCCTCATAGCCCAGGACAAGCCCCAAGACCCGCCCAAGCCTCCGGCCCAAGCCGCCCAGGTTAAGCCGGACGCCCCCGCGGCCAAGCCGCAGGAGAGCGAGCCCAAGCCCTATGACAAGGTCGTCACGCCCGACTTCAAGACCCAGGCAGGCCTCTTCAAGGCCCACACATCCAAGGGCAAGCTCCTGCTGGAGATCCCCAAGGCCGAGCTGGGCCGGGATTTCCTGCTGGTCGTCCAGATCAAAGGCAGCCCCAGCAGCGCGAGCTACCCCGGCCAGAGTGTCGACGACATGGTCGTCCGCTGGGAGCTGCGGGAGAACAAGGTCCTGCTGCGGGCCGTCTCCTACGCCAACATCGCCGACCCCAACGATCCGATCAAGAAGGGTGTCGAGGCCATGAACACGGCCACGGTCATGATGGCCTTCAATGTCGAAGCCCTGGCCGCGGACGGCTCCCCGGTCTTCGACGCCACCAAGCTCTTCACCTCCGACGTCAACGAGATCCCGGTCAAGAAGCGGGTCGGGGGAATGAGCTTGGACGCCGCCCGCACGTTCCTGGAGAAGGTCCGGGTCTACCCCATCAACTTGAACGTCGAGGCCCTGCAGACCTTCAACCCCAAGCCGGCCACCCTGCCGGCCGGCATTCCGCCCCAGTACGCCGACATGCTGCCCTCGCCGCCGAGCCCGACGGCCCTGGTCCACTACTCCTTCGTCAAGCTGCCCGAGAAGCCGATGATGGGCCGCCTTTACGACAACCGGGCCCCTTTCTTCACCCACAGCCACACCGACTACAGCCGGCCCGATCACGAGACGCGGGTCCGTCAGTTCATCGCCCGCTGGCGGCTGGAGAAGAAGAACCCGGCCGCGGCCAAGAGTGAGCCGGTCAAGCCGATCGTCTTCTACATCGACCCGGCCACGCCCAAGAAGTGGGTCCCCTACGTCAAGATGGGCGTGGAAGCCTGGCAGCCCGCCTTCGAGCAGGCCGGTTTTCTGAAGGCCATCGTAGCCAAAGAGGCGCCGACCCCCCAGGAGGATCCCGACTGGTCGGCCGACGACGCCCGTTACTCCGTCATCCGCTGGGTGCCCTCGACCACGGCCAACGCCATGGGCCCCCACGTCTCCGACCCGAGAAGCGGCGAGATCCTGGAAGCCGACGTCGAGATCTACCACAACGTCCAGCAGCTGGCCCGCGACTGGTATTGGGTCCAGTCGGGCCCGCTCGACCCCAAGGCCAAGACCCTGCCCCTGCCCGACGAGACCATGGGCGAGATTCTCCTCTACATCATCACCCACGAGGTCGGCCACTCGCTGGGCCTGCCCCACAACTTCAAGGCTTCGGCCCTCTACACCATCGAGCAGATCCGGGACAAGAACTGGGTCAAGAAGAACAGCCACGTCCCGACCCTGATGGACTATGCCCGCTTCAACTACGTGGCCCAGCCCGAAGACGGGATCGACCCCAAGGACCTCATCCCCAAGATCGGCCCCTATGACAACTTCATCATCCACTGGGGCTACACGCCCATCCCGGCGGCCAAGACGCCCGACCAGGAAAAGCCGACCCTCAACGAGTGGACCCAGGTCCAGGACAAGACCCCCTACCTGCGCTTCAGCACCGCCGGCACGCGAGGCACGGACCCCGGCGAGGAGACCGAAGCGGTCGGCGACATCGACGCCGTCAAGGCCACCACTCTGGGCTTCAAGAATCTGCGGCGGGCCACGGCCATGTTGCCGAAGGCCGTCCTCAAGCCCGGCGAGGACTACGAGCAGTTCGAGCACATGTACGGGGCCATCTGGGACCAGGCCAGGCTCGAGACCGGCCACGTGGCCAACATCATCGGCGGCTACGACAGCGAGCCCAAGGCCGGCACGGCCGAGGGCGTGCGGTTCGCGCCGATCGGAAAGGACCGGCAAAAGCAGGCCATCGCCTTCCTGAACGACAACATCTTCAAGACGCCCGATTGGCTGCTGCCCGCCGACGTCCTGCGCAAGATCGAGCCGACCAGCGGCCAGGCCCGGGTGCTGTCCCTGCAGCAGGCTGCTCTCGGGAGCATCCTCAGCTCGGCCCGCCTTCTCCGCCTGCAGGAGCATCAGGCCATCCTGGGCGACCAGGCCTACACGACGGCCCAGATGCTGGCCGACCTTCGGGGAAGCATCTTCTCCGAGCTGGTGAGCGCGGCAAAAGTGGATCCCTACCGCCGCAATCTACAGCGAACCTACATCGACATGCTCATCGCCAAGCTAAATCCGCCGTCGGCTCCGGCCGGCGCTCAGGCGTCCGTCGCGGCGATCAAGGACGACAGCCGCGGGGCGATCCGGGCCGAGCTGAAGGGCATTCTGGGCCTCCTCAGTGTCGGCGCCGCTGATGAGTTCACTAGGACGCACCTGGCCGACCTGAAGGACCAGATCACCCAGGCTCTCGAGCCCAGGAAGTAACCCATCGCTTTCTCTCATCCCCCCGCCGGACCCGCCGGCGGAGGGATTTTCTCTTCGCGAGGCTCCCCATGCGGATCTCCGGTTTTCTCGCCGCCTTCACCCTTCTCGCGGCGGGGTTCCATGGCCCCGTCAGCCCGCCGTCCGCTTCGCCCGGCGCCGCCGCGCCGCATTCCGCCTTGAGCCTGGATGAAGGGTTCCGCAACGTCCCCATCGAATCGCGGATGAGGCTCTACTGGCGCGTCTTCGGCCCGGCTTGGACCAAGCCCGAGATCGACCGCCAGCTCGAGATCATCAAAAAGTCGGGCGCCGGGGGAGTCACCATCTATTTTCTCTACCCGGTTGAAGTCGACGATCCCGGCCGCGGCATCGTCAACCAGCGCTTCGGATCTCCGGATTTCCTGCGAACGTTCGGATACGCGGCCCGCAAGGCCGCGGAGCTCGGCCTGCGCCTCACGGTCAACGCCGGGACCGGCTGGCCCTTCGGCGGGC
>DFYJ01000009.1:0-8482 GCA_002383325.1 Candidatus Aminicenantes bacterium UBA4085
GGGAGGAGCCCCGGCCTGGCCCGGCTTGGCGGCGGGCTGGGCCCCCGGAGCAGCGGCCTGGGGGACGGGTTCCATGACGTAGCCCAGGACCGTGACGGGCTTGGGCAGGGGGCGGACCTCGAACTCGACGCCGAACTGGTCCTTCTCGGACGGGGTCAGCCCGCGGGCCGAGGTCCGGGCGTCGGCTTCCGCGGTCAGCCGGACGACCTCCTCGGCGTTGGCCGAGAAATAGTCCAGAATGGAACGCAGGCAGGCGTAGTTGCCCTTGACCCGGGTGGCGAAGTCGGCATGGACGTAGTTCTCGATCAGGATGGACATCCGGTTGCGGATGCCGGCGTAGTTCGTGATGTAGCGCGGCTGGGGCTCGAAGGTCATCCAACCCTTGGACGGGTCGCGCGAGTCGCGGTAGCCGCCGTAGCCCAAGCCCAGGACGCCGTACTTATCCTTCATGATCTTGTCGATGGCCGGCATCATCTTCGAGCGCTGATACTCCAGCAGGGCGGCGTCGCCGTTGGGGTTGAGCGGCCACGAGTAGGTCACCGTCTGCTCGTGCCAGGCGCCGTCGGTGGTGTGGCAGTCGACGACCAGAACGGGGTCCCAGGCGTTGAGGACGCGGGTCAGAAGGCCCTGGACCTCGGGGCTCTCGGCCTTGAGGGCGTCGCGGTTGAGGTCCAGGCCCTGCCCGTTGTAGCGGACGCCCTGGCCCTTTTCCGGGCCCACCTGCCCCGGCCGGCTCTTGGGATCGATCCGGTCGTTGCCGTCGGCGTTGAAGACGGGAGCGATAAGCAGAACCAGCTTGTCCAGGTAAGGCGGTTTGGCCGCCGTCAGGATGTCGCGCATCAGCATCAGCGCGGCTTCCTTGCCCTCGACCTCGCCGGCATGGATGTTGGCCTGGATGTAGACGACCGGCTTGCGCAGCTGGCGCGGCTCGAAGGGCGAGGCGGGCAGGGGGTTCCCGACGATGACCAGCGGCACATCCTTGCCCTCGGTCGATATGCAGAGCGTCTCGACTCTCAGCAGCGGACTCATCTTCTGCAGCTCGCGGATGAAGGCCGTCACGTCGGCGTGCAGGGAGGTTTGCTTGTAGTCGGTCGCCTCGGCCACGGTCAGCGGTTTAGGCGCCGGCACGGGTTGGGCCAAGAGCGTGGGTGCGAGGGCGACCGCCAGGAGGGTGGCGGCGAGGGCGATCCGGAGCGGCCGGCGGAGCTGGGTCATGGCGGGGTCTCCTCTCCGTGGTGAAGACGGGAAGTTTAGTGGTTTTGCCGGGGGCCGTCAACGGAGCGGGATACGCCCGCTCCGGCTCGGGTTGAGACGGCCGCGAATTCGCGCTATCCTACCGGTATGCCCCAATACCCAGTCCGCTCAGACAAGGAAGCCGCCCTGCGCGAGCGCATGGAAGGGCTCGGCATCCGGGAGGCCGACCTGATCGAGAAGTTCATCCGCTCCCAGGGCAAGGGCGGTCAGAACGTCAACAAGGTCGAGACGTGCGTTTACCTCAAGCACGTTCCGACCGGGGTCGAAGTCAAATGCCAGCAGGAGCGGACCCAGGGCTTGAATCGATTCCTGGCCCGCCGCATCCTGGCCGACAAGATCGAGTCCAGGCAGAAGGGCGCCGAGAGCGCCGAACAAGCCCGCATCGAGAAGATCCGGCGGCAGAAGCGCAAGCGCTCCAAACGGGCCAAGCTGAAGATGCTCGAGGACAAGAAGCGGCGCGGCGAGATCAAGCAGGGCCGCTCCACCCGCTTCTCTCCCGACGGCGGATAATTAGCGGACACATACCAATTTCCATCTGAGAAACGTATAATTATTCATGTAATGAATGAATAATAATTAATTATTCCAAGGCAAAATCAGCCTGGATGCATCTTTTTGTGAGAAATAAAAAAATTGTCAATTAGAATAAGAAGTTATGATCGATTTTTCGAAAGAAATTGGTATGTGTCTGCTAATTCAGAGCCAGCTTGAGAAGGGCGTCGAGGAGGATGTTGGCGCCCTTCTCCAGATCGTCCCAACGGACCGATTCCCCGGGCGCGTGGCTGATCCCGTCCGGGCTGGGGACGAAGATCATGGCCGTGGGAGCCTTGGCGGCTAGGATTTGGGCGTCATGGCCGGCCCCGCTGGCCAGAGCGAGATGGGCGTAGCCGCGGGCGGAGCAGGCGTTCTTGAGAATCGCCAGCAGGCTTTCAGGCACGGCCACTGGGGTCGTGGCGTCCATCAGGCGGGAGCCGAACCGCAGCCCCCTCGTGGCGGCCACCTCCCCGGCCAAAGCCATCAGCTCGTTTTCCAGCCCGGCCAGCGTCTCGGACGAACGGCTGCGGAAGTCGAAGGAAAAGTCGGCCCGCTCGGGGATGATGGAGAACGCCCCCGGCTGAAGCAGGGNNGATCGTGACGAAGCTGCCGTAATGGCGGGTCGCTACATGGCGAGTCGCGCGCAGGGCGAAATCGGCCAAGCCCAGGAAGGCGTCACGGCGAAGCTCCAGCGGCACGGTCCCGGCGTGCCCCGCCTCTCCCTGGAAGGAGCACAAAAAGTAGCGCTTGCCGGAGATGACGTCGACCAAGCCGACCGGAACGCCTTCGTCGTCGAGGACAGGGCCCTGCTCCACGTGAAGCTCGAGGAAGGCGGTGATGGGGAAGGCTTCCGCGGCCGCGCCCAGGACGCCATCGAGAGTCAGACCCGCGCCGGCCAGGACGTCCGCCAAAGGCGCGCCATGCGCCGTCATCGCCCCCGCGAGCAGGTCGCGGTTGAGGGTGCCGGTGAAAGCCCGGCTGCCGAGGAAGTCGCCGGCCAGGCTTCCTTCCTCGTCGGTGAAGGATGCGACCGCCAAGAGCTTGGCCGGGGTCAGCCCCGCTTCACGGATGCTTTGAACGGCCTCCAGGGCAGCCAGCACCCCCGCCGCGCCGTCGAAGGCTCCGCCGTTTTGGACCGTGTCGATATGAGATCCGGCCATGACGGCCGGGGCTCCCTCGCCCAGGAAGCCGAACTGGTTGCCCGCACCATCGCAACGGTAGTCGAGACCTGCCGCCTCGATGCGATGCTTCAGCCAGGCCCGAGCTTCCAGATCGGCTGGACTGAGCGAAGGGCGGGAGATGCCCCCCCTCGGATCACGCCCGATCCGGCCCAGCGCCTCGATGTTCGCCTTCAGCCGCGGCAGATTGATCGAGATGCTCAAGGCTAAAACCTGAACCCCTTGAGGAGGGCGTTCATCTCCCGAACCGCTTGATCGATTCCGACGATGGCGGCCCTGGCCACGATGGCGAAGCCGATGCTCAGCTCGCTGATCTGGGGTATGGCCAAGATAGGACCTGTATTGCGGTAGTCGATGTCGTGGCCGGCTGTCACTTCCAGCCCGTGCTTGGCGCCCCAGGCGGCGGCCTTGCGCACGTCGGCCAGCGCCTTGTCCCGGGCCGCCGGCTTGCCGGCTTTGGCGTAGAGGCCGGTGTGGAGCTCGATCTTGGGGATGCCCAGGCCGGCTACGGCCGTGATCTGGCGCGGCTCGGGGTCGACGAAGACGCAGACCCGGATGCCGGCTTTGGCCAGCGCCGCGGCGTGCGGGCCCAGCGTCCTGCGGTTGGCCGCGACATCCAAGCCGCCCGTTGTGGTCAATTCCTCGGGCCGCTCCGGCACCAGGCAGACGACATCCGGCCGGATGGCCAGAGCCACGCCCTTCATCTCTTCCGTGGCCGCCATCTCGACGGTCAGCTTGGTCTTGATCACAGCCCGCAGAAGCTTCAGGTCGCGTTCGTTGATGTGCCGGCGGTCGGCCCGGATGTGGGCCGTGATCCCGTCGGCCCCGGCCTGCTCGGCCAGCAGACCGGCCAGCACCGGCTCCGGCTCGTTCGAGCGCCGGGCCTGGCGGAGGGTGGCGAAATGATCGACATTGACGGATAGGCGCATGGTTGACTCCTCATCCTATGATAGCAGACTGGCTCGTCCCGTAAATAGGGGTACAGTATACGTAATTCCCTATTTCCGCAAAGAGAGGCCTTGCCTGGCGCGCAGTCAAGCAACTTAGGGATCTCGGGGGGAAGAGCACGTTCGCCGCCAAGACCGGCCGGATGGACATGAGATCATTGGCTCGGGTATTGAACGGGGCCGTGGATCTGTAAAGGAGGGTTTCTATCGGACCTCTTCCAACGGCGCTTTCCGACGGGATAACAATACCGAACCCTTATTTTGAGTGATGTCCGTCGCCACGGGGAGAAATCGAAAAATAGGGATTTACGTATACTGTACCCCTATTTTTTGGCGCCGATGGCGCGCTGGATGGCGGCGGCAATGCGGCCGGCCAGGATCTCCACCTCGGCCTGGTCTTCGCCCTCGAGCATGACCCGGGCCAGCGGCTCCGTTCCGCTGTAGCGCACGTCCAGCCGGCCCCGACCGGCTACGGCCTTCTCGACCTCGGCCACGGCGGCCGCGACGTCCGGCAGGCCGGTCAGGTCGGGTTTGCTCGAAACCCGCACATTGAGCAGGACCTGAGGGAACTCGACCAGCCCGGCCACCAGCCCGTCCAGACCGACGCCGGCCACGGCCATGGCCTCCAGCACCCGCAGGCTGGTCAGGATGCCGTCGCCGGTCGGGCAGTCGTCCAGGAGGATCGTGTGGCCCGATCGCTCGCCGCCCAGATTGGCCCCCAGCTCGAGCATCTTTTCCAGGACGTACTTATCGCCGACCCGGGTCCGGACCAGCCGCAGTCCCAGCCTCTCCAAGGCCTTCTCCAGGCCCAGATTGCTCATGCTGGTGGTCACCACCGCCGCGGCCTTGAGCGTTCCCCGGCCGGCCATGAAGCGGGCCAGGCCGAACAGGGTATGGTCGCCGTTGAGCAGCCGCCCGGCCGCGTCCGACCACATGGCCCGGTCGGCGTCGCCGTCATAGGCTATGCCCAGGTCGGCCTTTTCCCGAACTACCGCCTGGGCCAAGCTCTGGGGGTGGAGGGCCCCGCAGCCGGCGTTGATGTTGCGCCCGTCAGGCTCGGCATGGATGGCCTCAACCCGGCAGCCGGCCGCCCGGAAGACCTCCGGGGCGATGCGCGAAGCAGCCCCGTTGGCGCAGTCCAGGACGACCTTGTAAGGCTCGAGCCGGCGCAGGCCCGCCGGCCGCCCGGCCAGAAATCGCTCGTACTGCTCGACGAGGCGCCGCTCGGCCTTCCGTCCGGCCCCGCCCTCCTCCCTGGCCGCCTCCGCTTCCCCGCGCCGCAGAAGCGGCGCCTCCAGCTCCTCCTCCCATTCGTCGGGGATCTTGAAGCCGCGGTGGGAGAAGATCTTGATGCCGTTGTCGCGGTAGGGATTGTGCGAGGCCGAGATGACCGCACCGGCCGAGAAGGCGTTGCTCATGGTCAGATAGGCCACCCCCGAGGTCGGGATCACTCCGGCGCTGTGCCCCGTGCCGCCCTCGTCGGCGATGCCGCGCAGGAAGGCCGCCTCGATCCACTCGCCCGACTCCCGGGTGTCCCGCCCGACCAGGATCTCGGCCGGCAGGCCCTCCCGCCGCAGCAGCCCGACAAGGGAGCGGCCCAGCTTGGTGATCGAGGCGCGATCCAGCGGGTATTCGCCGGCCACCGCGCGGATGCCGTCGGTTCCGAAGAGAGTCTTCATGGGAAGAGCCGGCCCTCACTGCTTGACGATAGTCACCCGGACCCGGGCCCTGGCCGGCCCGCTCAGGATGCGCAGGTCGGGACGCGGCAGGAGGATGTCCGTCTCGACTTCGAAGGGCTCCGACAGGCCGTCCACGATCACCGGCCCCGTCCGCAGGCTGTCGCGCGGCCGGAACTTGCTGGCCGGTCCCCGGACCTTGACCTTGCTCGGCGCCACCTCGTAGGATTCGATTCGGTATCCGTCCTTGACCTGGCCCTGGATCGCGACCCCCACGGCCATCTCGATCTCGCTGGCCGGCTCCAGCTTGATATGGGCCTTGGTCGGATAGACGCGCACGGCCTTGACGTTGGGCGGGACGACGATCATGGAGGCGTCCAGGGCGTAGTCCTCCTGCGCCGCTGCGGCGTTCTTGAGGTCCAGAACGGCGGTCAGGTCGTTGGCCGTGACCTGGCCGAGCAGCCGGTTGGTGGCCTGCACGGTGACGTCGACGATCGAGACGGCCTTCTCCACCAGCTCCATGTTCGGCGGGATGTTGCGCGTCTCGAGCGGGACGGACAGGGTCCGCTCGCCGAAGGTCTTCTCCTCGGGGATCAGGGTGATCCAAAGGAGCGCGGCCAGGACGAAGGACAGCAGCTTGAGCGACCAGTTGCGGGTGATCAGGTCCTTGAGCATGGGATTCATCTCTGGAGGTATTCGAGCAGCTTGTCCTTGAGGACATCGGCGTCGGGCATGGACTGCAGGACGCCGCGCAGGGCCAGGGAGATGCTGCCGGACTCCTCGGACACCACGACCACCGCCGCATCCGTCTCCTGGGACAGGCCGATGGCCGCCAAATGCCGGGTCCTCGTTTGGGCGTCCGCGCCCAGGTTGTGGACGGCCGGCAGGGGCAGCAGGCAGCCGGCCGCGACCACCGTTCCCCCCCGCAGCAAAACCGCCCCGTCGTGCAGCGGCGAGTGGGGGAAGAACAGACTGACCAGGAGGTCTTTGGACAGGACGGCCTCGATCTTGACCCCGCGGTCGGCGTAGTTGGCTAGGGAAATCTCGTTCTCGACTGCGATGAGGGCCCCGATCTTGCGCTGGGCCATGTAATCCACGGCCATGCGGAGATCCTCGGCCTTGTCCTGGAGCGAGCGGATGGTCAGCGGCTTGCGGAAGGAGCGCGATCCCAGCCCGGTCAGGAAGCGGCGGATCTCACCCTGGAACAGGACGATGATGGCGATGATCAAGTAGCTGGCCAGGTTCTGCAGGACCCAGTTGGAGACGTTGAGCCGGGCCCAGCGGGTCACCAGCAGAAGCAGGCCGACAAAGCCGATGCCCAGGGCCATGGGGTAGGCCCGGGTGCTCTTGATCAGCAGGATGAAGACGTAGATGAGGAAGGCGACGACCAGGATGTCCAGGAAGTCGACCAGGTTGAAGCGGTGCAGGGCGTTGAAAACATCATTGAGCATAGCGCGGCTCCCGGCGCTCGCCGGGCGGGGCGGGGGCCTCGCCGGTGAGGATGGCGTCGGCGACCAAGGCCGCCCGCTTGACGGCCCGGACGTCGTGGACCCGGAGGATGTGGGCGCCGACGGCCAGGGCCAGGACCGAGGCCGCGATCGTCCCCTCCAGGCGGTCCTGGGGCAGGGTGTTGAGGATCTTGCCGATGAACGACTTGCGCGAGACGCCGACCAGAACGGGCCGGCCCAGCCCGGCCAGGCCGTCCAGGCCGCGCAGGAGAGCCAGGTTGTCCTCCAGGCGCTTGCCGAACCCGATTCCGGGATCCAGGACGACCGACTCCGGGGCCACGCCGTAGGCCTGGGCCACGTCCAGCCGCTGGCCAAGAAACTCCCGCACCTCGGCCAGCACGTCCTGGTAGTGGGGATTCGCCTGCATGGTTCGCGGTGTGCCCTTCATGTGCATCAGGATCAGGCCCGCGCCGGCCGCGGCCACGCCCTGCAGGAGCCCGGTCTCCAGGTGGACGGCGTCGATGTTGTTGATGATGTCGGCGCCCTCATCCAGGACGGCCCGGGCCACCTCGGACTTGGACGTGTCGACCGAGACGAGGGCCGGGGTCGCGGCGCGCAGGCCCCGCACCACCGGAAGGACCCGCCGCAGCTCCTCCTCGGCTGGAACGGGATCGGCTCCCGGCCGGGTGCTCTCGCCTCCGATGTCCAGGATGTCGGCGCCTTCCTCCAGCAGCTCCAGGCCGCGGGCCACGGCCTGCCCGGGATCCAGGTGCAGACCGCCGTCCGAAAAGGAGTCGGGCGTGACATTGACGATGCCCATGATCCAGGTCCGGGCCGCCAGCGCGTGATCCACGCCTTTAATCCGGAGCAGGGCTTCTCGTCTCACCTCTCACGCTTGGGCGGGTTGGGGATCGGCCGGCGCCGGCGCGGCGGGCGCCGCGGAGGCTTCGGCGGCGGGCTTGAGGACGGCTGTGATCTCNNTCGTCGGAAGAGAGGACTTCCTTCTCCAGCAACAGCTTGGCTACTTCCTCCAGCTGGGCGCGATAGCCCTCGAGCAGCGTCCGGGTCCGCTCGTAGTTGCGGTGGATGATCTTTTTGACTTCCTCGTCGATCATCTCGGCCGTCTTTTCGCTGAAGTTCTTGTGGGCGGTCAGCTCGCGGCCGAGAAAGATCAGATCGTCCCGTTCGCCGAAGGTCAGAGGGCCGAGGTCCGACATGCCCCACTGGCAGACCATGCGGCGGGCAATCTCGGTGCCCTTCTCGAAGTCGTTGGCCGCTCCGGTCGTGGTCTGGTTGAGGAACATGATCTCAGCCACCCGGCCGGCCATCAGAACCGAGAGCTGGGCCTCCAGGTATTCCTTGCTGTAGGTGTAGCGGTCGTCCAGGGGCAGTTGCTGGGTCAGGCCCAGGGCCATGCCGCGGGGGATGATGGTCACCTTGTGGAT
>DFYJ01000009.1:8581-8843 GCA_002383325.1 Candidatus Aminicenantes bacterium UBA4085
ATCATGTTGGCCAGGTCGGCCCCGGAGAATCCCGGCGTGGAGCGGGCCAGGATCTTGAGGTCGGCGTCCGGGTCCAGGGGGACCTTGCGGATGTGGACCTTGAGGATCTCCTCGCGTCCCTTGACGTCAGGCATGTTGACGACGACCCGCCGGTCGAAGCGGCCGGGCCGCAGCAGGGCGCTGTCCAGGATGTCGGGCCGGTTGGTGGCCGCGATCAGGATGATGCCCTCGTTGGAGTCGAAGCCGTCCATCTCGACCAGCA
>DFYJ01000105.1 GCA_002383325.1 Candidatus Aminicenantes bacterium UBA4085
GGTAATTTAAATTGGTATGTGTCTGATATTAGATAAAAATTAACAAAGGCCGGGCGGGGGACGTATAATTGAAAGAGACTCCGGGGACCGACGCATCAAGGAGAGGATCATGAAGAGAATCCCATTCGTTCTGGCCGTCCTCATCATTCTGGCCGGCTTCGCCCAAGCTCAAGCCGTTTGGCTGACCGGCTCCGTCGACGATGCCCTGGCCAAGGCCAAGGCCTCGAACAAGCTCTTGCTCCTGGACTTCTTCACCTCCGGTGGCTGAGGGAGCTGCGAGCTGCTGGGTCAGCAGTATTACAACAATCCCGAGTACGGCAAGTTCCTCAACGAGCATTTCATCCTTTACCGGGCCTTCGCCGGCGCGAAGACCGGCGCCGCCATCGCCAAGCGCTTCAAGGCCTCCGGCACGCCGTTCCTGCTCTTTCTGGACGGCGACGGCCGGGACATCGACTGGATCCGGGGCTACAGCGCCCCTCCGGAGGAGTTCCACGCCAAGGTCCTGAAGGTGGCGCAGGGTCTCGACACGTTCAAGGTTCTGTCCGATAAGTACGTCGGCGGCGCTAAGGACGTCGTCATCGTCACCGAGCTGGCCCGCAAGTACGAGACGCGCTACGACGACGACAAGGCCCTGGCCCTCTTCCAAGAGGTCCTGACCCTCGATCCCGACGGCCAAAAAGGGACGGTCGCGTATCAGAAGGGCCGGGTGACCTGCACCCAGTACGCCGAATTCGCGGTGGCCCAAAATCTCCTCTATGCCCGAGGCAAACGGGACAGCGGACCGATCAAGGCGTTCATCGCCAAGTATCCGGCCGGCGTCATGACCAAGGATGCCTACCAGACTCTGGCCGGCTTCTACATGAACTCGCCGGACAAGGACGAGGCTTACGCTTTCCTGGAAGCCGCCGCGGCCAAATTCCCGGGGGAGCCGTACTTCAAGTATTACTTCATCCAGAAGGCCGTCCAGAACAGCGAGAACGTGGACAAGGCCCTGGAGATTGCCGAGAGCTGGTCCGGATTCTCGCCTTTTCAGATCGCCGGGCTACGGGCCGCGCTGCTGGCCAAGAAGGGCCAGTCGGCCAAGATTGAGGCCATCTACGGCGCCGAGCGCCTGGACAGCCAGATCCAGAGCGTCGCCTATGAGCTGTCTTCCTACGCCCAATTTTGGATCCGCCAGGACAAGAACCTGGCCAGCGCCGAGAAGGCCCTCCGGACGGCCGTCGAGCTCTACCCGGCCGGCTACTCTTTCCTCCAGGCTTTGGCCGATCTCCATCTGAAAGCCGGGAAGACCGAGGAAGCTCTGGCCGTGTACGGGCCGGAATACCTGAAGACCCCCAAGCTCCCCGCCGCCGCGCTGACGGCCTACGCCCGCTTCTGGTCCCAGAAGAAGAGCAACCTGGAGAGCGCCGCGGGTGCCCTGGATGCCGCCCTGGCCGGCGGCGGCGAGGATCCGTACATCCATCAGAGTGCGGCGACCGTGTTCATGAACATGGGCAAGCCCGAGAAAGCCCTGGAGGTCTTCGGACCGGCCTTCATCAAAATGCAGGACGATCCCTATGTGCTGGGAATGTATGCCTCATTCTGGGCCGGCAAGAAGGCCAACCTGGAAGACGCTTTGGCCGCCGGCCGCAAGGCCGTGACCCTTGGTCCCTCCTCCATACTGAGGAGCTACCTGGCCGCGGTCTACCAGGCCATGGGCCGGCTCGAGGAAGCCCGGGAGGCCATGCGCGAAGCCCTGGCCGCCGACGAGGGCTACAACACCGCGTACTACAGGGACCAGCTTAAAAAGATCGAGGACGAGATCGAGGCTAAGAAAAAGAAATAGCAGACAAAAAAATAGCAGACACATACCGAATTGAATTAAGTATGTGTCTGCTAATTACGGTTATTCTTTAACGATATTGATATAGAAGAAATCCACGTCGCCGCCGAAGTCGGCCTTCTTCAGGTCCGTCTTCAACGTCCGCCACTCGCCGACGGTCGGGTAGACGGTGACCCAGGCGCCTTCCCGGCCGACCTTGACCGGCATGTTGAACCCCGCGGCCTCGGCCTTCCATCGATAGGACGCCGTGCCGGTCGCCTCGTCCAGCTTCAGCTCGAGCGTCGGGATGGCCGTCCGCTTGAGGTACTGATCGAAGACCGGCCCCAGGTCGCGCCCGGTCGCCTTACGGAAGTAGGCCAGCACATCGTCGGTGGAGATGTTGCTGTACTTGAACGTGTCGTAGAGGCCGCGCATCATCTCGGCCCAGCGCCGCTCGTCGTCGACGATCGAGCGCAGGGTATGGATGAACAGGGCCCCCTTGAAGTACATGTCCTGCGGAGCGCGGTAATTGATCCCCGCCGGGCCGACGACCGGCTCCTGGTTGCGGACCTTGGTCTTGTAGCCGTTGACGTACTTCAGGGCGTCGGCCCGCCCGAACATATGCTCGACGTAAATGACCTCCATGTACGTACCCCAGCCCTCGTGGATCCACTCGTCGGCCACATCGGCGGCGGTGACGCTGTTGCCGAACCACTCATGGGCGCTCTCGTGGATGATGATGAAGTCGAACTTGGGGCTGATCCCCACCCCGGTCCAGTCCCGCTCCAGGTAGCCGTTGGCGAAGCGGTTGCCGTAGGTCACCGCCGACTGGTGCTCCATGCCGGCGTAGGGCACCTCGATCAATTTGTAGCCGTCCTTGGGGAAGGGGTAGGGGCCGAAGGCGTGCTCGTAGGCCATGATCATGGGCTTGGCCTGGGCGAACTGCTTGCGGGCTTTATCCATGTTCTCGGGCAGGCACCAGAAATCCAGGCTGAGGCTGCCGTGCTTGTCGGCGAAGTGGGCGTAGGTGCCGATGTTGACCGAGACGCAGTAGTTGTTGATGGGATAATGGACCTTCCAGTCCCAGCGGGTGAAGCCGTCACCCAGGTCCTCCTTGCCGGCGAAGCGGCCGTTGGAGATCTCGGTCAGTCCGTTGGGGACGGCCACGTGCAGGGCCATGCGCTCGACTTCGTCGCGCTGCTGCTCCTTGTTGGGCCACCAGGTCATGGCGCCCGCGCCCTGGCAGGATGTGGTGACCCAGGGCCGGCCGGCCGGATCGCTGCGGAACGAGATTCCGCCCATGCGGCGGGCTTCGGAGGCCTGGCCGGAGAAATAGAAGTCGATCACGACCTTGGCGCCCTTCTTCAGGGGCTTGGGGAAGTCGACGAAGACGGCGTTGTATTCGCGGGCGTACTTGAGCTCGGCCCCGCGCCAGAGGATCTTCTCGATCTTGAGGTCGGAGGCGAGGTCGAGCTGGATGCGGGAGTCCGCCTTGAGCATCCTGAACTTGATCGTGTTCCGGCCGCCCCAGCTCTTGGCCGCCGGGTCGACGCGGATGTCGAGGTCGTAGGACAGCAGGTCGTTGTTGGCCCGGTAGGGTCCGTAGGCGCCGCGCAGCGCTTCGGCCTTGGGATCGACCGGGGGCCGCATGGGCCGCTGGCCCGTTGATCCCGCCTGCCCGGGCTGACCCTGCGGCGGCTTGGCCGGCGGCGGCTGCTGGGCCTGGGCCCGCGAGGGCCCGGCCAGGGTGAAGAAACCGAAAAGNNCGGTGCCAAGCTCAACGAGGCCATTCGCTTCTGGCTCATGGTGGTCAATCCTCCGCGGCGTCTCATTCAGGCTCGTCCTTTGAACCCGGGTTATCGAATCCCGGGGGCTTTGGCTTTTTCACCGTCGTCGTTGACGGTCAGCCGGGTCGTCTGACCGGGGCCCAGCTCGTGCTTCGGCAGGGTGTCCACGAGGATCTCCCCGGCGCGCCGGCCGAAGAGCCCCTGGCTGTCGACGTAGAGGGTGAAGGCGGCCGGGTAGGGCGTCGGGTTGCGGACCTCGAGCTCCATGCGCCCGCCTCGTCCGCCCACGGTCTTGACCTCGAGGTGGTCGAAGGCCACGACCATCTTCTGGCGCGGGTTCACGTAGATGCCGGGGATCTCGACGGCGGTGAGCATGACCGCCAGCTCGCACCAGGAGACCGAACCCCAGCTCATGTTGCCGCCGACGTTCTCCGGCCCCTCCCAGTCGCTCAGGTTGACCCGCTCGCTGATGTATCCGTCGCGGTCGGAGCCGATCGGCCGCTGGGCTGTGCACATGAACTCCAGGATGTTGTGGGCGATGTCCTTGAGCAGCGCCAGGTAGCGCGCGTCGCCGGTGGCCCGGTAGAGCTTCAACAGGCAGTCGCCGGAGGAGGTGCAGATGCCCGGCGCGGCGTGCTTGTTCTGGACGCTGGCCCAGACGGCCCCCGCGCTGTGGGCGCCGCATTTGGCCAGGTCCGACCCGGCCGGGAATTTGTAGTCGTAGGCCACGACCCAGGAGGAACAGAGCGCGGCCATGTCCTCGGCGTAGCCCAGCCACTTCTTGTCGCCGGTCGCCTCGTGAAGCTGCACGAACGACTCGAGCATGGCAAAGGCCGACTCGCTGTCGGGGCACTGGAGGATCTCGCCCGGCCCGCCGGTGGTGTAGCCGCAGGCCACGTCGCGCCGGTAGTAGGCCTCGGCCGCCAGCTCGGCGATCCGCAGGTAGCGCGGATCGTTGAAGTAGCGTGAAGCTCGGACCAGGGCGGCCGGGGCGATCGCGCCCGCGGTTGAGCCGCTGATGACCAGGGCGCCCGAGTCCACGTCGACGAGCTGGCCGAATTCGCCGTGGATGTTCCAGAGCTTGACGAAAGCCGTGGCCAAGGCCCGGGTCCTGTCCTCCCAGGCCGCGCGGATGGCCGCGACCCGGCTGCGGCGCTTGAGCGCGTCGAGCTGCTTGATCATGAAGTTCAGCGCGTCGGCGTTCTTGCGGACCATGGCCACGGACCGGCGCGCTTCCATCTGATCGAAGTTGTCGCCGTAGACCTGGCCGTCCTTGTAGATGCCGTGCAGGAAATTCGCCCGGCCGACCATCTTGTCCCAGATCACGTTGATGGTCTTGGTGGACCGCAGGACGGAGAGCGGGTCGCCGCCGAGAAGGAGCGGGAAGGTCTGCATCAGGCCGCCCACCCAGCCGACCTGGATGTTGCCGAAAGGCGAGTCGCCGTTGCCGTTCTTGTAGTAGCCGCCCGACTCCTTCCAGCGCTCGACCGGATCGTTCTGCAGGTCGCGCTGCATGAGCAGGGCCTCGCTGAAGGGGATGCGGTGGGTGAAGGCGTTGGCGCCGGTCAGATCCTTGCGATGGGCGAAGAAATGGCGGTAGAGGCCGGGGATGCCGTCGCAGGCGAAGACGTGGATGCGGAAGCGCAGGGTGATCGTCGCCCCTTCCTTGAGGTCGGGCGCCCGGTCGCCGGAGGGGGACAGGGTCATGCTACCGAAGCGCCGCTCGCGGACCGCCGGGGCGCTGATGAAGAGAGAAGCCTGCCTGCGGTCGGCCGATTCCTCGAGCGTCAGTCCCGAATTGCCGAGCTCCGTCTGCTGGGTGAAGAGCAGAAGCAGCCCCTTGCGGGCGGCGGGAAAGTACGCGACGAAGGCCGGCGCGGCCATATCGCCGGTGGTCAGCTCCATCTTCGAAGGGCCTTCGCCGAGCGTCAGGCGGGGGACGTCGGTGATGGTGATCGGAAGGCGGGGCTTTCCCTCGAAGGAGGCATCATAGAAGGGCGGGTACTTGGCCGGGAAGACGGCGAAGCGGTTGCCGTTGTAGGCGGCGGCCGGGATCATGACGAAATTGTCCGTCGTCCAGCGGTCGAAGCTGAGGCGCAGGGCGGCCCCGGCCTGGGCGGCAGACCCCGCGGCGAGATGAAGACGGCATTCGACGTCGACGGCGGAAGCGCCCTTTTCGATCGCAGCCGGACGCAGGGTCAGCTCGGCGGCCCAGCGGGCCGGTCCGCCGGCCGCGGATGCGGCGCGATAGATGCCGCCGTCAAGAGTAAAAGCCAGCGCGTCTTCGGAGATGGGGCGGGCGCCGTCGAAGCGGCGGACCAGAAGATCCAAGCCGGCGCCGATCTCCGCCAGCGGCAGCAAGACCTTGTCGGCGGCCGGCCTCGCAGCGCTTTGCGGTCCCGGATTCGCCAGGCCGACGGCGCTCAGCCCCGAGAGCGCAAGGGTGAGAACCAGGATTCGTTTTTTCATCGAGCAGAATCCTTGCTTTGGCAAAATGCTCATAACCGGGCGACGGGCCCATTTATACGGCCGGCGCCCGGGCGTGTCAAATAATCGGTCATAAGAATCAGCAGACACATACCAATTATTAATTCCAGACACATACTTATTTCGGCTCTTTGCATATATGTACCCGAATGATTGACGAAACGCACGTTGTGGTTGGGGGCTAAAAATTCGTCACTTCCCGATTCAAGTCCAGCCGCATAATTGGCGTGCCGACGATTGACAAAACGGTTCAAATAAACGGTAATTGCTCACTAGATGTTAATTGGTATGTGTCTGGAATTAATAATTGGTATGTGTCTGCTATTTCGATGGACCTGATCAAGATCGACGGCCATACGTGGGAGATTCCCCGCCAGGCGGGGATGAACGTCCCGGCCCGGATCTACGCTTCGGAAGCGCTCCTCAAGGACATCCGCCGCGACAAGACCCTCGACCAGGCCCGCCACTCGGCCTGCCTGCCCGGCATCCGCCGGATGGCCTACGTCATGCCCGACGCCCACCAGGGGTACGGCTTCCCGATCGGCGGCGTCGTCGCCTTCGACCTCGACGAGGGCGTCATCTCGCCCGGCGGCGTGGGCTACGACATCAACTGCGGTGTCCGCCTCCTGCGCACCGATTTCGGCGAGGAGGACGTCACGGCCCGCCGCAAGGAGCTCCTGGCTGCCGTCTTCCGCGAGGTCCCCGCCGGCGTCGGCAAGAGCGGCGTGACCAAGCTCTCGCTCTCGGCCCTCAAGGGCATCCTGGCCAAGGGGGCGGAGTGGGCCGTGGCCAAACGGCTATGGCGTGCCGGCAGATCTGGAGACGACCGAGGAAAGCGGCCGCCTGGCCGAGGCCGACCCCGCCGCCGTCTCGTCCCGGGCTCTCGAGCGGGGCATTCCCCAGCTCGGCACCCTCGGCTCCGGCAATCACTTCCTGGAGATCCAAAAGGTCGACCGGATCCACGATCCCGCCACCGCCGCGGCTTTCGGCATCGGCCCGGTCGGCCAGGTCCTGGTCATGATCCACTGCGGCAGCCGCGGCCTGGGCCACCAGGTGGCTACGGACTTCATCGACGAGATGCTGTCCGGCCCGCTTCCTCCCGGCCTGCCCGACCGCGAGCTGGTCCATGCGCCCGTCCGCTCGCCGCTGGGCCGCCGCTATTACGCCGCCATGAGCGCGGCCGTCAACTACGCCTTCACCAACCGCCAGATGATCGCCCACTGGGTGCGCGAGGTTTTCGCCAAGGTCCTCGGCTCATCGGTCGGCCTGCGCCAGGTTTACGATGTCTGCCACAACGTGGCCAAAATCGAGACCCACGATCTGGACGGCCGCCCGACCCGGCTGTGCGTCCACCGCAAGGGCGCCACCCGCAGCTTCGGCCCGGGCCGCCGCGAGGTTCCGGCCGTCTACCGGTCCGTCGGCCAACCGGTGATCATACCCGGCAGCATGGGCACGGCCTCCTACATCTTGGCCGGAACCGTCGCCGCCGAGGCCCTCAGCTTCGGCTCCACGGCCCATGGCGCCGGACGGATCCTCTCGCGCCACGAGGCTTTGCGTCGCTTCCGTGGCGAGAGCATCCGCGACGACCTGGCCCGCCGCGGCATCGAGCTCCAGGCGACCAGCTGGCGCGGAGTGGCCGAGGAGGCCGGCGAAGCCTATAAGGACGTGGACGAAGTCGTCCGCGTCTCCGACGCCGTGGGGCTGGGGCGACTGGTTGCCAGGGTCGTGCCCATCGGAGTGATGAAAGGGTAGACTTCTCGCACACTGCGGAGGAGAATGAGCATGAACGGCCGCCAGCGCACCGACATCAAGCCGGGAACCCGCGTTCGCGTCGTCCAGAAAGCCGATCAAGGCAGCGGGAGGCTGACCGAAGGAATCGTCCAAGACATTCTGACGCCGTCCCCGGATCATCCCCGCGGCATCAAAGTCAGGCTGACGAGCGGGATCGTCGGCCGGGTCAAGGAAATCATCGGATCAGGAGACGCAACATGAGAGATCGCATCCGTCCATGGACTTGCGGCCCGACTCGCGGCGCGTTCGGACGGCCGGCAGCCTGGGCTGTTCTCGCCGTTTTTGCCTTGTCCGCTCTCGTGACGATGGCGCCCGGGCTTCCGCTCTCGGCGGGCCAGAATCCGCCCGCGGGCCAGCCCTCCCCCCAGGCCAAGCCGGTCGCGCCGCCGACGCCCGGGCAGGCCGAGGCGCAGCGCATCCGGAAGCAGATCGACGAATTGGAGAAGAGGCTGAGCGACCTGCGCAGCGAGGGCTTGGCCGCGCGCTATGCCCGCGACATGGAGGCCAAGAAGAATGACGACGATCTCGTCGTCAAGCTGGCCCGCGAAGCCGGGATCGGCTACGCCAAGGTCTCCTATCCCAGCTCGATCGACGGCCTGTCCATCCCCGCCTACCTCTTCACGCCGCTCCAGCGCCGCGGGCCCAAGGGCCATGCGGCGCTTGTCTGGGTCCACGGCGGCGTCCACAGCAGCTTCTCCTCCAGCGCCATGCCCTTCATCCACCAGGCGGTAGACCGCGGCTACATCGTCATCGCCCCCGATTACCGCGGCAGCACGGGCTACGGCAAGGAGTTCCACGAGGCCATCGACTACGGCGGGTACGAGGTCGACGATTCCATGTCGGCCATCGATTACCTGATGGCCAACGTCCCCCAGGTCGATCCCGACCGGCTGGGCATGATCGGCTGGAGCCACGGGGGGTTCATCACTCTGCACTCGCTCATCCGCGACCAGGGCAAGATCCTCAAGTGCGGCTACGCCGGCGTCCCGGTGACCAACCTCGTCTTCCGGCTGTCTTATAAGGGCCCCTCCTACGAGGCCGACTTCTTCGCCCAGAAGCGGATCGGCGGGCATGTCTACCAGCGGCGGGAGCTCTATATCGAGCGGTCGCCCGTCTACCACGTGTCCAAGATCAAGGTCCCGGTGGCCGTCCACGTCGCCACCAACGACCAGGACGTCAACTTCGTCGAGGACGAGATGATGATCCACGCCCTGGAGTACCATCTGCCCCGGCTGGCCGAGACCAAGATTTACGTCGATCCCCCGGGCGGCCATTCCTTCGAGCGCCTGGTCAACGCCGAGAAGACCGAGCCGCAGAACACGCCGCCGCAGCGGGACGGCTGGAACCGCATCTGGGCGTTCTTGGAAGTGAACCTGAAGCCGTATAATTAGGGGGACACCATACATAACTCCCGATTTATCGGCCAGATGGTTTGAGGAGTTCCGGTCCCGCCGGCGTCGATCGAGTGTTTCCAGACACATACCTCATTCATGGAACGATCAACGATTTTGGCGATGGCGACTGACAAATCGTCCAACCATCCAGAAGATCGGTATGTGTCGGGAAGCTAAATTCGGTATGTGTCTGCTAATTCCTAGATCGCCGCGTCTTTGACCGTCAGCTTGGCCAGATCCATCCGGCCCAGGCCGTGGGCCGCCGCCTTGCGCAGCATGGTGATATCAGCCGGGGTTCGGCCCAGCAGACCGGCGCCATAGGCGTCGACGGCTACGGGATCGGCTCCGGCCACGACTTTGCCCGGCCGCAGCAGCGTGCCCGGCCCGGCCGGTCCGTTGCTGCCCAGCACGACCGTGACATCCGCGAGGCAAAGCGAGGGCTTGCGGACCAGGCCCAGGTCGGCGATGCACTGGGACAAGAAGTCCACGTCGTCGTATTCGCCCTTGGCGCCGGACCCGGCGTGAAAGAAACGGTTGGTGTCGTCGGCGCAGGCGCCCATCATGTTCTTGAGGCAGCCGCTGAAGCGCGTCCCGGCGTGATCCTTGGCGATCGGGATGTCGATGACGGCGTCAACCTCGAGCCAATCGCGCGAGACTTTGGCTTTCTTGAGCGCCAGTCCGCCCTTGACCTCGACCTCGACCTTGCTGCTTCCGGCCGGCTTGATCGCCTTGACCACGTCGGGCATGGCCGCCGAGCGGGCGCTTCGGCCCCAGAAGTCGGGCGCGGGGTTCTGCAGGAAGACGATGTCCTTGAGGCCGGCCTTGAGGCAGCTCTCGATCGCGGCCAGGACGACATCCGTGCTGGCGTGGCTGCCGGGCAGCTTCCACCAGGCGGGCGCGTTGACCAGGATCCCGACGCGGCCGCTCTTGCCGGCGAAGCGGCCGATGCCGCCCGCAAGCTCCAGGGCTTTAAGGGCTGCCAGGTAGGCGTCACCGCCCTTGACGGCGACCAGGTCGGGCAGGCTCTCCGGCGCGGCCAGGAGGCGGGCGGCCGAGCCCGGCGCCAGCGCGGCGATGCCGGTCAGGCTGAGAGACCTCTTGATAAATTCCCGGCGGGGTAATCCGTTTGAGGGCATGGGGCGCTCCTTTCCGAGATGGCAGCTTCCCTAGAGATACGCCCCTCGGAGGAAAAGGGCAATCTCCCCGGACCGGCTTTCCGGGCGGATCCGCGTTGACATCCGGCGCCGCCGCGTATAGATTGAATTCGCAAGAGGTCAAGATTGTCGGTAAAGCCGCGGCGGACGCGGATGAGAGGCTCGCCCGGATGCCGCCCTGATGGGCATCGTCGGCGCGATCAAGAAGGCCGTGTCCAAGAAGTAGGACGCGGGAAGGAAATACCATGGCGAGCACGAGAACGACTCACCGCAGCTCCAAGGGGACCAAGCTCTATGCCGTCCGCGACAGCAAGGGCCGCTTCCTGGACATTCAGACCTACAAGCGCGCCCATGCCGCCGACTTGAGAAAAGGCAGCAAGGCGGAGGCGACGGCCAAGGCCAAGTAAGCGGCCGCGGCCGGGACACCCGACGTCCCGCCATCCCAACTATCTTCCACCGGGGCATGGAGCCCCGGGCCCAGGGCGTCGTCTGCCTGCTTGGACGCGCCGGCCGGGCTTGCTACAATAGCGACGCATCGGAAAAGGAGACGCCCATGCTGAACATGATCGACGTCGTCGGGACATCGCCCGACGGATTCTCCGAAGCCGTCCAGGCGGCGCTGGCCGGGATCTCCAAGAGCGGGCAGAAGGCCCACTTCTTCGAGGTCATCGAGCAGCGGGGAGCCGTCCGGGAGGGCCGCATCGCGGAATTCCAGGTCATCGTGCGGGTGGCGATCGAGGGATGAAGGTCGTCCTGGCCGGGTACAACGTCGACCGCGAGGCGCTCGACGAGCTGCGGCTCGCCGCGCCGCCGCGCCTCGACCTGACGCCCGAAACCCTGTCCGCCGCCTACGCCCGCATCTCGCGCGACGCCCGGCCGGTCGACCAGCTGCGCTTGGCCGCCCGCGGCGAGGTGGAGAAGGCCCGCCGCTCGAACCGGGCCATCATCTTCAAGATGGGCCACCACTCGGTGGCCGAGCATGCCGTCTTCAACTTCGACCTGATGGGCCTCAGCCGCCTGGCCATCGAGGCCGTGGAGAGGTTCCGGCTGGCTTCGTTCACCGAGAAGTCCCAGCGCTACATCACCCTGGGCGAGGATTTCGTCGTCCCGGAGGAGATCGTCGCGGCCGGGCTGAAGCCCGATTTCGTAGGCGCGGTCAAGGCCCAGAACGGGCTCTATCACCGCCTTTACCGGAAGCTGCGGCCGTTCGTCTTCGCCCGTCACCCGGAGGCGGCCGCCGATCCCAAGAAGGAATCTCTGCTGGAAGGCTGGGCCAAGGAAGACGCCCGTTATGTCGTCAGTCTGGCCACCGAGGGCCAGCTGGGCATGACCGTCAACGCCCGTAATCTGGAGCTGATGATACGCCGCTTCGCCGCCCATCCGCTGGCCGAGGTCAGGACCTTGGGGGCGCGCCTCCACGAAGCGGCCGGCGCCTCAGCTCCGTCGATCGTCCTTTTCACCGAGGCTACGGTTTTCGATGCCGAGACGTACGGCGCTCTGGCGAAGCAAGCCCGGGCGGAGGAAGGCCCGGGCCGGCGCCGGCACGGCAAAAGTGGAGACAAGGAAACCCGGAATCCGGCCGGTGATGCCAAGGCGGGTGCGCCTGTTCGCCTGGCGGCCGCGACACCCGACGGCGACGACCGCATCCTAGCCACCCTTCTCCACACGGTCTCGGGCCGTCCCCTGGGCGTCTGCCTGACCGAAGCCCGCAGGATGCCCGTCCGGCGCCGGCGGGCGATGTTCCTGACCGTCTTCGAGCGGATGAAGTTCTACGACTTCCCACCCCGCGAGTTCGAGCACGCCGACCTGACCTTCGAGCTGGTCCTCTCGGCCTCGGCTTTCGCCCAGCTCAAGCGGCATCGGATGGCCACCCTGACCGTCCAGGACTACGATCCGGCCCTGGGCGTCATAACGCCGCCTTCGATCGTCGAGGCGGGGATGGGGGGCGATTTCGCGGACGTCGTCGGCCGGACCGAGCAGGCTTACGCAAGAATCGCGGCGGTTCTCGGCGGCGGCGCCGCGGCGGCCTACGTCCTGACCAACGCGCACCGGCGGCGGGCTCTGCTCAAGCTCAACCTGCGGGAGCTTTACCACGTGTCCCGTCTGCGCGAGGACGCGGCGGCCCAATGGGACATTCGGGTCATCGCGGCGGCCATGACGGCGGCCGCCCGGCGGGCTTTCCCGCTGGCGGCGATGATGATGGGCGGCAAGGACGCCTTCCCGGCCCTCTACACGGACACCTTTCATAATTAGGGGGACACCCTACATAACTCCCGAATTCCGGATTCGAGAACGGGCTTGAATTCGGAGAATTCGGGGACACCATACATAACTCCCGAATTCCCTCCCTGTTCAGAGGGAGCCGTCGTTCCGATCGACGCCAATCGGAGTCGGAATAATTCGGGAGTTATGTATGGTGTCCCCCTAATTCATATGCTATAAATGGGCCCGAGGAGTACCCCTGCCGTGAGCGGATCGATCTATGACGAGCTGAAGGAGCGCGGCTTCATCGCCCAGGTCTCGGACGAGGCGGGGGTCCGCCGCAAGCTCGACAGCGAGAAGACCACGTTCTACATCGGCTTCGACAGCACGGCCTCAAGCCTCCACGCCGGAAGCCTGGTCCCGATCATGGCCATGGTCCACCTACGGCGGGCCGGCCACACGGCCATTGCCCTGACCGGCGGCGGCACGACCATGGTCGGCGACCCCAGCGGCAAGTCCGAGATGAGGCAGATGCTGGAGGAGTCGCGCATCCGCGACTTCGGCCTGGCCATCCGCTCGCAGCTCGACCGCTACCTCCATTTCGACAAGCCCGGGGCCCTTTCGCTGGACAACGCGGAGTGGCTGAAGCCGCTCAACTATATCGAGTTCCTGCGCGACATCGGCCGCCACTTCAGCGTCAACCGGATGCTGGCCGCCGAGGCCTACAAGCTGCGCTTGGAGAAGGGCCTGTCCTTCATCGAGTTCAACTACCAGCTCCTGCAGGCCTACGACTATCTCGTCCTGTGGCGCATGCACCAATGCACCCTGCAGATGGGCGGCGACGATCAGTGGGGCAACATCCTGGCCGGCATCGACCTGATCCGGCGGGTCGAGGGCGCGGCGGTCGAGGCCATGACCTTCCCCCTGCTGACGACCGCCTCGGGCGCCAAGATGGGCAAGTCGGCCCACGGCGCGGTCTGGCTGGACGCGAATCTTTTCAGTCCCTTCCAATACTTCCAATACTGGGTCGACTGCGACGACCGCGACGTCGGCCGCTTCCTGCGCCTCTACACCCTCCTGCCGCTCGACGAGATCCGGCGGCTGGAGGCTCTGCGCGACCGGGAGATCAACGAGGCCAAGCGCGTTCTG
>DFYJ01000069.1 GCA_002383325.1 Candidatus Aminicenantes bacterium UBA4085
AGGCCGGCCGCGTCTCCAGCCAGCCCGCCAGCATGGCTTCGGCGCGACCGCCCGCGAGCTCCGCGGCCGCCTCAGTCAAGGCCGCGCGGCCGCGCCCGCCCTCGTCGTCCAGGACATAGGCCGGGCCCATCCAGCCGAACTGCGCGGCGCATTCGCCGAGCACGATGTTGGGCAGGGTGTAGGAGAACAGGTTGGGGCTGGCCAGCTCGGGCCCGGACAGGGTCGTGGCATAGAAGGCCTCGTCGGTCTCGAACGACCCGTACTGCCCGGCCAGGATGAGGCCGACGGGCCGGCGAGGACCGCCGGATTGGAAGCCCGCCTGACGAGCCGCCGCAAAGACGGCCGCGCAGCCGATCTGGGTGTATTCGTCAAAGCGCCCGAAGCGGGGAAATCGCTCCGCGATCTCCCGCTCCAGCCCCGGGGCGAGAGTCCGCCATATCCCCCCCGCCGCCCCGCGGCTCCTCGATATGACCGCCGCCCCGGTCACGGCCGCGATCATCGGTTCCTCCGGCTGGCCCGCTCCAGGAGCAGGGCGACATTGACGCCGCCGAAGCCCGAGTTGGCGTTCAGAATGACGCCGCCGTCAAGGCGTTGGCATCCTCCGCTGACCCGGCCTTCGGCCCGGGGTTCGGGCGTTCGCAATCCCGCGGTCGGCGGAACGACGCCGCTTTCCATCGCGCCCGCGCAAACCAGGGTCTCGATCCCCCCAGCCGCCCCCAAGGTGTGGCCCAGGGCGCCCTTGATGGAAAAAACGGGGAAGCGGCGGCCGCCGAAGACATCCTGGATCGAGGTTAGCTCCATGGCGTCATTATAGACCGTCCCCGTGCCGTGAGCGCAGAAAGCGGCGACATCTTCCGGACTCCGGCTGCCCCGGTCGAGCGCGGTCCGGATCGCGGCGGTCAGGCCGCGGCCGTCCCGGGCCGGGGCGGTGATGTGATTGGCGTCATTGCTGATCCCCCAGCCCGTGACGCGGGCCAGGGGCTTCAAACCGGCTTCCCGGGCATACTCCGGGTCCGAAAGAAGGCAGGCCGAGGCCCCGTCGCCCAGGATCAGTCCGTCCCGCTCCGCGTCGAAAGGCCGGCAGACGCCCGGGGTCAGCGCCTTCAAGGCCGAGAAGCCGGCGGCGCTGAAACGGGAGACGATGTCGGCCGCCGCAACGAGGACGGAACGGCTGACGCCGTCGGTAATGCGGCGGGCGCCGAGGGCCAGCGCCAGGGTGGAAGAGGCGCAGGCGGCGGAGACTTCCAGGAGCGCCGCCTCGGGCCATCCCAGGATGTCCCGGATCCAGACGCTGTACTGCCGCGGCAGGAACGGGGAAGAAGCTTCGGTCCGGCCGCTTTCGATGTATTCGGCATTGCCCTTGACCCCGGCCCAGATAATCGTTTCGACGGGAGGGAGCCCGCTCAAGGGGGCCAGGGCCCGCCGCAGGAGAGCCTGGGTCAGATTCTCCCCGGGATGCCTCTCCGACCCGGGGATCTCGGCGCAGGCAGCGAAAGCCGTGACCAAGCCGGCCGGATCGAATCGCCGGATCCTTTCCGCCCCGGATCGCCCGGCCTCCAGGGCGCTCCGCATCGCCTCCCCGCCGCCCAGGGCGGTCTCGGCCGAGCAGGCCGCGAGCAGAACTTCAGACACGCGGACCACCCAGCCGGCCGAGCCGCCAATCGCTCCTGAGCTTCTGAAAATAGTCCGGCCAGAAAAGGCAGACGGCGTCGGCCCTGTCCAGGAGGAGCTGGACCGTCCTGGCCGCCGCCACGAGACGGCCCTCCGGATGGATCCTGAGGACATATTCGTGATCGAAGCGGACGGCGTCCGACCATCGCAGCTCAGCGTCGATGGAAAACGAGTCGCCCAGCCGCAGGGGCGACCGGTATTCGATCTCCAGGCGGACGACCGGCGCTTTGAACCCTTCGCGGAAAAAGTCCGGGTAGTCCATCCCGCAGGCCCGGTCCGCCTCGACCCGGGCATCTTCCAGGAATTCCGGGTAGCGGCCGTGCCACACGACGCCCATCGGATCCACTTCCTGGAAGCGAACGATCCGCATGGCCCGTCCCCGGAGAGGCGGCGGCTCTTCGGATCCGCTTCGGCGTCCGCCCGGCCGATCCCAACGCATCCTCATGGCCTTTTTCCTCCCGCCTCGGCCGCCTCGATCTCGAACTTGGCCGCCGGCTCGCCGTCAAGGAAGACCTTGCCGGTGATAAGGACAGCCGGCTTCCCTTCCCCGCCCGAGCGCCGGACCTGGAATTCAACCGGGGCGGAAGGACGTACAGGCTTCATGAACCGGGCCCGCTTGAGGGATCGGAAAGCCAGTTCCCGGCCTAGGCCAGCCTCGGCCAGAAGCAGGCCGGCATAGACCAGCACGACGCCCGGCACGACCGGATGCCCGGGGAAGTGCCCATTGAAGCCGACGAAATCCGGGCCGAAGAGCAGATCGGCTCTCAGCGATCCGTCGGGTCCGATGTCCAGCCGGCGCATGGCCTCGAAAATCCCCCGGCCCACGCGATCGGTCACCCAGCGCCCGGGCGCCGGGCGGCTCCCCTCCGGCTCCGCGGCGGCGGCGCCGACGGACTCCCCTTCGGGAAACCAGGTCTCGGCCTTGAAGAGCGTCATCTCGGCCCCCGCGATCCGCTCGCCGTCCCGGAAGACATCGCCTTCGACCCGGTTGATCTCGTTCATCTCCAGAGTGTTCCATACGGTCAGCCTGAGAGGGTCGCCGGCTGAGACCTGACGGCGGAAATCGACGTGATCGATCCCGACCAGGTAGCCGTGGACCCGGCCGCCGTCGGCGGTCTTCAGCTCATGCGCCCGCTGGGCGGCGCAGAGCTGGGCCAGCATTTCGATCAAGGCCAGCGGGACAGCCGTCCCGTCCGCACGCACAAAGGCATTGCGTTTCGGGAAGCGCATGGCCAGGACGATCTTCTTGTCGTCCAGGCGGGCGGTCCCCCGGACGAACAGCATCTCGCCCTTGTGAGGAAGCCGGCGGCCGACATCGACGGCGTGGACGGTCCCCGACGGAACGGTCTTCTCCCAGCACTCTGGATCCGCGGCCAGCGGATCGTCCGCCCGGAGACAGGCTAAGGCCCGACAGCCGGAGCAGACCGCCGCGGAGTCGCAGATGCGGCAGAATCCCTTGATGGCATTCCGCGGGCTCCGCAGGGCGGCCAAGAGGGCGTGCTCCCCGATCATCCGACCCAGGTCGGCGCCTCCCGCGGGACCGAGCCGGATGGCGAATCCCAGGCACGGCTTGAGATCGCCCCCGGCCGTCACCGCCAGCGAGGCCCCGACCCGATCGCAGCCCAGCCGGGCCGCGAAGCCGGGCGGCGGGGATTCCGGGGCTCCGGGCTCCAGACGGGCGGCCAGGGCCATCGCATCCATCAAGGGAAGGCGCGGGGAGCGGCGGGCCTTCGAGGCCCCATCCCGCCAGGTCCGCTCCAGCGAAGGAATCAAGCCTAAGGCCATCGCCCCGCGCCATAAGCTCTCCGCCTTGTTGAGGCCGAAGCGGTGGATGGGTATGCGAAGGCCCAGACCCCGGCCGGGACCCGGATAGCCCGCGGACATCAAGGCTGAGAGACCTTGCGGCCGCCGGCCGTTCTTCGCGCCCTTGAGGGAGCCCCATGACCGACCGGCGGGCCAGCGCCAGATGACGTCGGCGCCGAAGACCGCAAGCTCTCGGGCCGCGGCCCGACTGATCCGGCCGCTCAGGATCAGGCAGGCTTTTCCTCCCCGCCCCCGGACGATCCGCAGAAGATCGAGGACGCCGGGATCCGCGAGCGCACTCCCAGTCAACCGCAGGATGAAGCGGCGGGCGCCCAGATCCAAGGCTTGAATGATTAAAGCTTTCCGTTCGGCGGCCGGCATCGCGCCGCGTCCCCCGCGGGCGGGCCATTCGACTTCCAGCGTCCGCAGACATCCGTCCGCGGGGGTGGCGGTTTCGTCCCGGCTTCCCAGCCAGTCCTGATTGCCGCCGCATCTCCGCAGGCTCATCTTGCGCCTTCCGTCCCGTTCCCCGGCCGCTCATCCATGGTAGACCGTCTCCCGGAAGACCCTCTCGACGTCCTTCCGCACGATCCGGAGGGACCGCATGTCCGCACCCTGGGCGATGATCGGATCATGGAAGGTCAAGGTCACCCGGGCGGGACCCAGGAGCCGCGACACGTAGCCGCCCAGCCGCTGCGTGCCCTCGATCGTCACCGGCACGATCGGGACGCCGTGGCGGGCGGCGATGAGGAAGGCGCCTTGGCCCAGCGGCTGCAGCCGCCCCCCGCGGGAGCGATGGCCTTCGGGGAAAAAGAGGATGCTGCCCCCCCCCCGCAAAGCCCGGCCGGATTCCACCAGGATCTCCCGCCAGGTGCGGCTCTCCACGTCAAGATAGCCGGCCCAGCGCATGAAGATGCTGAACACGGGCAGCCGGAAGGGCCAGGACCGGATGGCGATGAGCGTCTGATCGGCCGGCAGGAAGCCGCAGAAATAGATGTCCGTGAAGGAAAAATGGTTCATGACGTAGACGCAGGGTTCCACGCCCCGGACCCTGTCCCGGTCAACGATCCGGGTGCGGACGACAGGCCAGCCCAGGCGGATCGTCATCCGGCCGTAGAGCTGGATGAACCGGCGGACGGCCCGCCGGAAGCGGTCGGGATGCCAGGCCCGATGGGCCAGCAGGAAGACCGGAAGCGCCCCGAAGATCAGGCCGACCGTCACCCCGATGTAGAAGCTCCCGAACGCGGAGGTGTAGAGGATCGGCCCGAAGCCGTTCCGCCTCCGTCGAAAATCGCCCTCCATCCGCCCGATGTCCCGGTCCGGGATCATCGCTCGGGCAGCTTGATGTTGAGGGCTTTAGCTTTCTCTTCCACGTAGTCGCAGAAATTCTGGACCGTCCGGATGGCCCGGATCTTCTCCTCATCCGCCTCGCGGTCGAAGGAGAAGCCGAAGCGGGCCTGCAGCTCGACGGCCAGATCCACCATGTCCAGACTGTCCAGCCCCAGGTCCTCGAACAGCGTCGCGTCCGGGCGGATCCGGCTCTCGTCCTGTTCGAAGAACTCGACGAAGATGTCCTTGATCATCTCGTAAACGCGGGCGTCGCTCATGCGCGGTACTCCTTTACGACCAGAACGGCGTTGATGCCGCCGAAGGCGAAGCTGTTCTTGACCAGGCAGCGGACCCGGGCCTCCATGCCCCCGGCGGGGACATGGCCCAAGTCGGCTGCCTCGGTGCAGGGGGTTTCCAGGTTGAGAGTGGGGACGAGCCGGCCCCGCCGCATCATCTCCAGGCTCCCGATGAGCTCCAGGACGCCGGACGCGGCCAGGGTATGCCCCATGTGCCCTTTCAGCGAGCTGACGGGGACCGGGCGTCCGCCGAAGACCTCGGCGATGGCCTGGGCTTCGGAAATGTCGCCGGCCACCGTGGCCGTGGCGTGGGCGTTGATATAGTCAACGTCCTCCGGCTCGGTTCCCGCCTCGGCTAGGGCGGCCCGCATACAGGCCGCGATGCTCTCCCGGCTGGATTGGGCCATGGAGGTCGGGTCGATGTTCGTGGCGTAGCCTACGATCTCGCCCAGGATGGGAACGCCGCGGTCGCGGGCCGATTCTTCCGTCTCCAGAAGGAGGGCGCCAGCGCCCGCCCCGCAGACCGTTCCGTCGCGCTGGGTATCGAAGGGCCGCGGCGTCTCGGACGGCCGGTCGTTGAACTTCCAAGAGGCGGCCTGGAGAAGATCGAAGATCAGGACGGCCAGGGGGTGGAGCTCCTCGGAGCCGCCGCAGAGGATCATCTTTTGGGCCCCCCTCCGGAGCAGGTCGGCGGCGATCCCGATGGCCTGGGTCGAGGAGGCGCAGGCCGAGGAGACCGAGTAGGCCATCCCGCGCAGCCCCATGGCGTGGGCCGTGTTGGACGTGCAGGTGTGGCTCATAATCTTGAAGAAGCTGCCCGAGTTGGGAAGCACCCGCTGGGTGTCCCCGAGATAGGTCCGGAAGGACTCCTCCAGGGCGTCGGCGCTCCCCGAGGTCGAGGAGAAAACGATGCCGAAATCGGGCGATCCGAAGGCGGCAGCCGGCACGGCCGCGGAGGCCGCGGCATCGAGGCATGTCTTGTAGGCCAGGACGGCCAGCGGTCCCATGTTGCGGCGGAAGGTCCTGGGCACATCCCTGGGATCGGGGCTCTCGGCCAAGGGAGCCGCGACATGGCTGTGGTAGGCCGGCGCCCGGGGGCCGAGCCAATTCCGGATATTGACGACGGCGGATCGGCCGCCGAACAGCCCTTCATACATCTTTTCGGCTCCCAAGCCGTAGGGAGAGGCCACGCCGATTCCGGTGACGACGACGCGATGGACGCTCATTCCCGACTCCTGCGGCGGATTCGCTGTTCGACCAGGCAGGCCGAAACAAGGGCGCCGAAGATCCCGGGCGCAATGATGCTCTGCCCGGCCAGGTGAAGTCCCTTGAGAGGCCCCATGGGCGTCATGCCCAGGCGGTCGGAAGCGCATTTCAGCCCGTAAATGGACCCGTTCCAGGTCGAAGTCATGCGATCCAGGTCGCATGGCTCCGTGACCCCCAGGATGCGGTAAGCGCCCCGCAGCTCGGGATGAGCCGCCTCTAAGCGGGCCCGGAATCGGTCCCGGCAGCGATCGTCCGTTCCGCCGGCGAAAGAATCGGCCGCGTCGCCATCCGGACGGGGCTTCTCCCGGCAATCAGGGCCCGAGCTGCCGGGGCAGGTCCCGGTCTTGTCGTTGTCCCAAGCCGTGATCAGGCAGGACATCCTGACTTCGGCCGCGTCCGGGTCGGCCGCCCGGGTCATGTCGGGGAGCAGGGTGATGAGATGCCGGGGGCCCATGATCCCCGTCAGATCGAAGTGATGCCAGTTGGAGGAGTACTCGCGGGCCGCGCCGGCCTTGACCGCCAGGTGGAACATATGGATGGCCTTGGTGTCGCGATAGCCGGCCACCCGGCGGGCGAAGAGCCCGGAGGACAGTCCGTCGGGCAGGAGGGCCATGAGCCGCTTGGGGTGAATCGTGCTGACGCACGATTCCGCCTCCAGGCGCTCCTCGCCTCCCTCCCCCGTCCGGACCCGAACAGCCGCAAAGCGGCGGTGATCCCCGGCTTCGATCGCGACCGCCCGACAGCCCGTGCGGATATGGACGCCAGCCTCCAGGGCCCGCGCCTCGAGCGCATCGGCCAGGGCCCCCCCGCCGCCCACGAAGGTATGGGCGGCCAAGAAGTAGGAGCCAACGCCCAGCAGATGGGTCAGGAACGGGACCTCGCGGGCCGTCACTCCCAGGAGCATCTCGGAGTAGGCATTCAGGAACATGATCAGCTCGTGCGTCGCGCCGCCGGCTTCGAGATGATCGTTCAGCGTCCAGGTCAGCAGCTTGGGATCAGCCCGGAAGAAGAACTCCTCCAGATTCAGGAAATCGAATTCCAGGAAGGCTTTCTGAAGCTCCTCGAAATAGGCCTTCAGGACCGTTTCGTTCCCGGGAAAGGCATCGTTCAGGACGGCTTGAACCCTGTCCGGGCCGATCGGCACGCGGAGCGGCCGGGGGGAGAGCCCCATGAAGCTGTCGAATCCGTCGGGGTTCAGGGGAATGGGCGCCAGACGGCCGCTCAGCCCGAGGTGATCGAACATGCGGGACAAGGCGCCGCCCGGGGAGTATCCGCCGAGATAATGGAATCCGTTGTTGATCTCGAAGCCCCGGCAGTTGTAGTTGCGGAGGAGAGGGGCGGTTCGCTCGGCCTGCTCGACCACGGTCACGCCCCGCCCGCTAAGGGCCAGGAGGATGGCGGACGCCAAACCGCTGAAACCGGCCCCTATCACGACCACGTCTTTCATGTCTCGGCTTTCAATCCCGGCCCGGGGCCGCCGCACGGAGGCGAGCCGCGGCCTCGCTGCGCATCAAGAGTAGATCCCGCCGTTGATGGAGAAGACCTGGCCGGTGATGTAGCCGGCCTCCTCGGAGCAGAGGAAGCTGACCAGGGCGGCCACTTCCTCGGGCCGGCCCAAGCGCCCGAGCGGGATGCGCGGCAGGATCCGGTCCATGGGCAGGCCGGCGACCATCTCGGTCTCGATGAATCCGGGGGCCACGGCGTTGACCAGGACGCGGCGCCGGGCGACCTCCTGGGCCAGGGCTTTGGTTGCCCCGATGAGGCCCGCCTTGGCCGCCGAGTAATTGACTTGTCCGGGCACGCCGCTCAGCCCCGATATCGAGGAGATGGTCACGATCCGCCCTTGGCGGCGGTGGATCATGGCTTGGACGACGGGCCGGGTGACGTTGAAGAATCCGCGCAGGGACGTATCGATGACCTCGGTCCACTCCTTTTCTGACATCAGCCCGAAAGCCGTGTCGCGGGACACCCCGGCATTGTTGATCAGGATGTCCGGGCCGCGCTCGGCCAGGAGGGGGCCCAGGACCGCCGAGACCTGGACGGCGTCAGCGACATCGAACTCCAAGAGCCTGCAGGTGCGGCCGCCGGCCCGGATCGTCTCGGCCACGGCTTCGGCGGCGTCTTTCCGCCGGCGGTAGTTGAGCCAGATGTCGCAGCCGTCCGCGGCCAGGCGGACGGCTATGGCGGCCCCGATCCCCCGACTGCCTCCGGTCACAAGGGCCGTACGGGGTCCTCGCGAATCTCGCGTTTGCGCCATGGGTTTTTAGGCGCTCATGATACTTGCCCGTCTGGGGGAAGTCAATAGGACGGGAAGGCCTTTCCAGGGGAAAAATGGCCGTCGGCAGGCCTCCGCGAGATCGTTTGACTTGGTTCGGAAGCGGATGCTATAGTCGCCCCGGCCGCAAACCATGAATCATCCCAACCTTCCCCGGACGTGGCGGATCGGCTGGGCGGCCGGCCTGGCGGCCGTCCTGGCCCTGGCCGCGCTTCTGACCGTCCTCCCCAAGAAGCTGAATGTCCAGGGCGACATCGTCGCGGGGCTTCCAGGAGGCGATTCGGTCATTGCCGACACCCGTTACGCCCTCCGCCAGCACGGGCTTCTGGACACCATCATCCTGAATCTCTATCTGGCCGGGGGGGAGGCCGACCCCGGGCCTCTTGTCGCCGCGGCCGAAGTTCTGGCCGCCTCCCTGCGCGACAGCGGCCTCTTCGCCTCGGTCGGAGGGCAGGAGTACGGGCAGGGTATCGCCGGCCTGCTGGCCGGATTGACGGAGCGCCTGCCCCTTCTCTTCAGCCGGACGGAGCTCGAAGGCAAGGTCGCCGAAAGCCTGCGGCCGGAGAAGATCCGGGAATCGCTGAGAGCGGACGCGGCCCTTCTGAAATCGCTCGATGGGATCGGCCAGGCCGGCCTGGCGGCCCGCGATCCGCTCGGTTGGAGGGGGCTCGTCCTGTCCCGGCTGGGCATCATCCTGCCGCACATGAACGCCAGGATCGTCGGGGGCCAAATCCTGAGCACGGACGGGAAGCACCTCCTACTGCCGCTGCAGCCCCGCGATTCCGGCACCGACACCGTCAACGCGGCCAGGATTCAGGCCGCGATCCGGGCCGCCGAGGAAGCCTTGTCCCGACAGAGCCGGGAGGGCGGCGGCGAAGTCCGGGTCGCCTCGGCCGGAGCCTTCCGATCGACGCTGGACAACGAGCGGTACTCCCGCGCGGACGCCGGCCGGGCGACGCTGATCTCGCTTCTGGGGATCGGGCTGCTGCTTCTGCTGACCTTTCCTCGGCCCTGGCTGGGACTGCTCTGCTTGGTCCCCGCGATGGCCGGGGCCGGCCTTTCCCTGCTCGTCCTATCCCTCTCCGGCCGCCCGCTTTCCATCCTGGCCCTCGGCTTCGGGGGAGCCCTCCTCGGCATCGCCATAGACGGCGGTATAGCCTTTTTTGCCTTCCTGGACCGGGCCGATAAGCCGACGACGGGCTGGCAGGCCTCGGGCTCCGTCCTGCTGGTCAGCCTGGCCGCCACCCTGACGACGGTCGGCTCGTTTTTGGCGCTCCTGCTGACCGATTTCCCGATCCTGAGGCAGCTGGGCGTCTTCGCCGCCCTCGGCTGCATCTTCGCCTTCCTTTTCGTCCACCTGGTCTTCCCGCTGGTCTTCAGAAAAGTCCCTCCGGCCATCCGGAAGGTCAGGCGGGGGGCGCGCCTGACCCGGTTGACGACCCGCCTCGCGCTCGGCGGCGGCCGGATCGCCGCCATCGGGCTGCTTGCGCTCGGCGCCGTCCTGGCCGTCTTCGCCTGGCCGCGGTTTGAAGGCGATCTGCGATCCCTGAACTCGATCTCCCCGGAGACTCTGAGGGACGAGCAGATGGTGCAATCCGTCTGGGGCGACGTCCTGGGCAGCGTCTTCGTCCTGCTCGAGGCGGACACGCCGGAGGCCCTGCAGGCCCGCTCCGACAAGCTGGCCGGATTCCTCCGCGAGCAGGAAGCCGCCGGCCGCATCCGATCGAGCTTCACGCCTTCGATGATCCTGCCGGGGCCGGAGGCGGCCGCCGCCAACCTGGCGGCCTGGCGGGCCTTCTGGTCGCCGGAGCGGATCGCGGCGGTCCGGGCTGAAATGCAGAGCGCCCAAGCCGGACTCGGATTCAAGGAAGGCGCCTTCGAGCCTTTCTTCCGGTCGCTCAAAAGCCCCGCCGCCGAGGCCTCGCCAGTGCCGCCGGATCGGTACGGCCTGTTTGGAATCGTCCGCTCCAGGGACGGCGCCAAATGGCTGACCCTCAATCCCGTGTCCGCGGGCCCCGGCTTCGACCGGGAGGAATTCGCCCGCCGGGTCAAGGAGCTTCCCGAAGCCAGGATCCTCGACTATCAGCTCTTCGCCGACCGGATGGGGAAGCTGCTGATCTCCGGCTTCGGCCGCATGCTCCTCTACTGCATCGGGGGCCTGGCTGTCGTCCTCTTTCTCTTCTTCCTCGAGGCGGCCATCCCCCTGGCCGTCCTGGGCCATACGATCTTCTCTCTGGTCTGCACCCTGGGCACGCTGAAGCTGCTCGGCCAGCCCATCAACATCCCCAGCCTGGCCTTGGCCGTCATCATCCCCGGAATCGGCAGCGATTACGCCCTCTTCTTCGCCCGCAGCTACCAGCGCTTCGAGGACGAGCGCCAAGTCCAGGTCGGGATTTTCCGCAACGCCGTGTTCCTGACCGCGGCATCCACGATGATCGGCTTCGCCGGCTTGGCGGCGGGACGCCACATCCTCCTGCGCAGCATCGGGCTGACCGGCCTTCTGGCCACAGGCTACGCGGCCTTGGCCGCGTTTCTCCTCCTGCCGCCCGTCATGCGCCGGATCGTCCGGCCGCGGCCTTGGCCGTCGACACCGGAAGCGGGCCTCTCCCCGGCCGGGGTCAGGGCCCGGGTGCGGCGGCGCTACCGGCACATGGAAGCCTTCCCCAGGCTGTTCGCCCGGATCAAGCTGCGGCGCGATCCGATGTTCCCGCGCCTGGCCGACTTCGTCCCGAGCCGCGGCCTGGTCCTGGACATCGGCTGCGGGTACGGCGTGCCCGGAGCCTGGCTGCTGACCCGTTCACCCGGCTTGAGGATCGCAGGGCTGGAGCCGGATCCCAAGCGGTCCGCCGCGGCCCGGCGCGCCTTCGGAGAGCGGGGCAGCGTCCTGACCGCGGCCGCGCCTGCGCTGCCC
>DFYJ01000086.1 GCA_002383325.1 Candidatus Aminicenantes bacterium UBA4085
GCTCGGTTCTGCTCCGTGAGAAGTACGCCGAGACGCCCGACCAGGCGGAGGATGAGATCGAGAAGGCCTGCGAGGCCCTCGGCGTCACCCTGAAGGACTACCTGGAGTACGGCAAGTCCCTCCTCCCGGCCAAGAAAAGCGAGCTGCAGAAGAAAGTCCAGGAAAAGATGCAGGTCCTGGCTCCCCAATACCGGTGAACGGACGAGAGCGGATCCTGGCCGCCCTGCGCGGCGAGCCGGCGGACCGGACGCCGGTCATGCTGCACAACTTCCTCATGGCCGCCCGGGAAGCCGGTCTGCCCATGGCCCGTTTCCGCCGGGACGGCCGGGCCGCGGCGGAGTGCTTCATCCGGGCCGTTGAAACTTACGGCTACGACGGCGTTCTGGTCGATGTCAGCACGGCCATGCTGGCCGAAGCCCTGGGAGTTCCGATCGACCGGCCCGAAGATCTTCCCTCCCGCTGCAGGGCCCCGCTCCTGGACCGGCTGGAGGATGTCCGCCGTCTTCCTCCTCCCTCCCTGGCCGGCGGCCGGGAGATCGAGACGGCGCTGGAGGCGGTGGCGCGTCTGAAAGCCCATTTCGGCGGCGAGGTGGCGATCCGCGGCAACTGCGACCAGGCCCCCTTCTCGCTGGCTTCGCAGCTTCGCGACCTGGATGCCTGGATGATGGACTTGGCCGAAGCCGAGCCCGGCCCGATCCGGGAGGTCCTCGATTATGCCGCCGGGGCCGTCGAGGCGATGCTGCGCCGGATGGCCGAGGCCGGGGCGGATGTCCTCTCCAACGGCGACAGCCCGGCCGGACCCGAGATGATCTCGCCGGCCATGTACCGAAGCTTCGCCCTGCCGTGGGAGCGGCGCCTGGCCGGCCTGGCCTGCGAATTGGGCCGGCCGTACATCCTGCACATCTGCGGCGCCGCCGGCCCGATCCTGGCGGACATGGCCGCCACGGGAGCCGACGGCCTGGAGCTCGACCAGCGGACCGACGCGCGGCGGGCCCGGGCCGTCCTGGGCGGCCGGACGACCTTCGTCGGCAACATCGACCNNCCTGGGCACTCCGGCCGCCGTCGAGCGGGCGACGCGCGATCTGCTGGAAGCCTTCCGGGGCGAGCCGCGCTTCATCCTCAACGCCGGGTGCGCCATCCCGGCCGAGACGCCGTCGGCCAACCTGCGGGCCATGATCCAGGCTGCCCGCCCCTAAGCCCAGCGGGCCTGCCGCTTCGCCGCGGGCCGGAACCCCGAACCGCTTCCTCTCCCCAAAATGATCCCGTTTGAAGGCGGCCGGGAGGATATGGTAGATTGAATCCATGAATCAGGATCCCGCCCTCCAGGACCAGCTGGACGACATCCTGCATCCGGACACGCGGGCCAAGTCGTTCCGCGTCACCGTCGTCTTCGGCCGCAGGATCCACGACAATTACGGAAAGGCCGTCGAGCTGGCCCGCCGGAATCCAACCTACCGCGAGGAGGGGGAGGGCGACTGGATCCGCCACTCGGCGGTCTACACCCCGGCCGAGGTCGACGATCTCTTCGCTCTCTTCAACCTGGTCCACGACTGGGAGACGACGGAGATCCTGATCAACCATAAGCGGCTGCCCTACGGCCACCAGCTCTGGCTGCCGCTGATGTGGTTCTACCGCATCCGCTAGCCCCGCCGGTCGTTTGACGCCCCGGGGGGCTTGTGCTACCTTCTGAAAGCCTTTGGATTCCAAGCCCCGGGAGGTTCGTCCCATGAAAAAAGCCGCCGTGCTGACCGTCCTGCTGCTGGCCCTGACCGCCCTTCTTCCAGCCCTGGAAGAGGGCCGCTTCTTCCGCTATCCGACCATCTCCGGAGACAGCATCGTCTTCACCTACGAAGCCGACCTCTGGACGGTGAGCGCCCAGGGCGGCACGGCCGCGCGGCTGACCACCTTTCCGGGGACCGAGACCTTCGCCAAACTCTCTCCCGACGGGAAATGGATCGCCTTCAGCGCCATGTACGACGGGGTCCAGGCCGTTTACCTCATGCCGGCCGAGGGCGGCGCGCCGATGCGCCTGACCTACAATCCGGGCACGGCCCAGGTCGTCGGCTGGACGCCGGACGGGCGCCGGATCATCTTCCGCTCCAACTTCGAGAACTTCATCGGCCGCGACCCCAATCTCTACACCGTGGCCGTGACCGGCGGCGCCCCCGAGCGCTTCCCCACCGAGCGCGGCACCCTGGCCAGCTTCTCGGCCGACGGCCGCAGCTTCCTCTACAACCGCCGGGGCGTGGAGGAATACTACTGGAAGCGCTACAAGGGCGGACAGTATACGGACATCTGGATGTACGACGCGGCGGCCAAGACCTATACGCCGGTCACCGATTACGTCGGCAAGAACGCCTACCCGATGTGGATCGGCGACACGATGTACTTCGTCTCCGACCGCGCCGCCGGAATCGCCAACCTCTTCGCCCAGAAGATCGGGACCAAGGAAGCCCGGGCGGTCACCCGCTATGTCGACTTCGACGTCATGACGCCCCATACCGACGGCCGCTCGATCGTCTTCGCCCAAGACGGCTATCTCCATGTGCTGGACGTCCGGTCCGGCCAGGACCGCAAGCTGCGGATCCGCGTCCCCTCGGACCGCTGGGCCCTGCGAACCCGGGTCATCAACCCCCGTGACTATGTCCAGAGCGCAAACCTCGGCAACGACGGCCGCACCGTCATCGTCGAGGCCCGCGGCGACCTCTTCCGCGTCCCCGTCGGGCGCGGCCTCACCGACAACCTGTCCGCCACACCCGGCACCCGGGAGACCCTGCCGGCCCTCTCGCCGGACGGCAAGACGGCGGCTTTCTTCAGCGACAAGACCGGTGATTACCAGCTCTATACCCAGCCCGTCCAGGGCGGCGCCTGGACGCCGATCACGACCGGCCTCGACCGCAAGGTCTACAAGCTGGCCTGGTCGCCCGACGGGACCAAGATCCTGTTCGGCGACAAGGACTTCTCCGTCTTCTACGTCGACCTGGCCGCCAAGAAGCTGGTCAAGGTCGACTCCTGCAACCAGATGAAGAACGACGAGTTCTACTGGGAGGCGGCCGACTACGTCTGGTCGCCCGACTCGCAGTGGATCGCCTACAGCTTCGTCCAGTACAACCGCAACAGCCAGATCTTCCTCTACAGCCTGGCCAGCGGCCGCAAGGTTCCGGTGACGACCGACTTCTACGACAACCTCTACCCGGCCTTCGACGCGGACGGCCGCTACCTCTATTTCGTCTCCAGCCGCGGCTTCGACGTCCAGATGGACTTCTACGAGGACAACCACGTGCTCCATGCCCCCCAGCAGGTCATGGCCGTGCAGCTGAGGGCCGGCGAGGCGCCCCCGTTCGCCGCCGACGCACCGGCCGTCAAGGGCGAGCCCGGCCCCTTCCGGATCGACCTGGACGGCCTGATGGAGCGGACTTACCCCCTGCCTGTCCCGGCCGGCAACTACTTCTACCTTAAAGCCGGCAAGGGCAAGGTCCTGTGGGCTTCGGTCGACGCCTTCACCGAGACCGAGTACGAGGAGATCTTCAAGCCCAAGAACGGCGAGACCAAGTGGAGCCTGCACATCTTCGACATGGCCTCCCGGCGCGACACGGTCCTGACCGACGTCGTCCGCGACTTCAGCCTGTCGGCCGACGGGACGCAGCTCCTGACCCGCCGCGAGAACGACTTCTACGCCGCCTCCGTCCAGACGGCCTTCGAGTCCAAGTCCGGCGGCGCCCGGATCAACCTGGGCGGCATGATCTATACGGTCGACCTGCAGAAGGAATGGCACCAGATCTTCGACGACGCCTGGCGTTGGTACCGCGACTTCTTCTATGACGCCAACTTCCACGGCCGCGACTGGAAGGCCATGGGCGATAAGTACCGGGCCTACATCCCGCAGCTGTCCTCCCGCGAGGAGCTCAACTGGGTCCTGTCCCAGATGGTCGGAGAGCTGTGCGTCTCCCACACCTACATCGGCGGCGGCGACATGGGCGCGGCCGCCACGCCTCCCTCCCCGGTCTTCACCGGCCTGCTGGGGGCCGACCTGGCCGCCGACAAGGCCTCCGGCCTCTACAAGCTGGCCAGGATCTACGGCCCGACCGACATCAACCGCGGCCTGACCGGGCCGCTGGTCCGGCCCGACATCGCCGTCCGGGAGGGCGACTACCTGCTGGCCGTCAACGGCGTCCCGCTCAAGGCCGGCGACGACTACTTCAAGCTCCTCCAGACGACGCCCGGGCGGAAGGTCAAGGTCACGATCGGCGCCAAGCCCGTCCTGGAAGGGGCCAAGACCTATGAGGTCGAGCCCCTGCGGAGCGACACGTCCCTGCGCTACTTCCGCTGGATCGAGGGCAACATCCGGGCCATCGACAAGGCCAGCGGCGGGCGCATCGGCTACATGCACATCAACGCCATGGGCTCGGGCGGCATCGGCGAGTTCGACAAATACTGGCGGGCCTTCCGGAACAAGGACGGCATCATCATCGACGTCCGCCGCAACGGCGGCGGCTGGACGGAGTACTTCCTCATCGACAAGCTGGAGCGGGTCATGACCTCGCAGAACGTGCTACGCGGCATGGTCCCCTTCCGCTATCCCGGCACGGCCGGCAACGGCAACTACGTGGTCATCTCCAACGAGAACAACGGCTCGGACGGCGAAGCCTTCGTCGACCACTTCCAGGCCCGCAAGCTGGGCACCGTGGTCGGCGTCCCGTCCTGGGGCGGCCTGGTCGGCATCCTCAACCAGCAGCTGACCATCGACAACGGCACGGTCGAGCAGTCCAACAACGCCTTCTACGGCCGCGACGGCAAGTGGATCGTCGAGAACCACGGGGCCGACCCCGATGTCCTGGTCGACAACGACCCGGCCTCCGTGGCCGCCGGCCGCGACGCCCAGCTGGAGAAAGCCATCGAAGTGATGCTGGAGAAGATCAAGCGGAACCCGCCGACTTTCCCGGCCGTTCCCGCTTATCCGAAAAAATAGGTATTCAGGCGGGCAGGGGGAAGTCCGCTTCGGCAACCGTTCCGCCGTCGCGGCGGAAGGTCAGCGTCCCGTCGATCTGGGCCACCAGCGTCCGGATGATCTGCAGGCCCAGCGACTCGGCTTTCTCCGGGCCCGCGGGCCCGGTCCAGCCGACGCCGTCGTCGCGCACCGTCAGGCGGGCCCATCCCTGTCCGGTCCGCTCCAGCCCCACCGTGACGGAGCCGGAGCGGCTCTCCGGAAAGGCGTGCTTGAGGGCGTTGGAGACCAGCTCGTTGAGTACCAGCCCGAGCGGGATGCTCAAGCCGATGTCGAGGTCGAGCGACTCCAGGCGGGGCTCGAAGCTGATGCGCCGGGAGTCGGCCTGCATGACCTGGAAGACGTGGACGGCCAGGCTCTTGGCATAGTCGGCAAAGTCGATCCGGGCCAGGTCCGGGGACCGGTACAGCCTCTCGTGGACCAGGGCCATGGCCTTGATCCGGCCGCGGCTCTCCTCCACCAGCCTCCGCAGGAGAGGATCGGGGACGGCCTGGGCCTGCAGGTTGAGCAGGCTCGAGATGACCTGCATGTTGTTGCGGACCCGGTGGTGGACCTCTTTGAGCAGGACGTCCTTCTCGCGGACCGAGGCCCGCAGGGCCTCCTCGGCCCGGCGCCGCTGGGTCACGTCGCGGGAGCTGACGATCAGGCCGCCGGGACCTCCCTGGTCGTCGTCGTAAATCAGGATCTCGGACTCCATCCAGGGATACGAGCCGTCGGCGTGCCGGAAGCGGTATTCGCAGCGCAGCGTCCCGCATCGCTCCCGCCGGGCCGCCTCGATCTCGCGGGCCAATCCCGGGTAGTCGTCGGGGTGGATGAAATCCTCCGCCCGACGGCCCAGCAGATCGCGGTAATCGAATCCGAGGATGCGCTTGACCGAGGGACTGACGTAGACGGCGATGCCCGACCCGTCGAACTGGCCGAGCATGTCCAGCTGGTTGTCGGTCACGAAGCGGAGCCGCTCCTCGCGCTGCCGCAGAGCCTCCTCTCCCGCGCGCCGCTCCGCGTTGAGCAGGGCCTGGGCCGCCTGGTCGGCGACTTCGCCGGCGAAGCGGATCTCGTCGGGCCTCCATGGCCGGGCCGGCCCGAGCGGCTCGAAGCAGACGATGCCGCGGACGCGGCCCCCGGCCCTGATCGGGGCATCGAGCATGGACCCGATTCCCAATGGACGGAGGTAGTCCTCCAGGAACTCCGCGGTCCGCGGGTCGGAGGCGGCGTCGGCGGCGTCGATGACCCGGCCGTCGGCGACAGCGGCGAAGTAGGCGGGATAGCGGTTGGCCGAGAGAACCGAGCCGGACGAGTGCCGGGCCGCGCTCCGCTCGAAGAGATCCAGGCAGCGGATACGGCCCTCTTCGTAGCTTCCCAGCCACAGGCTTGTCCGTTCGATGCCCATGGTCACACCGGCCGCCTCGGTCAGGGCGGCGGCCGCGGCGGGGAGATCCCCGGCCGTAACCGCCGGGTGGACCGCCAGGGCCACCACCGCCTGCTGCTGGCGGCCGATCCGCTCCAAGGCGGAGACGCGCTCCTCCTCGGCCGCCTTGAGCGGCGTGATGTCGTGCAGGATGATGAGCCGTCCGCTGAAGCGGCCGAGGGCGTCGTGAAGCTCGGAGATGCCGACATCCAGCCAGCGCCCCATGACCGGACAATGGACGACCTCCGCTTTACCGCGCCCCAGCAGGCCGGAGGCCATGGCGGCGAAATCCGGCCATGGCGCCAGAAGGTCGACCAGCGGACTGCCCACGGCGTCGGGCGACACGCCGAGCAGCCGGCGGGCCGCCGGATTGAGATCCAGAATCCGGTTGTCGGGGCTCAGGACCAGGACGCTGTCGGCCATGCGCGAGAGGAGCTGGTCATGGGCCACCGGGACCACGTCCAGCAGGCGGTAGCGCAGCAGGCTGACGGCCAGGCATCCGCCGGCCAGGGTGAAAGCGACCGGGGTCAGGTCGACCCCCGGCGGGCCGACGTGGAACATGTAGGCGATGTTGCCAAGCCATGGGAAAGCCGCTCCGGCCAGGAGCCAGGCGGTCTGCATCCGGAAAACCCCCGGGACGCGAAGAGCGTCTCGGACGAGCAGGACGGTGGCGATCAGGACCAGGACATAGGAATAGACGACGTAAACCCAGAAGGCCGATCCGTGGCCGTAGAGGAGCATCGCCCCCGGCCGGTCGGAGATCGGATGGATCGAGCGCCAGATCAAGCCATGCAGCTCGTTGGTGAAGGCCAGTCCGACCAGGGTGACCGGAATGAACCACAAGGAGGCCTGGAGCCAGACCGGGACGGCGGTCAGACGACGGCCTCGGGACAGGGCGAAGAGCAGCCACAGGAGCGGGAGCGAGGCGATGGAGATGTACTGGAACTTGGCCGCCAGGACCTTGGCCGCGGGGGCGATCACGGACGCCTCGATGGCCCCGCAGAAGCACCACCAAGCCGCGATGAGCATCAGCCCGGCCAGCACCGCGCCGCCCGGAGCGCGCCGGCGGGTCCAACCGAAAACCGCCAGGCCCAGCCCGATGATCCCGGCCGCCAGCAGAACGGAAGCGTACGCGTCAACGACCCAAGTCATGGTGAACCGCCTCTCCTCGACCCGGACGTCCGCCCGCGCTTTGTGGAATGATGATACCAAAAAGGGCGCGTCAAGTCACAGCCGCTCTCAGCCGATCTCCTCGAAGCGGGCCGTGAAGTGCCGCAGGAAGCGCGGCTCGTCCACGATCCGCAGGCCGCGCAGGCCGTCGCGGCGGCGGCCGATGGCGGCCAGAGCCTCGGCCACGTAAGCCAGGTGGGCGGCGGTGTAGACCCGGCGGGGCAGGGCCAGCCGGACCATCTCCAGCTTCGGGAAGACGCTTTTTCCGGTCTTGGGATCCTTGCGGCCGAACATGACCCCGCCGATCTCGACCGCCCGCACGGCGGCCTCGCGGTAAAGGGCCACGCTGAGGGCCCAGGCGGGATACTCCTCCCGGGGGATGTGCGGCAGCATCCGGTCGGCCAGAAGATAGACGGCGTGTCCGCCCGTCGGCTTGAAGTACGGCACCCCGGCTTCGCCGAGGAGGGCCCCGAGGTAGGCGGCCTGAGCGGTCCGGTGCTCCAGGTAGTCCTCCTCCACCACCTCCGCCAAGCCCTGGGCTATAGCCTCCAGGTCGCGGCCGGCCAGGCCGCCGTAGGTGTAGAAGCCCTCGCCGATGATCAGGATGGTCTTCAGGCGCTTGGCCAGCTCGCCGTCGGCCACGGTCATGAAGCCACCGATGTTGACCAGGGCGTCCTTTTTGGCGCTCATGGTGGCCCCGTCGGCGCAGGAGAACATCTCCCGGGCGATGGCGGCGACGGACTTGCGGGCATAGCCCTTTTCGCGCCGCTTGATGAACCAGGCGTTCTCGGCGAAGCGGCAGGCGTCGAAGAAGAAGGGAATGCCGGCCGCCCGGCAGACGGCGCTGACCTTGCGGATGTTGGCCATGGACACAGGCTGGCCGCCGCCGCTGTTGTTGGTCACCGTCAGCATGACCAGGGGGATGCGGGACTTGCCCTTGGCGGCGATCAGCTTTTCCAGCTTGCTCACGTCCATGTCGCCCTTGAAGGGGTAGTCCGAGTCGGGATCGTAAGCTTCCTCGATGACCAGGTCGACGGCCCGGGCCTCCCGGACCTCGATGTTGGCCCGGGTGGTGTCGAAATGGATGTTGCTGGGCACGAAGTCGCTCTTCTTGACCAGGGCCTCGAACAGGATCCGCTCGGCCGCCCGGCCCTGGTGGGTCGGGATGACATGCTCGAAGCCGAATACATTCCGGACCGCCTTCTCGAAGCGGAAGAAGCTGCGGGCCCCGGCGTACGACTCGTCGCCGCGCATGATCCCGGCCCACTGCGAGTCGCTCATGGCCCCGGTGCCCGAGTCGGTCAGCAGGTCGATGAAGACCTTCTCGGCCGGGATGCCGAAGACGTTGAAGCCGGCCTTCCGCAAGGCCTGCTCCCGCGCGGCGCGGGAGGGCAGGCGGACGGGCTCGACGGTCTTGATGCGGAAGGGCTCGACGGGCGGTCGGATGTCGCTCACGGTTCTCTCCTTGGGTCCGGTCAGAACCGGACAAGCTGCTTGAAAGCCGTATAACGGGCGGCGATGTCCGCCGGCCGGAGGGTCTTGTAGCGTTCGAGGCCGAAGCCTTCGATGGTGAACGAGGCCATGACGCTGCCGTACACGGCGGCCCGGCGGATCTCCCGCCGGCTGAAGCTCTGGGCCTTGTCCAGCCAGCCCAGGAAGCCGCCGGCGAAGCTGTCCCCCGCCCCGGTCGGATCGACGACCCATTTGCAGGGCAGGGCCGGCACGGACAGGACCAGGTCCGGCCCGAAGACCATGGCCCCGTGCTCGCCCTTCTTGACCACCACGATGCGCGGGCCCATCTCGCGGATGGCCTCCGCGGCCAGAATCAGGTTGCGCTGGCCGGTCAGCAGGCGGGCCTCCTCGTCGTTGGCGAAATAGACGTCGACCCGCTTCAGGATCCGCCGCAGGGCCTCGGGCTTGGTGTCGATGTACAGCCGAATCGTATCCAGGGCCGTCAGGCGCGGCTTGTCGACCTGGAGGAAGATGGCTTCCTGCAGGTCGGGGTCGATGTTGGCCAGGAAGAGGATGCCGGCTTTCTTGTAGGCGGCCGGAATCTCGGGCCGGAAGTCGAGGAAGACGTTGAGGTCCGTCCGGATGGTGTCGCGCTGGTTGGGATCGTCGCCGTAGCGGCCGTGCCAGTGGAAGGTCAGCCCGCCCTTGACGATCTTCAGCCCCTTGAGGTCGACGCCCCGCTTCCGCAGAAAGGCCACCGTGCTCTTGGGAAAGTCCTCCCCGACCACGGCCACGATGCCCGGCTTGGTGAAATAGCTGGCGGCCACCGCGCCGTAGGTGCACGACCCGCCGACGATCTTCTCGCGGCGCTCGCCGGGGGTCTCGATGGTGTCGAAGGCGACCGAGCCGACGATGACCAGGCTCATCGGGCTCCTCCCGGGACATACTTGGCCAGGATCAGCCCCAGCCGCTTCCGCGCGGCCGGGCTGATGAGCCGGGGATCGGTGACCAGGGCCCCGGCCAGGGCCGTCCGGCAGCCGCAGGCCTCTTCCCCGGCCGGCGGCAGTCCGGCCACGGCCTTGCGGATGACCGCCTTGGCGTTCCGGATGTTGAGTCGCAGATTCTCCAGGATCATGTCGACGGTGACGCTCTCCTCCTCGGCGTGCCAGCAGTCGTAGTCCGTGGCCAGGTTCATCGTGGCATAGCAGATCTCGGCCTCCCGGAACAGCTTCGCCTCGGTGGCCCCGGTCATGCCGATGACCGAGCCGCCCCAGAGGCGGTGCATCTGCGACTCGGCCTTGGTCGAGAAGGCCGGCCCTTCCATGCAGACGTAGGTTCCGCCCAGGTGGGCCCTGACGGCCAGCTCCTCGGCCGCCCGGTAGAGTCGGAGCGAGAGGGATCCGCAGACGGGCTCGGCCAGGGCGACATGGGCGGCGATTCCCTGGTCGAAGAAGGTCGAGCGGCGGTGGGTCTTGTCGATGAACTGGTTCGCGAAGACGAAGTCGCGGGGCTTGATCTCGGCCCGCAGGGAGCCGACCGAGTTGACCGAGATGATCCGCTCGACGCCCAGCATCTTGAAGCCGTAGACATTGGCCCGATAATTGACGTCGGACGGACTGAAGCGATGGCCCCGGCCGTGGCGGCTGAGGAAGGCCACCCGCCGGCCATCCAGGGTGCCGACGATGTAGGCGTCCGAAGGGGCGCCGAACGGAGTCTTCAGCCGGTGCTCCCGAACGTCCTTGACGCCTTCGATCTCGTACAGCCCCGTGCCGCCCAGGATGCCGATCTCGGCCCGGGGGCGGAGAGACGGCGCGGGCCTGCGGGGCGCGGCTTTCTTGGCTCTAGGCATGCATCCTCCAGGGTTGATGAAAGGGGATAATATACCGGATATTTCCCGGCCTGCCAACCGAGACCGGGCCGGACTCGGAGGGCTTTTGATTTTTCGGCCGGAAAACGCTATCCTACTGTGATTCCAGAGGATCGCCGCCATGAAATATATTTATCTCGACGCCTCCGCCGGCCTCAGCGGCGACATGCTGCTGGGCGCCCTGCTCGACCTGGGCGCTCCGCGGACGGACTTCCGCAGGGCCGTGGCGGCCTTGAAGCTCCCCGTCCGGCTGACGATCGGCGATGTCGAGCGCTCCCACCTGCGCGGCCTCAAGGTCGATGTCCGGATCGAGGGACCCGNNCCCGGCTCTCCGGCCCGCCACTGGGCCGACATCGAGCGGTTCATCCGCCGGGCCCCCCTGGCCCCCCGGGTCAAGGAGCGCGGCCGGGCCGTTTTCGAGACGCTCTTCAAGGCCGAGGCCAAAGTCCACGGCGAGCCGTTCGACCATGTCCACCTGCACGAGGCCGGCGCGGACGACGCCCTGGTCGACGTCCTGGGGACCTGCTGGCTGCTCGAGGAGCTGGGCGTCACGAACCTTGTCTGCTCCCCGCTCAACGTCGGCTCGGGCTGGGTCCGGACATCGCACGGCGTCCTGCCCGTCCCCCCGCCGGCCGTGGCCGAGCTGCTCAAGGGCCTGCCCGTCTATGCCGCCCACGCCGAGGCCGAGCTGGTCACCCCGACCGGGGCGGCCCTGATCAAGGCCCTGGCCTCCGGCGTCGCGCCTCTTCCCGAATTGACCTATGACCGGATCGGATACGGGGCCGGAAGCCGCGACCTGCCGGGCCTGCCCAACATCCTAAGGGCCTTCTACGGGCCGGCCAAGAGCTTCGACTGCGGCCGCCGGGTCTATCGTCTCGAAGCGACCATTGACGATTCCACCCCCCAGGTGCTGGCCGCCTTTCTCGATCGGGCCCTGGAGCTGGGCGCCCTGGACGCCTGGATGACCCCGGTGGTGATGAAGAAGGGACGCCTGGCCACCCAGCTGGCCCTGCTGGCCGACGGGGCCAGCCTGGATCCTCTGATCAGAGCCGTCTTCGAGGAGACCAGCACCATCGGCGTCCGCTACCATCCCGTCGAGCGCCGGGCCCTGGAGCGGACGGTGGAGCGCGTCGCCCTGCCGGGCGGCGGCTCCGTCCGGATCAAGACGGCCCGCCTCGAAGGCCGTGTCGTCAACGCCCAGCCCGAATACGAGGACTGCCTGGCCCTGTCCCGCCGCCGGGACCTGCCGCTGAGGGAGATCCAGCAGCTGGCCGCGGCCGCCGCGCAGAGGCCCAGGCGAAGGAAGCGGACATGAAGGGCGATAAAAGCCGGCCTAAGGCTCCGTCCGGGCACCCGCGCCCCGTCCGGAGCATGGATCTGGCCCGCATCGAACGGGGCGTGCGCCTGATTCTGGAGGGCGTGGGGGAGAACCCGCGGCGGGAGGGCCTGCGCGAGACGCCGGCCCGGGTGGCCCGCATGTACCAGGAGATCCTCGGCGGCCTGTTCGAGAACCCCGAGATCCACCTGAAGACGGTGCATAAGGAAAAGCACGACGAGATGGTTCTGATCAAGAACATCCCGCTGTACTCCATGTGCGAGCACCACATGCTGCCCTTCGCCGGGGTGGCCCACGTGGCCTACATCCCCAAGGACGGCCGGATCGTCGGCCTGTCCAAGATCGCCCGCGTGGTCGAGGGCCTGTCCCGCCGGCTCCAGGTCCAGGAGCGGCTGACCAAGCAGGCCGCCGACATGATCATGGACCACCTCGACCCGCAGGGGGTCATGGTCGTGGTCGAGGCCGAGCACATGTGCATGTCCATGCGGGGGGCCAAGAAACCCAAGTCGATCACCGTCACCTCGGCCGTGCGGGGGGTGTTCCGCACCCACCCGGTCACCCGGGCCGAGGCCATCACGCTCATCCGAGGAGGGCTGTCCGGTGGAAAAGAAGTCTAGGCGGACGTTCTCCGTCACCACTCCGATCTACTACGTCAACGACGTGCCCCACATCGGGCACGCCTACACCACCATCATCGCCGACGCCCTGGCCCGACATAACCGCCTGGCCGGGCGGGAGGTCTTCTTCCTGACCGGCACGGACGAGCACGGCCAGAAGATCGAGAAGGCCGCCGAGCAGCGGGGCATCACCCCCCTGCAGCTGGCCGACTCCGTCGTCACCCGGGCCCAGGACCTGTGGAAAGCCCTGGACATCTCCAACGACTTCTTCGTCCGCACGACCATGCCCTTCCACGAGAAGGGCGTGCAGGCCCTCTTCCAGAAGCTCCTTGAGACGGGCGACATCTACAAGGGCGAGTACAAGGGCTGGTACTGCGTCTCGGACGAGGCCTTCCTGCCCGATGACGCCCCGACCGGTCCGGACGGGGCCAGGATCTGCCCCGATTGCGGCCGCCCGGCCGCCGTCGTCTCGGAGCCGACCTACTTCTTCCGGCTCTCGGCCTACCAGCAGCGCCTGCTCGACCACTACGAGTCCCACTCCCGCTTCGTCCGCCCGGCCAGCCGGCTCAACGAGGTGGCCTCCTTCGTCCGGGGCGGCCTGCGCGACCTGAGCATCACCCGGACCACGGTCAAGTGGGGCGTGCCGGTGCCGGGGGATCCCGACCACACCATCTACGTCTGGTTCGACGCCCTCAACAACTACGTCACCGCCATGGGCTGGGGCTGGGACCCGGACCGCTTCGCCAAGTTCTGGCCGGCCTCGCTGCACCTGATCGGCAAGGACATCCTCCGCTTCCACGCCGTCTACTGGCCGGCCTTCCTGATGGCCTCGGGCCTGGAGCTGCCGGAATGCGTCTTCGGCCACGGCTGGTGGCTGCGCGACGAGGCCAAGATGTCCAAGTCGCTGGGTAACGTCCTCGACCCCTACCCCCTCATCGAAGGCCTGGGCCCGGACCCGCTGCGCTACTTCCTGCTGCGCGAGATTCCGATCGGGCTGGACGGGAACTTCTCCCACGAGGGCTTCATCCATCGGGTCAACTCCGATCTGGCCAACGACTTCGGCAACCTGGTCCACCGGACCCTGACCATGGTCCGCCAGTACTTCGGCGGGACGATCGGCGAGCCGGGCCCGGAAGAGCCCGCCGACGCCGCCATCCGGACGTCTTTTGAGAGCATCCGGGCGGCGGTTCTGGGGCACTTCGACGACTACGCCCCGGCCAAGGCCCTGGAAGAGCTGTGGGGCTTCATCGGCCTGGCCAACAAGTACCTGGCCGACAACGAGCCCTGGAAGCTGGCCAAGGACCCGGCCCGCCGGGGGCGCCTGG
>DFYJ01000107.1 GCA_002383325.1 Candidatus Aminicenantes bacterium UBA4085
TGAAGGCTGCGGAAGCGTCCGAGCCGCCGCCCGTGCCCAGGCCCCCGGTCCTGCGGCCCGGACACGACCCGCGCCTCGGTCCCGCGCCCGGCGGCCGTCCCCCCGTCGGTCACGGACCCGGGCCTCACCCTCAGGGCGGCCCGCATCTCCAGAAGAAGATGCACCCCCCGACCGACACCTCCGCCGAAAGCTATTACTACCTCAAGCAGATGAGCAAGAAGACCCCCATGGCGGTGGTCTTCGCCGACGGCGAGCGGATCGACGGGTACATCGAGTGGTACGACCGGTCCTGCATCAAGCTCAACCGCGACGGCGCTCCCAATCTGCTGGTCTACAAGCACGCCATCAAGTACCTCTACAAGCTGGATGAGGGCAAGGAAGGCGGCGAAGGTGAGCCGGACGAGCGACGATGAGCCTGCCCCGCATCGGCGTCACCCTGGGTGACCCGGGCGGCATCGGGCCGGAAATCGTCCTCAAGGCCCTCCTCCGCTGGCCCGAGCTCCCACCGGCCCGGTTCGTCCTTTTCGGCACGTCCGAGCTGCTTCGGCGCGAGGAGCGGGCCCTCGGGATGAGCCTCGAGACGGCCTCTTTCGACGCCGGAAGCGTGGACTCCGAAGCCCGCTTCTCCCTGGCCGAGGTTCCGGTCGGCCCGCTGCCGCTTCGTTATGGCGAGCCGTTGGCCGATTATGGCCGTGCCTCCTTCGCCTTCTTCCAGGCGGCTGTCGAGGCGGCCAGGGCCGGGCGCATCCAGGCCGTCGTCACGGCTCCCATCTCCAAGCTGTCCTGGAGCCTGGCGGGAATCCCCTACCACGGCCACACCGAGTTTCTGGAAACCATCTACCCGGGCGCTATCATGTCCTTCTGGTCGGAAAAGCTGGTCGTGGCCCTGTTCTCCCACCACCTGCCCCTGCGCCGAGCCCTCGATCGGCTGGACAAGGCCGCCCTGGTCGAATTCATCGCCACCCTAAGGCGCGGCGTGGAGAAGGCCCGGCCGGGCCTGCACCACTACCTGGTCGCGGGGATCAATCCCCACGCCGGTGAGAACGGACTCATGGGGCGGGAGGAGATCGAGATCATCGCTCCCGCCGTCGAAGAGGCCCGGGCGGCCGGGGCGGACATTTCCGGACCTCACCCCCCGGATGTCGTCTTCCGCATGGCCTACGGCCGGCCGCGGCGGATCGTCATCGCCTTGTACCACGACCAGGGGCTGATCCCGTTCAAGCTGGAAGCTTTCGACACCGGGGTCAACGCGACCTTGGGCCTGCCTTTCCTGCGCACTTCGCCGGACCACGGCACGGCTTTTGATATCGCGGGCAAGAACCTGGCTAACCCCCAGAGCATGGCCGAGGCGATCCGCTTGGCAGCCGAGCTGTCACCGGCCGTGCTTTAAAGCAGCCCGGGCTTCGCGGGCGGTGTCCCGATCCTTGATGGCCGCCCTCTTCTCGTAGAGCTTCTTGCCTTTGGCCAGCCCCAGCTCGACCTTGACCAGGCCCTTGTCGCTGAACACGATCCTGGTCGGGATCAGGGTCAGGCCGCGCTCCTTGATCTTGCCTGTCAGCCGCCGGATCTCGCGCCGGTGGAGGAGGAGCTTGCGGGACCGGAGCGGATCGTGGTTGAAGATGTTGGCCCCCTCATAGGGGCTGATGTGAAGGTGGAAGAGGATGATCTCCGAGCCTTTGACGTCGGCGAAGCTGTCCTTCATGGAGATCCGGCCTTCGCGAATCGACTTGACCTCGCTGCCGACGAGGGAGATGCCGGCCTCGATCGTCTCCAGGATCTCGTAGTTGAAGAAGGCCGGCTTGTTGACCGCGACGACCTTCATCGGCTTTTTCCCGCCTCGCCCGCCGGCCGGGGCTCGACCCGGATCAGGCTGATGTGCCGCTTGGCCATCCGCTCCACGGTGAAGCGGCGGCCGCCGTAGTCCAGGCCGTCCTTCTCCCGCGGGATGCGACCGAACTCGAGCAGGAAGAAGCCGGCCAGGGTGGCGTAATCCGCGCTCTCCGGCAGGCCCAGCCCGAGCTTCTCGTTGAGGTCCTTGATCGAGGCCGCCCCCTTGATGGCCCAGCCGCCGTCCGGAAGGGGCGCCCAGCCTTCCTCCTCCTTGACGTCGTACTCGTCCTGGATATCGCCGACGATCTCCTCGATCAGGTCCTCCAGGGTCACGATGCCTTCCATGTTCCCGAACTCGTCGATAACGAAAGCCAGGTGCACGGCGTTCTCCCGCATCTGGACCAGGGCGCTCTCGACCGAGGCCGACTCGGGGATGTAATAGGGCTTGCGCAGGAAGCGGGGGAGGTCGATCGGCTCCCGGCGGATAAGGAAAGGGATGACGTCCTTGCTGTGGATGAGGCCCTCGATATGGTCCAGGCGGCCCCGGCAGACCGGGTAACGGGAGAATTCCTCGCCCAGGATCGTCTCCAGGATCTGCTCCTGGGAAGAATGGATGTCCAGGGCCTTGATCCGCGGCCGCGGGGTCATGATGTCCCGGATCGGGCGCGAGGCCAGGTCGAGGATGCCGGAGATCATCTGCTTGCGGAAGGCCGACATGCCCTGCACCCCCGTGGTCAGGAAGACCTTGGTCTCCTCCTCGGAGATGGACTTGGCCAGGCTGGGCGAGTGCTCGCGCGACTTGCGGAAGAGGAGGCTGGAAAGGAAAGTGAAGGCCTTGGCCAGAGGGAACAGCAGAATCATGATCCCGCGCAGCGGGCGGGCGACGAGAAAGGCCAGCTTGTGCGGATGATAGGCGGCATAGATCTTGGGGTTGATCTCGCTGAAGAAGAGGAGAACGACCGTGGTCAGGGCGGTGGACAGGAGGATGACCTGAGGGTTTCCGGGCAGGAGCAGGGAGATGATGTAGGTAGCCAGCGAGGCGGCGGCGGCGTTGACCAGAGTGTTGCCGATGAGGATCGTCGTGATCAGGTCATCCAAGCGGGCCAGCATGCGCCGGACCAGTCCGGCCCGGCGGGAGCCGTTCTTCTCCAGGTACTCCAGGGTGTAGGGGTTGGAGGCCACGAAGGCGGTTTCCGACGAGGAGAAGAAGGCGCTCAACAGGAGGCAGGCAAGGAACAGGAGAACCGGAACGAGGGTCATGGCCGAACCCTCACGATTCGAGGCCGGGCTTGACGTCCTTGAAGCAGCTGGCCAGGGTCAGGGTGATCTTGCGCTCGATCTGCGGGGTGGTCAGCGAGGAAGCGGCGGCGATTTCGGCGATGATCAGCTCCTTGGCCTTCTCCATCATCTTCTTCTCGCGGAAAGACAGGGGCTTGATCAGGCTCAGGTAGTGGAGGCTCTTAAGGACGGAGACCATGTCGAAGATGGTCCCCGACTTCATCAGGTTGATGTGTTCCTTGTAGCGGCCCTTCCAATTCATCGAGACCTCGATGGCCCCCTTGCGGAGGTAGTCGAAGATCTGCTTGACGGTCCGCTCGTTGATCAGCCTGCGGATGCCCATCTCTTCGGCCGACGCCGCCGGAACCATGACCAGGGTGTTGTTGGCTTTGATGCGGAGGCAGTAGATGCGGAACTGCTCGCCGTCGTAGGCCTGGTCCTGGACGTCCTCGATGACGCCGAGGCCCTGATTAGGGTAGATGACTCTGTCGCCGATCTTGAAAGCATCCATGAGAAGGCTTATTATAGCCCATTTTGCCAGGCCGAGTCAAACGGCGGGGCTTTGAAACCAGGCGCCAAATGACTCATTTGGCGATTGTTGGCGAATATTCGGCTTGACAGAGAGGGCCGGGTCGATTACCATAGCGCCTCACAAGGACTCTTCCGATGAAGCCTACGTTCAAACCCAACAACCGCAAACGCAAGAAAACCCATGGATTCCTGGTCCGCATGAGCACTCCCGGCGGACAGAAGGTCATCAAGAACCGCCGGGCGAAAGGCAGGAAGCGCCTCGCCCTTTGAAGTCCGAAGCCTATGGTCCTCGCGAGAGGATCCGGTCGAAGAAGGATTTTACCGATCTCTACAAGAGCGGCGGCTGTTTTCGCGGCAAGTATTTCAACCTGATCTTTCGGCCGAATGCTCTGGGGTTTTCCCGGATGTCGGCCGTAGCCAGCCGCAGGATCGGCAATGCCGTGGCGCGTAACAAGGCCCGCCGCCGGGCCCGGGAGCTTTTCCGGCGGCACAAGGATCTGGTACCTGGGACATTGGACATGCTGGTGATCGCGAGGCAGGGAATCGGGGAGGCTTCCTGGGAGAACCTCCTTGGGCAGTACCGGTCCGCCATGAAGTACGCCGCCCGGAGCCGCCGGCCGGAAGCCTAACACATGACTCGCATATTATTGATATTAATAAAGATATACAAGAAAACCCTGTCGCCCATCATCGGCACGCATTGCCGTTTCTGGCCGACTTGCTCCGACTATACCGCCGAGGCCGTGGCCAAGTACGGTCCCGGCAAAGGGCTCTACCTAGGGCTCCGGCGCCTTCTCCGCTGCCATCCTTTCCATGCCGGAGGGGTGGATCCTGTGCCGTAAAAGAGGTCATGCATGGATACCAAGCGCTTGATAGCGGCCATCGTATTGTCCGTGGTGGTTCTGTTCGGCTACCAGTTCCTGTTCACCAAGAAAGCGCCCGAGACCCAGGCCGTGAATCCGGCCGCCTCCCCCGCTGCTGCGTCTCCAACCGCTGCTCAGGGTGGAGCGCCCGCGGTCCAGCCTCCGGCCGTCCAGACCGGTGCGGCGGGGGTCGCTGAGAATCCCCCGGCGACGGATGCCCCCCCGGCCCAAGCCGCCGCGGCCTCCTCCGAGATCAAGACCCGGGTCGACACCTCCCTATTCGAAGCCGTCTGGAGCAACAAGGGCGGCGTTCTTCTCAGCTGGAAGCTCAAAAAGCACCTGGACGAGAAGAAACAGCCCCTGGAGCTTGTGCCGCGGATTACGGACACTCTAGGCGTCCATCCCTTCAGCTTGCTGGAGGAAGCCGACGGCACGGTCCCGGCCATAGACTTCGCCGCGATCCAGGCCAACCCCCTGAACGTCTCCCTCTATGAGATCGAAGGAAGCGAGCTCGTACTCAGGGACGGCCAGAAAGGCTCCCTCCGGTTCCGCTATTCCGACGGCCAGGGGTTGGAGGTCGAAAAGGCTTTCACCTTCACAGGCGGCGAATATTCGTTTCAGGTGGATATCAAGGTGTTGCGGGGCGGCAAGGCTGTCGAACCCCGCGTCCTGTGGGGGCCCGGAATCGGCAATCCCTCCGCAGAGGAGATCAAGAAGAGCTTCGGCGGCGGCGGCGGCATGACCGCCCTGGCCGGCAAGAATCTCTATCGGGTGGACGAGCGCAGGTTCAAGCCCGAAAAAAGCGTCCTCAACTATCTGGACTGGGCCGCCTACGACGATAACTACTTCTGCGCCTTATTCGTCCCGGCCACCCAGCCGGGAGCGGCGGCCCTGGTCCGCAGGGACGTCGAGAAGTCGGCTTACTATTTCCTGGCCGCAAGCCGGCCCCGGCAGGTCTTTCTGGGCCCCAAGGAGTTCGACCGGCTGGCCGACTTCGGGCTTAATGCCAAAAAGCTCATGCGCTTCGGCACCTTCGGGATCTTCGCCGAGGGGCTCTTCATCACCATCCGGGCCATCCACAAGGCCGTTCCCAACTGGGGCTGGTCGATCATCATCCTGACCCTGCTGATCAAGATCATCTTCTTCCCCCTGACTTACAGCTCGACCAAGTCCATGGCCAAGATGGCCGACCTGCAGCCCAAGATCAAGGCCCTGCGCAACAAGTACAAGAAGTCCAAGACCGACATCGACGAGCGGCGGAAGATGAACGAAGAGATGATGGCCCTGTATAAGCAGAATGGGGTCAATCCCGCCGGCGGCTGCCTGCCGATCCTCATCCAGATTCCCTTCTTCTTCGGCATCTTCAAGATGTTGCAGTCGGCCATCGAGTTCCGGCACAGCCCCTGGATGCTGTGGATCGGCGACCTCTCGGTCAAGGATCCCACCTACGTCACCCCCATCCTGATGGGCGTCACCCAGTTCATCAGCCAGAAAATGACGCCGAGCACGGCCGATCCGAGCCAGACCAAGATGATGCTGCTGATGCCCGTCATCATGACCTTCTTCTTCCTGAACTTCCAAAGCGGTCTGATCCTCTACTGGCTGACTTCGAATGTTCTCCAGATCGGCCAGCAGGCTCTGATGAACAGCTTGATGCACCGCAAAAAAGGCGAGAGCAATGGAAAATCAAGAAAAAAGTGAAGAGCAGCAGGAATTCAAGGGCAAGAACCTGGAGGACGCCATCCTCCATGCCGAGCACATCCTCAAGCTGACGCGGGCCGAGTTCAACTACGAGATCGTAACCGAGAAGACGCGCCTGTTCGGCATCAGCAAAGAGGTCGTCATCCGGGCCTGGCTCAAAGAGGCCCCGCCGGAGGATGCCGCGGCGGATTTCCTGGACAAGCTGCTCAAGGTCTTCCCCCTGGAGATCAGCTACCGCGTCCAGAACCGGGGCGGCATCCTGTTCGTCGTCTTCGACGGTCCCGACAAACAGCTCCTGCTGTGGAAGGACGGTCAGCTCCTGCTGGCTCTGCAGCACATCCTGAACAAGATCTCCGGCGAGAAGGTCCAGGTGGACTGCGAGTTCTTCCGCAAGCGCAAGGAGAAGAAGATCCGCGATTACGCTCTGGAAGTGGCCGGCCACGTCCGCCAGAGCGGCCGCAGCGAGATCACCGACCTCATGAACCCCTACGAACGGAGGATCGTCCATATCGCCGTCGACCAAGTCCCCGGCATGGCCAGCGAGAGCCTGGGCGACGGGTTCCTGAAGCGGATCAAGATCTTCGCAGCCGGACGCGACGGCAAGCGCACGCCTCCCCGGGAGGGCGAGGGCTGAGCTCCGGTCCGCCATGTTCGAGCCCGGCCCCGATGACACCATCGCGGCCGTCGCCACGCCCCCCGGCTCCGGGGGGATCGGCATCCTCCGGCTGAGCGGACCCCGCGCCGCCGCGATAGCTTCCCGGCTCTTCCGTCCGAAGCGATCCTGCCGGGGCGGCTATCCCGAACGGCGGGCCGTCTTTGGGGCGGTTCTCGCCGGCAGGGGAGCCGATGCCCTGGACGAGGGATTCCTGATCTATTTCCCCGCACCCCGCTCCTATACCCGCCAGGACGTTGTCGAGATCAGCTGCCACGGCAGCCCGGCCGTGCTGGAGGAGGCCCTCCGCCGGGCCGTTCGGGCCGGAGCCCGCTTGGCCGAGCCGGGTGAGTTCACTTTCCGGGCTTTCATCAACGGGCGCCTGGATCTCCTCCAGGCCGAGGCAGTCGATTCCCTCATCCGGTCCTTCACCCTGCCCCAGGCCCAGGCGGCCTTCCGCCAGGTCCGGGGAGGTCTCTCCGGCAAGATCGCCGGGCTGAGGAAGGACCTAGTCGGACTCCTGGCCGATGTGGAAGCCGGGATCGAGTTCCCCGACGAGGATCTGGGCCTTCGGGAAGTCGAAATCGGGAGGCGCCTGCGAAAGCTGCGGGCCGATATCGGGCGGCTGATCGTGAGCTTTGAGTCTGGCCGGAAGCTTATGGAAGGGTCCGTCCTGGCTCTGGCCGGGCGGACCAATGTGGGCAAATCCACCCTGTTCAACGCCCTCCTTGACGCTCCCCGGGCCATTGTCTCGCGGGAAGCGGGGACGACGCGAGATCTGCTGCGCGAGCGGCTGCCGGTCAAGGACGGCCTCTTCCACCTCGTGGATATGGCCGGGCTCGGATCGGGGCGCACCGCGATCGAGCGGGAAGGCATCCGCCGCGGCCGGGCCGAGGCCGAAGCGGCGGACGGCGTTCTGTTCGTCTTCGACGCGTCTCGCCCGGCCGGCCGCGAGGATCTGGCCCTGGCCCGGGCCTTCCCCGGGAAGAAAGCCGTCTTCGTCCTCAACAAGAGCGACCGGGCCCGGCGCTTCGATGCGGCCTGTCTCCTGGCCCTCCGCGCCGGGACGCCCTTGGTCGAGGTCTCCGCCCTGCGAGGCGACAACCTCGACATCCTGCGGGAAACGATCCACGATGTCTTCGGCCGTTCTCCCGGGAAGCGGGACGAGGACATCGTCCTTCACCTGCGCCAGAAGCAGGCCCTGGAAGAGATTGAAGCGGGCCTGCGAAGCGCGGCTTCCGTCCCCGGCGGCGGGTTACGGCCGGAGCTGGTGGCGGAAGAACTCAAGCCGGCCCTGAAGGGAATCGGCCGCCTGACCGGCGAGATTGTCCCCGACGACGTCCTGGCCGAGGTTTTCGGGCGCTTTTGCCTGGGAAAATAGTCCTCCTTTTTGGCTCTTCGTCATATTCCCCCGAAATCCAGCGAAGAGCCCCCTTTTCCCGGAAGGCGTAAAAACAAGCTCTCTTCCTAAGCGAGGCGCGTCTGTGCGATAATCCGGCCCGGCCGCCGGAATCCCCGCGGACAGGCTGCCGCGATCCATGCCACCCACCCGCAGCTCCGATTCATTCGACGTCGTCGTCATCGGCGCCGGCCATGCCGGCTGCGAGGCGGCCCACGCTGCGGCCGGCCTGGGCCTCGAAACCTGCCTGGTGACGATCCACCTGGAGACGATCGCCCAGATGTCCTGCAATCCGGCCATTGGAGGGCTGGCCAAGGGGCACTTGGTAAGGGAGATCGACGCCCTGGGCGGGATCATGGGCATATTGGCGGATCGGACCGGCATCCATTTCCGGCTCCTCAACCGCAGCCGGGGAGCTGCCGTGCAGGCGCCGCGCGTCCAAAGCGACAAGGCCGGGTACAGGCAAGCCATGACATCGCTCTTGGAGGGACTGCCCCATCTGAGCCTCTACCAGGGCATCATTACGGAGATTCTGGTCAAGGAAGGCCGAGTCTCCGGCGTCCGGATGATCGACGGATCGGAGCTCAGGGCCGGAGCGGTCGTGGCCGCCCCAGGCACATTCCTCAACGGCCTTATCCATATCGGCGAGAGCAGCTACTCTGCCGGCCGAGCCAACGAACCTGCCTCGAGGGAGCTTAGCGAGAGTCTGCAGAAGATCGGGCATCGGACTTTCCGTTTGAAGACGGGAACGCCCATGCGGCTGGATAGGGGATCGATCGACTGGTCCCGCTTCGAGCCTCAGGCGGGGGATGAGCCGCCCGTTCCATTCTCCTACCGGACTCGGGAGCGTCTGGAAAATAAAGTGCTCTGCCACCTGGGCCACACCACTCCCGAGACCCATGAAGTCATACGGGCGAACATCGGGCGCTCCCCGCTCTTCGGGGGGACCATCAAGGGCATCGGAGCCCGCTACTGCCCCTCGATCGAGGACAAGGTCATTAAGTTTCCGCATCACCCGAGGCATCAGTTTTTCCTGGAGCCGGAGGGCCTGGAAACCTCCGAGATCTATGTCAACGGGCTGTCGACTAGCTTGCCCCTGGACATTCAGAAAGCGATTCTGAAGAGCATCCCCGGCCTGGATGGGGCCAAGATTCTACGGCCTGCTTACGCCATCGAATATGATGCCTTTGCTCCCTTGGACCTGCGGCCCACGCTGGAGTCCCGTCTTGTCGCGGGGCTTTATCTAGCCGGGCAGATCAACGGGACGTCGGGCTATGAAGAGGCAGCAGCGCAGGGGCTTGTGGCCGGCCTGAATGCCGCGCTCAAGATCCGGCGACGAGCGCCGTTCGTCCCGGATCGGAACGAATCCTACCTGGGCGTCCTCATCGACGACCTTATCGGGAAAGGAGTCGCGGAGCCTTACCGCCTGTTCACTTCCCGCTCGGAGCGCCGCCTGCACTTGCGCATCGACAATGCCGATGTCCGCCTCATGCCGCTGGGCCGCGAGATCGGACTCCTGCCGCCGGAGATCTACGATGATTTTCTGCGCCGAAGGGAAAGGATCGGTCGGGCCTTCAAGGCCCTGGGGTCGACGAAGGTCAAGACCCAAAAGGGAGACAGCATCCCCCTTGCGGACTTCCTCAAGATGCCTGAACACCATTGGCCTGATGTGCTACAATACGCCCGGCTCAGCGAACCGCTGAACGAGGAGGAGGCCCGGTATGTGGAGGCGGAGATCAAGTATGAAGGCTACCTCCGCAAGCAGGAGAAGGAGATCTCCAAGCTCCGCAAGATGGATGGCGTCAGGATCCCGGCCGGGCTCGACCTGACAACGATTCATGGACTGACCAGGGAAGCGATCGAGAAGATGGCCCAGGCAAAACCCAAGACGATCGGGGAGATGAAAAAGATATCCGGATTGACGCCGGCGGATGTTTTCTGCGTCTATATCCGCGTCGGCTCGGCCGGGCGCAAGCCTCGGCCCAAGGCCGATGTTCCACGTGGAACATCAGGGCGCTATGAATAAAATCGTTGCTGTCGCGAACCAGAAGGGCGGGGTGGGGAAGACCACGACTTCGATCAATCTCGCCGCCGCCCTGGCATTCAAGAAACAGCGCGTCCTGTTGGTCGACTTCGACCCCCAGGGGATGGCTACGGCCGGCCTGGGCATACCGCGTGAGCCGAACAAGGGAATTTACCAGGCCATGATGAACGGCCTGGATATCATGGAGTGCATCACAGGAACGGAGCTCGACAACCTGTACGTCTGTCCCTGTTCCCCTGAGCTGGCGGGAGTCGAAGCGGAGCTGTTCACCAGGGAAAGGCGCGAATTCGCCCTGCGCGAGGCGCTGGAGAAAGCCCGCCCGCGGTTCGGTTACATTTTTATCGATTGCCCACCTTCCCTGGGATTCCTGACCATCAACGCCCTTTCGGCCGCGGACTCCATTCTCATCCCGGTCCAGACGGAGTTCTTCTGCATGGAGGGGATCCCCGACCTCCTGCGCACGCTCGACGAAGTCCGCACTTATTTCAATCCTGGACTGAAGATTGAGGGAATCCTCCTGACCATGTTCGACGAGCGGACGAACCTGTCCAAGCAGGTTTCCGATGAGGTCAGAAAGTCGCTCAAGTCCGTCGTCTATGAGTCCGTTATTCCCAGAAGCATCCGGCTGGCCGAGGCGCCCAGCTTCGGTAAACCGGTCCTGCTCTATGATGCCCGTTCCCGTGGCGCGGAAGCCTATATGAAGCTGGCCGAGGAGATCCTGCAGAAATGAAAAAAGCCCTAGGCAAAGGCATTAAAGCGTTCATTCCAGAAGAGTTCGGGATACTCAAGGATGAGAAGTACGCCGATGTGGACATCGACCTGGTCAAGCCCAATCCCGACCAGCCCCGGGTTGATTTCCGGGACGAGGCGATCGAAGAGCTGGCCGCCTCAATCCGCGAAGCCGGCGTGCTGCAGCCGATCGTTGTCGTCCCGGAGGCGGGCTATTATAAGATCATCATCGGCGAGCGGCGCTTCCGGGCGGCCCGCAAAGCGGGCTTGAAGAAGATCCCCGTGCTCATCCGCCACATCCCGCCGGAGAGCCAGCTGGAGATCTCGCTGATCGAGAACCTCCAGCGCGAGCAGCTCAACCCGATGGAGGTTGCGGCGGCCTATCATCGCCTGATGGATGATCTGAGCTACACCCAGCAGGAAGTCGCGGAGAAAGTCGGCAAGGATCGGGCCTCGGTGACCAACACCCTGCGGCTCCTGAAGCTGCCGGCCGAGATCCAGGAGCATCTCCGAGAGGGCCGCCTGAGCATGGGCCACGCCAAGGCCATCCTGTCGTTGGAGGAAGAGCGCGGCCAGATCGAGCTGGCCCGCCGCATCATCAGCCGCGGCCTGTCCGTGCGGGAAGCCGAGACGGCCGTCTCCGGCCGCAAGGCGCCGGAGGACAAGCCGCGTGTCGCCCGCCGACTCGATCCGAATCTGGCCGCGGTCCAGGAAGACCTGCTTCGGGTCCTCGGGACCAAGGTGGCGATCGAGGGCACGGCCAAGAAGGGTGTCATCAAGGTTCATTATTACACCCTGGACGACCTCAACCGGATTTATGATCTCATGAAGGGAGCGACGGCATGAAAGACGTGAAAGATCGCAAGGTCGACGAGTCCAAGATTTCGGGTTTCTTCGACGACGGCACGGAGTTCAACGGCGAGCTCAAGTTCACCGGTTCGTTCCGTGTCGACGGCTTCTTCAAGGGCCGGATCGAATCCGAGTCCCAGCTGATCATCGGCGAGCGGGGCAAGGTCGAGGCGGACGCCAAGGTCGGCTTCGCCCTCATCAACGGCGAGTTCCGGGGTACGATCCAGGCCTCCGAACGGGTCGAGATCCACAGCCGAGGGCGCGTCTTCGGCACGATCCAGACACCCAAGCTGATCATCGCCGAAGGCGCCTACCTGGAGGCCAACTGCCAGACGCTGGAAGCGAAACCGGCCGAGGAAGAGATCAAGTCGATCATCGAGCCATGACCAGAGGCTCGGCGCTCGGCGTCATCCCCGTCCGCTACGGGTCCAGCCGCTTCCCCGGCAAGCCCCTGGCCCCCATCCTGGGCCGGCCCATGATCCAATGGGTCTGGGAGGGCGCGTCCCGGGCCGCCTGCTTGGGCCGTTTGGTGGTGGCCACGGACGACGTCCGCATCCTGGAGGCCGCCCGCGGCTTCGGAGCGGAGGCGGAGATGACGTCGAGTGGCTGCGCCTCGGGCACGGACCGGGCCGCCGAGGTGGCCGCCCGCCATGACGCCGCGATCATCGTCAACATCCAGGGCGACGAGCCCCTCATCACTGGGGACATGCTCGATCCGCTGGGGGAGGCGATCGAAGCCGGG
>DFYJ01000116.1 GCA_002383325.1 Candidatus Aminicenantes bacterium UBA4085
CATACACAAGTTTCGGTTATATCTCGGAGGCGATCTTGATGACGTAGTGCTCGTCGCCCTTGATATAGCCGTATTTGATGTGCGTTTCGCCCTTGTCCAGGATCAGCTCGCCGACCGGCGGCACGATCGCCCGGCCCTCGGAGTAGGCCACGAAGCCCGACTCGATGGCTGGGATGAGGTCCAGCGAGGGAAGGACCTCCCTAATCTGGCTCAATGTTGCGATCTTCACGCTAGGCCTTGCGCGCGGCGCCTATTTCGTCCTCATTTCCTTGAGCCACTCGCTGATCCTTCCGAGCGCCGGCTTCAGGTACTCGTGGGGCTGGCCGTAGCTGATGCGGACGAAATGGTCCAGCCCGAAGTGGTCGCCGGGCACGATGAGCACCTTCTTCTCCTCGCGCAGCCGCTCGACGAGCTGGGTGGAATTAATGTCCAGGTTGTACTTCACGAAGGCGATCGCCGCTGCCTGGGGAGGAGTGCCGCTCAGGATATCGCCCTGCTCCTTCATCCATTGCTCCAGCACGGGGTAACCGCGCCGGATGTAACGGCGGGTGCGCTCGATGATGCGGGGCCGGACGCGGGGGGACAGGGCGTAGGCCGCCAGGTGGTTCGAGAGCATCGTGGCGCTCAAGGTCAGGTATTCGTGCCTGGCCCAGAGCTCGTCGATGACGCCGGCCGGTCCGACGGCCCAGCCGATCCGCAAACCCGGCAGGCCGTAGGCCTTGCTCAGGCTGCCCACGGCCAGGACCTTGTCGTACATTCCGTAGAACGACAGCGTTTGTGCCTCGGCCAACCGCTCGGCTCCGGCATAAACCTCATCCGCCAGAATCCAAGCCCCGGACCAGCGGGCCGCCTCGATGATCGCCTCCATCTCCTCGTTTTTAAGGATGTAGCCCGTCGGGTTGTTCGGGTTGCAGACCGCGATCAGCTTCGTCTTTGAGGTTACGGCTTCCTCCAGTTCCTTGAAATCGAGCGCCCAGCCGTTCCTCTCGTTCAGGCTGAAGGTCTTAAGATCGAGGCCCAGGTTCTTGGCCAGTCCCCAGATCTGCATGTAGTTCGGAAGCATGACGGCGGCTTGGTCCCCGGACGCGAGCAGGCCCCATAGGATGTCGTAGTTGGCCTCGATGGCTCCCACGGTCACAAGGATGTTCTCCGGCCCCGTTCCTGGGTAGAGGGCGGCGATGTTTTGCCTCAGCTCCGGAATGCCGTTGGCGTGGGCGTAGTCCATCTCAAGGGAGTGAAGGCCGGACAGACCCTCCGGGTCGTCCTGGAAGAGCTCCTTCAGGGTCAGCGGGTGGACCCCGCTCTCCGAGAGGTTGTAGTCGACGGCCTTCTCGAACTTGGACATCATCCGTTCCATCACGAAAGGCTGGAACTGGGGCATGGGGGCTCCTTTCAACAATCCGTCAGGCTCTCTTCCGGCCCATCCGCATGAGCAGGCCCATACTGATCAGGGCCGAGGATACGGCGAGATCGATGCGGAAGGCGAACGCATCATGGTAAACGGTCAAGACGAGCAGGGAGACGGCCGCGACCAGGGCTCCGAAGGCGATGAGCATGAAGCCGATGACCCCGAAAGGCGAGAGGGAATCGCCCGTCTTGCCTTCGAAAAGAAAAGGAGTCTTCAGGTCGGCGAAGAAGGCCTCGACCCTTTGCTTCTCGCCGTCCGGCGTGGGCCGCGACGCCGTCCCGATGACCATCCCCAGGATCGTGGCCGTGACGCTCACGACCGTGGCCGCGGAGTTCCAGCCGCTGCGGAGCCAGAATTCGAGCCGCGGGTCCGCCTTCATCTCCTCGGCGTAGACCTGGACCAGGGCGAAGTTGGTCAGGACCAGGACGACGCCCGTGATGCAGCCCGCCGTCAGCCCCCACAGCGTCCCCCGCGCGTTGAACTTCTTGAACAGCAGGCCGAAGATCAGCGGGATCATGGTGGCCGGCCCGAAGGCGCTGAAGACGCGGAACATGATGTCCATGAGGTTGAAGCCCTGCAGGGCGTTGAACAGCATGGCCAGCAGGACCGTGCCCGTCCCGATCAGGACCGTGAAGGCGCGGCCCGTGAAAATCTCCTGCTTCTCGGTCAGCCCGGGCTTGATTTTCCTCTTGAAGAAGTCGCGGGTCAGGACCCCGGACAGAGTGTTGAACTCCGAGCCCAGGGTGGACATGGTCGAGCTGATGACCGAGGCCAGGATCAGCCCCATCATCCCGACCGGCAGGATCTTCAGGCTGATCAGGGCGTAGACTTCCTTGGCGTTGGCGATCCCCGGCAGCAGCACCCGGGCCGCGATGCCCGGCAGGAAGAAGATCGGCGGCATGACGAACATCAGCCCGGCGATCAGGGCGATCATCTTGCCGATCTCCTTTTCGCTCCTGAGGGTGTTGTATTTCTGGACCAGGGCCCAGCTGGCGTTGTAGGACAGAACCGTGACCAGGAAGACCGTGAAGACGAGGTAGGACCAGCCGTAGGGCTCGGGGGCCGGGTGGAAGAAGCCGGCCGGGAGGGCCCGGGAGAAATCCCCCAGGTTCCCTATCTTGCCCAGGGTCAGGATAAAGAGCGTGACGACCGAGACGGCCAGGATGGAGACGTTGACGAAGTCGGTGATCATGACCGTCATTTGGCCGCCCATGAACGAATACAGGATCATGACCAGCCCGATGATGGCCATGAAGGCGGTGATCGAAAGCCCCAGCCCGCGCAAGGCCACGGCGAAGATGATCGAGGTCGAGAGGATCTTCAGGGCGTTGTCGAACATGCGCAGCGGCAGGCCGGTCCAGACGAAGACCTGGTGGACGATCGGGCTGTAGCGGCGCTCCATGAAGCCGAGCGGGGTCATGACCCGGGCCCGGCGCCAGCGGCGGGCCGTCAGCAGGCCGCCCAGCACGATGCAGAGCGGGCTGATCCAGAGGATCACGACGGCCACCAGGCCGTACTTGTAGGCGATCTCGTTGTAGATGACAAAGAGCAGGGCGCTGAACGAGGCCTTGTAGAAAGACGTCCCGGCCAGCCACCAGGGCATGACGTTTCCGGCCGCGAAGTAGTCCTTGGCTTTCCGGATGTAGCGGGCCGAGGCCAAGCCGACTCCGACCACGACCAGGAAGTAGGACAGGATGATCAAGTAGTCGGGAAGCCGGATGCCCTGGGCGTCCATCACAGCTCCGAAAGGACGCCGTCCAGGATCGCCACGGAGTTGTCGATCTGCTCCGGCGTGATGACCAAGGGCGGAGCCACGCGCATGACATTGCCGTGAAGGCCGAGCTTGCCGCACATCAGCCCCCGCTCCACGCACTGGAGGACGATGGCTTTGGCCAGGTCCGCGGCCGGTTCCTTGGTCTTGCGGTCGAGCACGAACTCGATCCCGTACACGAGCCCCATGCCCCTGACGTCGCCGACCATCGGGTGCTTGGACATCAGGTTGAGAAGCTTTCCCTTGAGATAGGCGCCGTTGCGGACCGCCTTCTCCAGGAGCCCCTCCTTCTCGATGATCTCGAGGACGGCCAGCGAGCCGGCGCAGCTCAGCGGGTTCCCGCCCAGGGTCGAGGACATCTCGCCCCGCTCGAGGCAGGCGAAGACTTCGGCCCGGGTCAGGAGGGCCGCGATGGGCGCGCCGCTGCCGATCCCCTTGCCGAGGACGAGAATGTCGGGAGCGAGGGATTCATGCTCCAGGGCCCACATTGTCCCGGTGCGGCCGAAGGAGGATTGGACCTCGTCCAGAATGAAGAGCAGGCCCCGGCTTTTCGCCCAAGCCTCGAGCTTCTTGAGCCAGCCCGGGGGAGGGAAGACGAACCCGGCCGTGCCCTGGTAGGGCTCGACGATGACGGCGGCCAGGGAGCCGGAGGATTGGACCGCGACGGTTTGGTCGAGGAAGGACAAGCAGAAAAGATCGCATTCAGGATGGGTCATGGCCAGGGGGCAGCGATAGCAGTACGGGTAGGGCGCCAGGATCGTGCCCGGGACAAGCGGCCCATAGCTGCGGCGGATCTTGGGGATGCCGCTCAGGCTCATGGGACCGAAGGTCCGGCCGTGGAAGCCGCCCCAGAAGGAGACGATCTCGTACTTGCCGGTGAATCGCTTGGCCAGTCGCATGGCCGCGTCCATGGCCTCGGAGCCGGTGGTCAGGAAGATGACCTTGTCCAGGTGCGGCGGCGCGGCCCGGACGATCTTCTCGGCCAATCGCAGCCGCTCCGGGGTGGGGAAGTCGAAGGTGTTGAGGAGCCTTGCGGCCTGGCCGGCCAGGGCTTCGGCCAGGACCGGATGGGCGTGCCCGACGTTGGCCACCAGCACGCCCGAGGTCCAGTCGATGTAATGCTTCCCGTCGACGTCCCAGATCTCGGCCCCCGAGGCGTGGTCCCAGATGACCGGCGCCTGCCAGTTCATGCATTCGGGCTCGTAGGTCCGGGATAGCTCCAGGAGCTCCTGCGTTTTCGGCCGGGAGGTTGTCATGGTCGGCTCCTCGCTTCCGTTGGGGTGTCTGCTTTTATTCTCTCCGCGGCCGGCCGCGTGTCAAGCGATCCCGACGGGAGTCCGGCGCGGCGACCCTGGCCGTGGCCGACGCAGAGTGCTAGAATCAGCCCATCATGGACGAGAGTGTTCTCCGGGCCGTCGATGAAAATCTCGAGGGGTCGCTGGAGATCCTGCGTGGGCTCATTGAAATCCCGTCCGTGCGGGGCGAGGAGAAAGGCCCGGCCCGTTTCCTCCAGCCGCGCCTGGCCGGCCTGGCCGATTCGGCCGAGCTCGTTCCCATCCCCGATTCCATCCGGGATGACCCCGACTACTCCTTTCCGATCGACGGCTTTCGCTATACAGGTGAGGCCAACTTGCGGGCTCGAATCAAGGGAAGCGGGTCGGGGCGAAGCCTGGCCCTCAACACGCATCTGGACGTCGTGCCTGCCACGCCCGGACAGGTCGAGCCGTTCAAGGCCAGGGTCGAGAACGGCTGGGTCTACGGCCGCGGGGCCTGCGACGCCAAGGGGCAGGCGGCCGTCATCTGGCTCGTCCTCAAGTCCCTGGCCGACCTGGGTCTGCGGCCCGGAGGAGACCTGACCGCGGATTTCGTCGTCGAGGAGGAGTGCGGCGGCAACGGAACTCTCCTGGTGCAACGGAACGGCTTGGCCGCGGACGGCGCCATCGTCCTCGAGCCTACCGACCTCGAAGTCGTCCATCTTGTCCGCGGGGCGGTCTGGTTCGAGGTGCGGACGTCGGGTGTCGCTGGCCACAGCGGCAGTCCCGGCACCACCGTCAGCGCCCTGAAAGAGGCCGTCGAAGTCATGGAGGCCATCGAGGCCCTCAAGGCGGAGACGCTGGCCGTGTCGCAGGCGTCGGTGCCGGAAATCGCGGACCACCCCAACCCGGCGCCCTGCACTTTCGGCATGCTCCATTCGGGCGTCTGGCCGGCCGCCGCTCCGGACGAGGCCGTCCTCAAGGGCGTGTTCGGGTTTCTGCCTCCCTTCCGCAGACAGGATATCCAAGCCCGCCTGGCGGAGGCGGTCCGCCCCTTCCGGGCTGAGATCCGGTTCACGATGCTGCGCAACGATCCGTCCCGGCTCCCTGAAGCGCATCTTTTGCCGCAGACCCTGCTTGCGGCCTGCCGCGAGGCCGGCGTCCCATCCCGGCCGGCCTTCATGAATGCATCGTGCGACGCCTGGCGATATACGGAAGGGCTGGGCATTCCAGCCGTGGTCTTCGGCGCCGGCTCCATCGGGACGGCGCACGGAGGGGGGGAGAGGATGGCGGTCGACGATCTCCGGAAAGCCGCCTCCGCCCTCATCCGATTCATCGGCCAATGGAGCGGGCTCGAACATGTCTGAAAAATCGACTATGAAAGCGCTGGTCAAGACGGCCAAGGGGGAGGGCTTCGTCGAGCTTCGGGATGTCCCCGTCCCGGAGATCGGAAGAGACGATGTCCTCATCGAGGTCAAGGCGGCCGGCATCTGCGGCACCGACCTCCACATCCTCCACGACGAGTTTCCGTACTGGCCGCCGGTCATCCTGGGCCACGAGTTTGCCGGCGTCATCGCCGCCCTGGGGCCGGATGTCCGGGGCTGGTCCGTCGGGGAGCGCGTGGTGGGCGAGCCGCACACTCTGGCCTGTGGGACATGCTGGCTCTGCCGGACCGGGAGCCGCCAGCTCTGTCCCTCCAAACGCTCGCCCGGCTGGGGCATCGACGGCTGCTTCGCCCGCTTCATGCGCTATCCCGAGCCGGCCCTCCTCCACCGCCTCCCCGACGATATGCCCTTTGAGGAGGCCGCCTTCGTTGAGCCGGCGGCCAACGTCGTCCACGACGTGCTCGAGCGCGGCCGGGTCGAGCCGGCGGATACCGTAATCGTCGTCGGCCCGGGGCCGATCGGCCTCATGGCGGCCATGGTGGTCAAGGCGGCCGGAGCGGCCCGCGTGGCCGTGGCGGGGGCGAACATCGATGAGGCCATCCGCTTGCCCGCGGCCCGCAAGCTTGCCGCGATCGATGCCGTCTGGAATGTCGAGAAAGACGATGTCCCGGCCTCGGCCGCCGCGTTCACCGATGGGCGCGGCGCCGATCTGGTGGTCGAGGCCAGCGGTTCGGAGGGCGGTATCGGTCTCTCCGTCCGGCTGGTCCGCAAGAAAGGCAGGGTGGCGGCCATCGGCCTCACGGGACGGCCGGCGATCTCATTCCCCTACGAAGCCGCCATGTCCAAGGCTATCGATTTTATCTTCAATATGTCCACGTCTTACACGTCCTGGGACCGGGCCATCCATCTCGTCCACAGCCGGCAGATCGATGTCCGGCCGCTCGCTACGCATCAAGGCGGGCTGGATCGGTGGCGGGAGCTCTTCTCGGCGATGGAGAGCCGGCAGGGCCTCAAGGGCGTCTTCATCCCCTGACCGGGGAGCGGCCCAGGAAGGAGAAAGCCATGACTCACAAGTTCGGCATCATCGGGGCGGGGATCATGGGCGGCGCCGTCGGCCGGGTCCTCAAGAACATTCCCGGCGTGGAGATCAAGGCCATCTGCGATCCGGCCGCCGAGCGGCGCGAAGCCCTCGGGAGGGAGCTGGGGGTTGCGGCGCTCTATGCGAATCACAAGGACATGCTGGACAAGGAGAAGCTCGAGGCCGTGGCCGTGGCCACGCCGGACAACTTCCATCGCCAGCCGGTCGTCGACGCTCTGCAGGCCGGCTGCCATGTCTATGTCGAAAAGCCGATGGCCACCTCGCAGGCCGACGCCGAGGAGATGTACCGGGTCGTGAAGAAGACCGGCCTCAAGCTCCAGGTCGACTTCAACCACCGCTGGCTCTCGCCCTACCACAAGGTCCGCGAGATGATCGAGGCGGGCAAGCTCGGCGAGCCGCTGATCGGATTCGCCCGCAAGAACAACCCGATCTCGGTCCCGACCCAGATGATCAAGTCCTGGTCGGCCAAGTCCACCCCGGCCTGGTTCCTGTCCTGCCACGACATCGACCTGATGACCTGGTGGTTCGACGCCGATCCGGTCGAGGCCTACGCCCGCGGGACCAAAAAGGTCCTGGTCGGGATGGGCTTCGATACCTACGACGGCATCCAGTCGCTGGTGACCTATGAGGGCGGCCGGCACGCCACCTACGAGGCCGTCTGGATCTACCCGAATTCGAGCCCCTATATGCCCGACTCGTTCATGGAGATCATCGGCAGCGCCGGCTCCCTGCACCTTGACCGCAAAGCCGAAGCGATCGACGCCTTGCTCCAGGAGAAGTTCGATTGCCCCAGGACCTTCCTCAACTACAAGGTCTTCGAGGAGTGGCAGGGGGCATTCCCGGCCGCCGTCCGCGGCTTCGTCTACGCCATCGAACACGACACGGAACCCCATGTCGGGGCCCGCGACGGCGTGCGAAGCACGGCCGTCCTGGACGCGATTCATCGCTCGCTCGCATCCGGGAAGCCCGAAAAGATCAGCCTGAACGTCTGACCGGACTAAGCACGACGGAGTCAAGCCATGAAATTCGCCGAAGACATCGAGATGTTCGCGTTCATGGAGAAGACCTTCTACTCGGGGGCCATCTCTGACATCCTCGACGGGATGGGCTTTCCGGAGTGCGCCGCCAGCCCGCATGCCCTGATCCGGCCGCTCTACCAGCAGGCCGTCTGCGCCGGCCGCGTCCGGACGCTGCTCAACGCTCCCATGCTCACCGGCCGCGAGGACCCTTATAAGCTGGCCATCGCCCTCATGGACAGCCTCAAGCCCGGCGAAGTCGCCGTGGCCGCGGCGACCAAGCCGCTCGAGACCGGGATCATGGGCGAGCTTTCGGCCACGGCCATGCGGAGCCGCGGCGCCCGCGGCTGCCTCGTCGACGGCTACACCCGCGACGCCCGCAAGATCATCCAGATGCAGTTCCCCGTCTTCGCCAAGGGCATCTCGCCTATCGACACCACGGACCGGGCCGGAGTCGTCGACATCGACGGCCCGGTGCTCTTCGCCGGCCGCCGCATCAGCCCGGGAACGATCGTCTTCGCCGATCTCGACGGCATCGTCTTCATCCCCAGGGAGATCGAGAAAGAGGCCATCGCGGAGGCCGTCCGCCGGGTCAAGGCCGAGTCGACGGTCCGCAAGGCCCTGGGGGCCGGAAAGAAAGTCCGCGAAGTCTGGGACAAGCACCACGTCATGTGAGGAGATGATGTCCCAACAAATCTTGATCTCCGGAATTGGGGGGAAGATGAAGAAAATAACGTTGGCGCTCATCCTACTAGCCGTCGCAGGGCTCGGCTCTCCGCCCGGGCGTCGGGCCTTGGAGCCGCTGACTTACCGGGAAGACTTCGAGTCCCGGGAGCTCAATGCCTGGGCTTCCTACCCGCTCTGGCAGGACACGGCCTTCGACCCGAACATCCGGCCGGACACGATCGTCGCCGGGGACCCGAACATCTCGCTGGTCGAGAAGGTCACGCCCTACTCGCCGGTCGAGTGCTACGCGGGAGCCCAAAAAGCTCTGGACGCTTGGTTCCGTCCGGGTTCGTCGGTGAGTCTGCGGATCTACATCAAGACGGAGCTTCGCCCCGAGTGGGCCAAGATCCGGCTGGCGGCGGGCGGCATGGGGGCCGTGGATTTCACGATGGCCGGCCCGCCGACCAACGGCTGGCTGCCCCTGACCGCGGCGTATGAGGATTTCGTCCGGGCGAATCCCATAATCGGAGGCGGCGATCTCCGAATCCACGGGCTGGCCGTCCTGGTCAAATTCGCCAAGGGCGACCCGGCCATGCCCATCTACCTTGGGCTCGATGATGTTGTCGTCACGGCCGAGAAGGAGGCCGCGTTCCGATTCGCCGAGCCGGTCGTGGACAAGCTCAGCGAGTGGAAGCCCTTCATCCCGCGGAAGGCTTATCAAACGGGCGATACGCTCATCGTCAAGGGAAAATGGCCGTTTGAAGCGGGCCGGGTCGGGCTTGAGATCAGGGATTTCGCGGAAGGGGAGAAGACCCTCGCCGCGAGCCGCCTCGCGCTGAAGGACGGGGAGTGGAGCGGCTCGGTCCAGATGCCCTTTCCTCCGGGCCTTTACCGAGGCCGCGTGACGGCTTTCGACGGGGCGGCGCCCGCGGCGGAAACCGAGTTCACGATCCACATCGTCCCGGCGGGAATCGCCGGCCGGCACCCGCGGCTGTGGTTCGACGAGACGTCGAGGCCCAAGGTCGCGGCCCGCCTGGCCGAGCCCCGTTTCAAGGGCGTCCGCGACGGCATCCTGGCCGACCTCAAGGACAGCCGGGAGAAGCTCCCGCCCGAGAAGATCGTCTTCGACATCGACGCCTTTCCGGCGGACGAGCCGCTCATCGGCAACGTGCCCCGCTCCATCTATCCCTGGTTCACCCGCATCACCTCCTGGGAGAAGGCCCTCCGCTCGAGCGCTCTGGCTTATGCCCTGTGCGGAGTCGAGGAGGCCGGGGCCTATGGCAAGGCCGTCCTCCTGAAGTTGTGCAGCTTTCCGTCCTGGGTCCACCCCTGGTTCGAGACGCGCGGACAGCACATCTACTACCCGGTCGGCGAGCTGAGTATGGAAGCGGCCCTGGCTTATGATCTCTTCTATGGGCTCATGAGCGAGATCGAGCGCCAAGTCTGCCGCGACGCCTTCCTGCGCAACATGATCACCGGCTGCCACCGCGGCTATGTCGAGGACAACCTGGTCACCAGCGGCACATCCAATTGGATCGCGCATGTCACCGGTGGCTCGCTCACGGCCCAGGCCGCGGTTTTCGGCGACGGGCCGGCTGATGAGTGGCAGGAGCTCCTCTTTACCGGGGCGGTCCTCAAGCTCCACGACTTCATCGGCAAATCCATCGGCGCGGACGGCGGGTACGGGGAGAGTCTCGGCTACTGCACGTTCACGATGCTCTCGCTTTCCAAAACCCTGCCCGCTCTCGACGGCGTCTTCGGGTTGGATCTCTCGGCTCCCCTCTCCCGCACCTATCCCGACATGATCTGGGCCGGACTGATCAAGGACAAGCTCTTCTTCCACTACGGCGACTCGGGCGGAAGCCTCGGCCCGATCACGAGCGGAGCCGGCACGCTCAATCCGATCCCCAATTGGGCTTGGCTTGCGGCCAAGCTCAAAGACCCGCAGCTTCTCTGGCTCTACGCCTACCTCAAGAAGGAGGAGACGTTTCAGGACGTTCTCCACCCGACGGAGGCGCTGCCTCGCAGGGACCCGTTCGCCGAGAACCCGATCCGGCTCTTCCGCGGCCTGGGCACCACCGTCTTTAAAAGCGGCTGGGAGCGCGATGACTTCGCCTTCGTCATGCGCACGGGCGCCTTCTACAACCACCAGCACCTGGACCAGGGCTCATTCTGGCTGGCCGACCGCGGCATCGTCTTCATCGGTGAGCGCACCGGCAGCCATTACTACGACGACCCGTACTACCAGTCGCACTACACCCAGCCCCAGTCCCATTCGACCATCCTCATCGACCGCAACCCGCAGAGCCAGCGCAACGGAGATCCTCTGCACTTTATCGACGGCTTCGCCGACCGAGCCTTTGTCCGCGAATTCCTGGACGGCAAGTCGGCCGCCTTCTCGTCCGGCGACATCGGCAGCCTTTATGGGGACAAGATCAAAGTGATGCGCCGGGCGGCGCTCTACCTCAAGCCACGGGCCGTCCTGCTAATCGACACGATCGTCCCGGCCAAGGATGACGTGGACGCGACGCTGCTCTTCCAATCCTCCCGGCTCGAGGACATCCGGCCGTCACCTCAAGGCTCGCGGATCGTCAAAGGCGGCACCGCTCTCCACATCGCCCACCTGGCGCCGGCGGAAGCTGAAGTCAAGATGGAAGAGACACCGGTCTACATCAAGACCCTGGGCTCAGAGTATCCGCTGGCCAAGGAAGGGATGTTGACGGTGACGGCCAGGAGCCAGGGGCGGCCTCTGGTCATGGCCAGCCTGCTGCGGGTGGATGCTCCCGAGAGCGGCCCGGCGAAAGCCAGGCGAGGAGACGGATTCGTCGCCGGCACGATCGATGGCTGGACCTACGCGGTCGATACGGACCTGGCCCGGCCCTTCGACTCCGGCCGGTATGCGACTGACGCCCTGGCCTTGGCCTGGAAGGACGAAACGGTCTTCGCGGCCGACGCCCGCACCCTTCTCTGGGGAGACCGATCCATGCTCGAGTCCACGGAGCCCGTGACGTTCGAGCTCCATCCGGACGGCCTGAAAGGCTGCCTGGCCGCCCCGGCCGCAGTCGAGCTCTACGCCGCGAAGCGTCCGGCTTCCGTGACGGTCAACGGCAAGCCCTTCACGGCCTTCACTTACGACAAGAGCGGCCGGCGGCTGAAGATGAGCCTTCCGGCCGGCGATGTGGCCGTGGCTTTCTAGGAGAATCGGATGGACAGACGCAAGTTTCTCGGAGTCTCGACGGCCGGCACGGCGGCTTTCCTCTCCGGCCTCGCCAATCAGGCCGCTTTGTCCTCTTTCCAGCCCCATGCCCCGCTGCCGACGGGGAAGCCGGCCTTGGCCTCGTTCACCGCGGCCGAGCTTCGCCAGATCAAGCGCCAGTACGAGTATGACCTCTACGAGGACTTCCTGCCCTTCATGGACAAGTTCGTGGTGGACCACGAATACGGATCGTTCATGTGCACGGCCGACCGCGACGGCACGCGCCTTTCAGAAGACAAATCGGCTTGGTTCACGGGCCGCGGCATCTGGGTCTATTCCTACCTCTACAACAACCTGACCCATGATCCGAAGCATCTCGAGATCGCCCGCAAAGCCGCGGATTTCATCCTCAAGTCCAAGCCGCAGGGGGACGGCCTCTGGCCCTCGGCGTTCACCAGGAAAGGCGAGCCGAAAGGCGACCCGGATGCCAGGACGTACGGGGACCTCTTTATCGCCTCCGGGCTGGCCGAATTCTCGGCCGCCTCCGGCGACTCGCGCTCCTGGGACATGGCCAAAGAGCTGCTTCTCAAGTGCCAGCGCGTGTACGACCGGCCCGATTTCTGCCCCGAGATCGTCAACGACTACAAGCTCCCGAACGCACCGCTTGTCCCCGGGGCGCGCGTCCAGGGAGTCTGGTTCTGCACTCTGAGCCTGGCCACGACCCTGCTGACGCACCGCCGTGACGATCAGGTCGCGGCCGTCGCCGACCGATGCATCGATGCCGTCATGAACCGACACTTCAATCCGGAGTATGGCCTGAACAACGAGATTCTGGAGCACGACTTCTCCCGGCCCAAGAACGACTTGGCCCGCTTCGTCTACACCGGGCATTGCATCGAGACGCTTTGGATGGTCATGGATGAGGCCGTGCGGAGGAAGGACCGTGCCCTCTTCGAGAAGGCCGAGGCGCGGCTGCGGCGGGCCGTCGAGGTCGCCTGGGACGACCTCTACGGGGGCGTCTTCCGAAGCTTCAACGACGCTGAGGCCAACGTCTGGTATACGGACAAGGTCCTGTGGGCGCAGGAGGAAGTCCTCATCGGCACGCTGATGACGGCCGAGCATGCCGGCGGCGCCTGGGCCAAGGAGTGGTTCGTCCGGATGTACCATTACGTCCATGACAAGTGGCCGCTGGCCAAGCACGGTTTCCCGCTCTGGGATAACTCCACCGATCGGAAAGTGACGTTCGCGCCGCACTCCACGCGGATCGAGAACTTCCACCACCCCCGCCACCTGATGCTCAATCTGCTCGCGGCCGGGCGCTTGCTCGAGAGAGGCGGCCGGGTCTCGGGCATCTTCGTTTAGGGGAAGGCCATGGACAAGCTCCCGTACTTCGATTGCTTCTGTTCCATCGGGCGGGTCGGAAATCCGATCCTCTTGGACATCCCGGACGTGGCCGGATTGAAGAAGGAGATGGCCGCGGCCGGAGTCGAGCGGGCCCTGGTCTCGCACACTCTGGCCCGCTTCGGCGACCCCGTTATCGGCAATTCCCGGCTGATGGCGGAGATTGCCGGCGATCCGGACCTGGATCCTGTCTGGTTTCTCCTGCCGCATCATACGGGGGAGATGCCGCCTCCGCCGCGCCTGCTCGAAGAGATGAAGGCGGCCGGCGTCAAGGCCGTGCGGCTGGACCCCGGTCGCGCCCAGCAAAGCTTCTCGCTGGCCGAATGGTGCGCGGGCGATCTCCTGGCGGCTTTGGAAGAGGTCCGCCTGCCTCTCATCCTCGATGCGGACATGGTGGCCTGGGACGAGGTCCAGGCGCTCCTGGAGCGCCATCCCGGGCTGCCTCTCATCATGTCCAACTGCACCTATCGCTTCAATAGATTCCTCTACCCTCTGTTCGAGAGATACTCGAATCTCCATGTCGAGATCTCCCGCTTCCTGGGCGCCGGGGCCATCGAAGATGTCGTCCGGCGGTTCGGCAGCTGGCCGCTGCTCTTCGGCTCCAACATGCCGTACTACACGGGGACGGCCGCGGTGGGGCGGCTGGCCTACGCCGAGATCGAGCGCGACGAGAAGGAATCCATCGCCGGCGGCAACCTGCGCGGGATCATCGGGGAAGCCTGGTCATGAACAGCCTCGAAGAGCGGATCCACGCCGGCCTGCCCCTGGACGATATCGAGATCATCGACATGCACGCCCATGTCGGCCCCTTCTACAACCTGCACATTCCGGCCGCCTCCGCCGCCGACATGGTCCATGCCATGGACCTCTGCGGCATCCGGCGGACTGTGATCTCGGCCAACTTGAGCTTCCAAGGCGACATTGCCGCCGGCAACGACATGATGTTGGAGGCCGTGGCGGCCCATCCGAACCGGCTGCTCGGCGCTTGCGCCGTCAGCGGCAGCTATCCCGAGCTTTCGCTGGCCGAGCTGGAGCGGTGCTTTGCCCGGCCCGGCGTCGTCTTGATCAAGCTCCATCCCTGGCTCACCAAGTGCGCCATGAACGATCCGAGGATGAAGGGCATCTACGCCTTCGCCGAGGAGAGGAAAGCCCCCGTTCTGGTCCACACCTGGCTCGACGGCGATCCCTTCGGCTCGCAGGACTTGTTCGCCGCGGCGGCCCGCGAATACCCCGGCATCATCTGGATCATGGGACATTCGGGGGGGCCTTTCGGGAGCCGGCGAGCGGTCGAGATCGCCCGCGAATCGCCCAACGTGTTTCTGGACACCACGCTGTCGATGTGCCCGGCCCGGCAGATCGAGTTCTTCGTCGGGGAGGTCGGTTCGGAGCGTATTCTCTTCGGCACCGACAATCCCTTCATCGATCCGCGGCCGCAGATCGGACGGGTCGGGCTGGCCCAGATCTCGCTTCAGAACAAGATCGATATCTTCGGCGGCAACGCCAGGAGGCTTTTGGGGCTCTAGGCGGACGAGTCGCCGCGCTGCGGTAACGGATATCGTGGAGGAAGAGATGAAAAGAGCATTGTTGGGGGCCGCGACTCTCCTCGGCGCGGCGATTATGTTCGGGTACGCATCGCCCCAGGAGACCGTCAACCTTCCGGGAACGGAGATCGTCAAGCTGCAGTCGAACGAGCGGGCGCTCTACCCGCGCCTGGAGGATGTGGCCATCCGGACCATGGACCGCCTGCCGGATGGGGTGGGGCTCAAGCTGCTGCTCGTCTCGGATTCCAAGGGCTTGGCCCGCTTCGAGTACTCGACCAACGGCGTCCCGTTCCGCGAGGCAGCCGGCGGGAGCCTGGTCATCGCCTTCGAGGACAAGCACACGCCGGACGTCCAAAAAACGGCAACCATCATCCGATCCGTCAACGCCTCCGGAGTGGTCTCCAAGGACTACCACATCAACGTCAACTATTACCCGAGGGAGCTTTACGCCAAGGCCGGCCAGACCGCGCCGGGCTACGTCATCGTCCAGAAGACGGATATCCCCATCGTCCTCAGCCGGGTGGCGGACTGGATCCCCGACCAGCCGTCTCCCGAGGATGTCGCGTTCGCCGCCGCCATATGGGGGAAAGCCGTCGAGGGTGCGGCGACGCCGCTGGAGAAGGCCCGGAAGCTGGCGCGAGTCCTGCTGGACGAGCTGAGGACGCATCGCGGCACGCCTTCCGACAAGATGAACGTCCCCCCCTTCGAACAATATCGGAGGCTCATGGCGGGGGAGGACAGGGCTTGGTGCAGCAATCTGGCCGACATCTTCGTTCACGCCTGCAATTCCCTCGGCATCCCGGCTCGAACCATGAAGATGATGCGGACCTGGTCCAAGGGCAGCGCCTACGATCTGCTGATGGCCGAGGGACACTCCACCTCGGAGATTTTCGCCGAGGACCTCAACAGGTGGATCTGGATCGATCTGACCTTCCTGATGACCGGGATGGAGCTGCCCGGGCAGGGGCCGATCCACATGGCCGAGCTGGCTCGGGCCCTCAACGATCCGGACAGGATCGGCAGCCTGACCGCCCTGATCTATGATCCTGAGACGAAGACCGAGAAGCGGATGAGTGTCCTCGATTGCCCCGGCCGCGACGCCCTGCTGAACTATTTCAAGAGGGACCAGACGTTCATGTACTCACGAAAGAAGGCCCAATGAAGCCGTCCGCCAAGGTCCCTCTTGTCTTCAAGGTCACGGATTACGTCGAGCGCGATCTGGATTGGGAAGCGGCGGAATGCCGCGGTTTGGGCATCAAGTTCGCCGCCTACCAGCTTAAAGCGGCTTCCGCGGCCGAGATCGTCGCCAAGGTCAAGGACGCCGACATCGTCCTCGTCAACATGGCTCCGTTCGGGGAGGAGGTCATCTCCAAGCTCAAGCGGACCAAGCTCATCATCCGCCACGGCATCGGCTACGACAACGTCGATGTGGCCGCCTGCACGAAGCACGGCATCCTCTTCGCCAACGAGGCCACCGCCTCGAGCGAGGACGTGGCCGAGCACGCCCTCATGCTCATGCTGGAGGCTTACCGCAAGAAGCGCGTCCAGGACGAGATGCTCAAGGACTGGATCCGGACCGGCCGTTGGAGCTCGGAGAAGATCGCACCGCTCTACCGGCTGGCCGGCAAGACGATCGGCATCGTCGGCTGCGGCAACATCGGTTCGCGGGTCTTCCAGAAGATCCAGGGGTGGGACACGAAAATATTGGTCTGTGACCCTTACCTCCCGAAGGGGAGGAGGGACGAGCTTGAGATCACCCACACACCCCTCGACAAGCTTCTCAAAGAGTCGGACATTGTCACCATCCATGTCCCGGTGACTGTGGAGACGCGGGGTCTGTTCGATGCGGCGAAGCTGGCCCTGATGAAGCCGACGGCTGTTCTCGTGAACACGGCGCGCGGCCCGATCATCAAGACTCAGGATCTCATCGGGGCTCTCAAGGAGGGGAAAATCGCCGGCGCGGCGCTGGATGTCTTCGAAGAAGAACCGCCCAAGCCCAGGCTCGAGCTCTTCAAAATGAAGAACGTCATCCTCAGCCCCCACGTGGCCTGGTACAGCGAGGAGGGCGGGCTCGACATCCGCCGCATGATCATGCAGGACGTCCGGGCCTTCCTCGACGGCCGTCTGCCCCGCTTCGTCATCAACCCAGACGTATTGAAAAGCCCGGCCTTTTGTAATCGGAGAGTCTTGAAATGATCGTCGCCAATGACCTGACGGAGCTGATCGGGCACTCGCCCGTCTTGAAGATCAAGACCGTGCGTCCCGACTGGGATCTCTACCTGAAGCTCGAGAGTTTCAATCCCTCAGGCAGCTTCAAGGACCGGACGGCCTGGGGGCTGATCTCGGCCGCCGAGGAAAGGGGAGCCCTGAAGCCCGGGACGACGATCGTGGAGTCCTCCTCCGGCAACACCGCCAAGGCCCTGGCCATGATGGCTGCAGCCCGCGGCTATCGCTTCATCGCCGTCGTGGACAAGCACGCGCCGGCCGACAAGCTGAACGCCATCCGCGTCTACGGCGGCGAGCTCCACTTCTGCGTCGATGAGGACGATCCCGACGGCGGGCATCTGGTCGACGTCCGGCGGGAGACCGCCAAGCGCCTGGCCCGCGAGATCCCCGGCGCCGTCAACCTGGATCAATACGACAACCCGGATAATCCCCGCGGATACTACCGCTTGCTGGGTCCGGAGCTGCTGGGGCAAATCTCCAGGATCGATGTCTTCGTCGGGACCATCGGGACGGGGAGCTCGCTATCGGGGACGAGCCGCTATCTCAAGGAGCACGGGACGACGCTGGTCATAGCCCTCGAGCCCAAGGGATCGGCCCACTTTTCGCCCCGGGGACACGGCTATTTCATCTCGGGACCGGGCTATCCTCCGGGGGCCAAGCTGCCGAAGAACATCGACCATTCCGTGATCGACCGCCACGATGTCGTCTCGGACGCCCAGGCCTTCAATACCATGCGATTTTTCGCGGCCAAGAAGGGACTGCTGATGGGCGATTCGGGCGGGATGGTCGCTTACTACGCCATGAAGCACATCCGTGGAATCGCGCCGGGCCCGGACCGGAAGACCATGGTGCTCCTCGTCGGCGACGGCGGCGAAAGTTACCTCTCCCACGCCTTCAACGAGACGTGGATGATCGAGAACGAGCTTCTGGACCCCAGTGTGGAGAAGGAGCTGGCGGCGTTTTACGGGTGATTTGGCTCGCCGCACGTTCGAACCTACCGGGCTCCTTCGTCAGAAGCCGCGGCGGATTTGAAGCCAGGATATTGAAACGCAGCGAGCATGTCGATCAGTAGGATTTTAGATGGTGCGATTTGTTTGGTTTCCCAAGCCGATGATGGCGTGATACAATGCCGGCAAGCGGGACGAGGGGCGTCCCAAGGTATCGGGCAATGGGAAAGGAAGAAAAAATGGCCAAGATGAAAGTGACCAAGAATCTGGGATTTCTCTTGCTGGCCCTCTGGCTCATCATGAACGGGTTGATCCCGCTTCTCAAATTGAATTTCGAGGGGCTCCCGTTGATCATGAATGTCCTGGCCATTGTGTCCGGCGCTTTAATCCTGCTCGGCCTCTGAGCGAGACGGAAACAAAAATCTTTTCTCGTTTCCCATCCGCCCGGGGTGGGTAAGATCCGTGGCTTGTCAGTTGGCCGCGTATGGCGAAGGCAGGGCTCTCGTGATGGAGGGGTTGAAATCGGCGCCCCTAGCGGCATTTCCCACGACCGGGAAAAAGGGTTTTCCTATCCTCAAGAGGGCTGTTGTCTTTTTCGGGCTGGCGACAAGCTTTGTTTCCGTGCTGGGGGCGCAGCCCACGCTGTCGATCTATCAATATCCGCCCGGCCTGCATTGGAAAAAGATCACGACACCGCATTTTGTAGTTGTCGTTCCCGAAGAGATCCTGGCCGAAGGCCAGCGTGCGGCGAACACCTTGGAGCATGTCATCGCGCCGCTGGGCAAAACGCTCGAACAGTCGCTTCGCCGCATCGTCGTGGTTGTCTCGAACCAGGGCGTCGTGAGCAACGGTTCCGTGGAGCCCGTCCTGCGAATGTCGGAATGGTCCGTCACGGGGCCTGAATCCGGATTGGACGGGGTTACGGATTGGTATGCGCTCCTGGCCTCGCATGAGGGGCGGCGCATGGTCCAAATCGACAAGCTCAATCGTGGTTTCAACAAGCTGGTGGGCATTGTTTTTGGCGGGCTGGGGCGTACTTTCTTTTCCCGCCTCTCGATTCCCAACTGGTTCATGGAAGGCGATGCCGTGGGCCTGGAGACGGCCCTGACCGGCGGAGGCCGGGGCCGTGAGCCGCAATTCGATATGGGTATCCGAACGCTCCTTCTTTCGGGGAAGAGATACGCCTACGACAAGGCTTTGTTGCATTCCTATAGGGACTGGTACCCCGACGACTATCATATGGGCTACCTTCTGACGACGCACCTTCGCCGCCGCTTCGGCCCCCTGATTTGGAGCCGGATCCTCGACCGGACCTCCACGCACTCCTATTATGTCTTCGCCTTCGATCAAGCCCTCAAGTCCGTCACGGGGATGAGCGTCGAAAAACTCTATGCGTCCACCATGGACGAGTTGGGAGACTTGTGGCGCAAGCAGAGCGACGGATTCGCTGTGACCCCCTCCCTGAGAAAGAACATAAAAAAGAAGAACGGTCTGACAAGCTATATTCGAGGTCAAGACCTGGGCGATGGATCGATCGTCGCCCAAAAGTATGGACTGGACGATACGGGCGCTCTCGTCCTTCTTAAGGCTGACGGCCGTGAAGAGATCATCCGGCGCATTGCCGATCCCGGACAGATCAATACTTGGTCCTCGGCCAGAAACGGAAGGGTCCTCTGGTGCCAAATCGACCCGGATATCCGGTGGGGGAAAAAGGCCTATGGCCGCCTTTACCTGCATGATCTTGAAAACGGACGCACCCGCCGATTATCGGTCCGCTCGCGCTATGTGAATGCCGCCCTTTCGCCCGATGCTCGTCGGATCGCCGCCGTCGAGGTGACCGCAACGGCGAAGTTCAGGCTCGTCATCCTTGACGCGGCCACGGGGAGAACCCTGAAAGAGATCCCGAATCGGGATGGGTCCATGATCCTGATGCCCTCCTGGTCATGGGACGGACGAGAGGTGGCCTTCGCCAGACAGAATCCGAATGGAAGGGGGCTCGCCGTCGCGGATGTTGAGTCCGGATCGGTTCTGGAGATCCTTCCTTACAGCCGCGAGTCCGTCACCCAACCCGTCTTTTTTGGCGATTTCATTCTTTATCATTCTCCCTGTTCGGGAATCGATAATATTTATGCCGTGGACAGGAGATCAGGTCAGCGTTGGCAGGTGACATCTGCCGAATTCGGAGCCTTTGACCCCGAAGTCCGGCCCGGCGGAACCACCCTGCTCTATAGCGACTTTTCTGTCGATGGCTTCAATTTAGCCGAGGCAAAGCTTGACCCCGGGTCATGGAAGCGGATCGAGGAGGTCGAGCCCACTCATATTGCCTATTATGAGCCTCTAGTCGGCCAGGAACAGGGTGGGGACATATTCGGCCAAGACAAGATCCCCCGCACCTTGTATCCCATCGCCGATTATGTCTCGATCAAACACCTCTTCAACATCCACAGCCTGGGTTTCCGGCCGACCACGACGGAAATGAGCGCCCTCCTCATGTCCAATGACCTCCTGAATAAATCCTCGCTCACGGGCGGGGCCTCCTGGAACTTCAACGAAAAGGCCCTCAGCTTTGGGTTGAGCGGCTGCTACCAAGCTCTTTTTCCTCTGATCGATCTCGAGGCGGGATATGGCGGGCGGACGTTGCCGTACACGGATGAGGATGGGCAGAGGCAAGCGTACGGCTGGAGGGAGACGTCTCTTTCGACAGGCCTGCGACTGCCGTTCAACCTGTCGCGAGGGGCTATGACGTCCCTTCTCACTCTGAAGATCTCCGCGGACTATAAGCACATATCCCACTTCAAGGCGGTCCAGCCTTATGAGATGAACGACGGCGACATCCTGCCCCTTCAATATCGTTTCAGCCTGAAACGATTCCGAGCCGGTACGATCCGGGACTTGAACACGCCCTGGGGCCAGCACTTGGATATTCTCTATCGCCATATCCCCTGGGATTCCAGTCCATATTACGGCGCGCTATTGTCTTTCAGCGGCGGCGTTTTTTTGCCCGGGCTGTTCAGACACCATAGCCTGCACATCCAAGCCGCCTTTGAGGAGCAAGAGCCCAACGATTACCGGTTCGAGAGCGAGTTCCTCTTTCCTCGAGGCTATGATTACACTTTTCACGAACGATTGGCCAAAGCTTCGATCGATTATTCGTTTCCTTTGGCCTATCCCGATTTCGCCTTGGGCCAGATCGCCTACGTGAAGCGTTTGTCTATGAACTTGTTTTATGACTACGGGCAAGGACAGGACGGAGGACTCAAGACAACCTATCAGTCAGCGGGCGTGGACATCCTGACCGAAGTTTTCTTCATGCGGCTCCCATTGCCGATCAACGTGGGTCTCCGTATGGCCTACCGCTTTTCCGACCGGAGGGTCCGCTTTGAGCCGGTTGTCCTTGGATTCAGCTTCTAATAAGCCCGGGTTAAGTGGCGGGAGGATGTAGGAATCGAACCTACCTAGCCCCTTCGTCAGAAGCCATGCCGGATTTGAAGCGCGACTAGAATTTTCTCTCATGTTCTTCTAATTGTTTAATACAGAGGGAGATACGGGATCATCTGCTTCCTGTCTGTCGGCGGGAGTGTCGTCTTTTTGACGTGCTCATCAGCGACTTGTGCCTATTTCCCTGCGAAAAGAGAATCTGGCTTCGATGCTTCAACGAACCTTTTTTGCTTTGGCATATAAGCCCTCATTGTCACCAAACTGTAGATCTCCTTCGTTATTAATGATCCAATAGTCGCCAGCCTGGGAGCCTTCTTTCTTTTCAAAACGTCGGCCGAGCGAGGACTTTTTCTCAATTACCTCTCTAACCAAATTGCTGCCGTCTTTAAATGCTTGCTCATAGAAGAGCTGACTTTCTTTTTTGAAGATTGTTATGCGTTCTCCCATGCCAATACGGTCATCTATCCAACTCCCAATTATCTGACGATTATCTTGCTTTGGTTGCGAAGACAGTTTTTCCTCTTCTTCTGCCGAAACGCCTAGGATTCGGACTTCGAGTTCAGGATTAAAGTGCGTTGTCGCCCAGGCTCCAGAATCAACAATCATCTCTGGCAGAAAATAAGCGATAAAAGTCCTTTCGTAAGTTCGAGAGTCTTGGCTCTTAATCTTCATGGCTATTGCGCGGAGCACTTCTTCTGAGACTCTTTTATTCAGCCGGACATCTAAACTGCGTTTAATGCCAGGGATATTGTTGGTATTAATGATCGTAAAGGTTACGTCATTTGGGATGATCGATTCATTCGCCTTAGATTTCTCGGGAATGTCGCGCCCACAGGAGAATAGACCTGAAACTAACAGGAGCGTCAGTCCCAACTTGAAAGCATGGCGTTTTTTTAATCCGTTCATTGTTAGGTCCTCCCTGAAAAAATGTTGACTGTCTTGGAAAATATTCCTTCGATGGCAATAAGTCAATCCGGCCCTTAATGACCGTTTGTCATTTCTTCTTCACACGAAGACGAGGGAGATTCGCTTGCTGCTTGAATTATTGGCTTCGCCTCTGGGGAAAAGAAGCGGCTCAAGAAATCAACTGCAACCCGCATGTTTTCCGGAGTCGGATGGGCGTAGCGCATGGTCATTTGAATAGATGAATGGCCGAGGATTTTAGAGACGGTTACTAGATCGATCCCGGCCTCAATCATTTTGCTGGCCGCGGTATGGCGCAGATCATGGAGTCGGAGCCCGCGGATCCCGGCCACTTCCCTGGCCTTGGCGAATCCCTGGGCGATGTTTTTCATATGCGTCTTCGTCTCGGGGTTGTAGAAGACGAACTCGGATTCGTGAGGGACTTCCTGAAAGGCTCGCGCTGCGGCCACGTTCAACGGAACCTTTCGGGACTTCCCGCTCTTGGAGTCCTCGATAAAGATGAAGCCGCGGTCGAAATCCACGTTCTGCCATTTGAGGGAGAGGATCTCGTTCCTTCTCATCCCGGTATTGAGGGCTATGATTAGGATCGACTTGAGCATGCCCGGAGCGCATTCGATGAGCTTTTGAGCCTCGGCCGTGGTCAGGATCCGCTCCCTCGAGCTGTTCTCTTTGAACTTGCTGTAGGCGGCAACGAAAAGGGAGCC
>DFYJ01000046.1 GCA_002383325.1 Candidatus Aminicenantes bacterium UBA4085
CTTCACTCCGCTTTCGGCCTCCGACCGGGAGAACGTCGCGGCCCTCTACGATGCCGGCATCCGGACGGCCGATGAGGGCCTGATCAAGCCGGTCCTCGATGTCCTGCGGCGTAAGGGCCTCTACGATCGGACCATGATCGTCGTCACCAGCGACCACGGGGAAGGCCTCTACGATCACCAAGCCTGGGACCACACCCACAGCGTCTACGACGAGCTGCTCCGGGTGCCGCTGATCGTCAAGATGCCCCGGGGGGTGGACGCGGGCCGCCGCCTCGACCCGGTCGTCCGGCTGACCGACATCATGCCCACCATCCTGGAGGTAGCCGGTCTGACTTTCGACCCGTCCGTGATGGACGGCCGCAGCCTGCTTCCGGTGCTCTCCGGCCGCGAGCCGGCGGACCGCCTCGTCCAGGCCGAGCTGGCTGAGAACATCAATAACGTCCATATCCCGCAACGGGTGGCGATCATCGAGGGCGGTCTCAAGCTGACGCTGAACCAGGCCTATAGCCGGCAGCATCTCCGCTTCTTCGAGCCGCCGCCCCTCATCCCGGCTCCGCTCGAAGTCTTCGACCTGCGAGCCGATCCCGGCGAGCGGGCGAACCTGAGCGCGGACCCGGCGCGGGCGTCCGCCGTCCGGGCCCTTCTCCGGCGGGCCGAGGAGATCGCCCGGCTCGTCCCGAAGCCGGCCCAGGAAGGCGGCCGGATCGATCCCGAGCTGGAGCGGCAGCTCAGGACCCTTGGCTACATCCGTTGATGAGGAAAAAGAGAGGCATGCGATGAGCGAATGGCTGTCGATTCCGAGCCTGGGCGAGGAGGAGACCCTCCGGCTGGAGGAGGATGTCCGCCGGGCCATCGCCGAGCGCAAGTCCCGCGGACTGCTGACCGACCGCGACGTGGAGGAGATGACGGCCATGCGCCTCAAGCCGCTGGCCGACATCCAGGACGTCCAAAGCGTCTACGAGAATTTTCTCTTCGAGCGGAAGGCTTAGTCAGCGCCGCGCGGCGATCGTCCGCGCGATCATGCCCTCGATCTTGGCCGTGAGGTGGACCCACTCGAAGTTCGCCTCGATCCAGTCCTTTCCGGCCCGGCCCAGAGCCCCGCGGATCGCGGGCTGGTCGAGCAGGAAGTCCATGGCTTCGCAGAATTCGGCGAAGCTGTCGAAATAGAGCCCGCCCCGGGATCGCCGGGTCTGTCCGCGCAGGACCTTGCACTGGCCGTTGACCAGGGTGCAGCGTCCGGCCTTCCAGGCCTCCAGGACCACGATACAGAGACTCTCGTAGGGGGAGGGCATGACCAGAAGCTCCGCGCCGGCGATGGCTTCGTACTTCTCCCGGTCGGTCAGGAACCCGAGGTACTTGATCCGGGGATGGTCGGGGATGGACAGCGCCGCCGAGCCGCCCAGGACCAAGTCGATATCGTGGGTCTTGCGCTTGAGGTATTCCTGGAAATAGCGGAACAGCAGCTCGCAGCCCTTGTTGCGGTCGATGCGGCCGACGTAGAGAGCGTAGGGGCGGGTCAGGCCGCGCCGCTTCTTGAAACCCTCGGGGTCGAGAACTTCGGGCACATCGACTGCGAAGCCGATGACGGCGCTCGGAGGCAGAGCCCCGAAGGCGGCCCGGCCGACCAGGTCCTGCTCCTCGGGCGTGAGAAAGAGGATGCCGGCGGGCCGGGTGAAGATCTCCTGAAAGATGCCCAGGTGGATGGCCGGGTCCTCCTCGGCCGTGGGGATGAGAATGGCCTTGTCGGCCACTTCGGGCAGGGTATCCCAGGCCGTGGCGTAGCGGTAGCTGTAGACGACGAAGACGTCGTAGTCGGCCTTGCGCTCGCGGACGAAGCGGAGGAGGTCGGGGCTGTCCGGGNNCCCGGGCCGTTGGCCCGGACCCAGGCCTTCTCGTCTTCGGCTGTATGCGGCTTGCCGTGGAAGCAGCGGTCGGAGATCTCCTTGAACCTGACCAGGTCGCGGCGGGCCTTGACCCGGAAGCGGCGGACGGTCACGCCGTTGATCGTCTCCGTCCCTTCCTTGTAGCCTTCCTTCCAGGTGACATAGTCGCTGGCCGTGGTGGTCAGGACCTCGATCGTGTGGCGTGCGGCGAGCTGCTCAGCGATCCGCCGGGCATGCGTCTCGCTGCCGCCGACGATATCGGCCCCATAACGATGGATGACGAAGGCGATCTTCATGGCCGGTCCGGATCCCGGGGCTTGTTCTTCTCCAGCCCGGCCAGGCGGGACTTGAGGCGGCCGATCTCGGCCGCCATCTCCTCGACCAGCCGCAGAAGCCGGACGTTCAGGCGGTCCTGGCGCCAGGCGTTGGCCTCGACCGGCTCGACCAGCCAGCGCAGGGGCGGCAAGAGGATGCGTTGTTTGATCCACAGCCCGAGGCGGCCGATGAGGCCGCGGTGGGTCGTGAAGTTGGGGTGGAGCATGGGCCGCCAGTCGCCCAGGGCATCCAGCTGCTGGTGAAGGGCCGTCGAGTCCTCGTCCCGCTCGACCAGGATTTCGGACAGCCACAGGGAGGCCTCGGAGCGGATCTCGTCCTCGTAGAGGGCGCCGCCGCGGCGGCGGGCCTCGATGCGGCCGCGCAGGCGGGCCATGATCTCGTCCACATCGGGGGCGTCGGCCCAGCGCGCGAGGCTTTCCTTCTCATCCATGGCGGCGGACGGCACTATAGCTCCCCCCGGGAGGCAGTGTCAAATGGTTGAACCGGGCCGGGTTATCCCATAGAATGGGTGCGGCCGAGACGGAGAGAGCCCATGGACAAGACGGTGACGGTGGATCACGACAACGTAGACGTGGCCGAGCTGGGGGAACGGATCA
>DFYJ01000096.1 GCA_002383325.1 Candidatus Aminicenantes bacterium UBA4085
CGGGCCGAGGCCCGGCGCTCTTCGCGCTGGACCGCCCGCACGCCCGAGAGGATGGCATTCCAGACGTCGTCCGAGGGCTCCTTCTTGTCGTCCAGGCGGCGGGCGTCCTCGGCGATGCGGTTGAAATCCTCCATCAGCTCCCGGCACCCGGCGCAGGATTCGAGATGGGCCTCGAGGCGGGCCCGGTCCTGGGGACGGATGGTCCCCTCCAGGCGCTCCCCGATCAGCTTATGGAACGCGGCGCATTTCATGGCTTCACTCCCGGCCCGATGCTGCGGGCCTTCAGGTAGTCGCGGATCTTCAGCCGGGCCTTGAAAAGCTGCGATTTGGACGCGCCCACGGACAGCCGAAGCAGGGAGGCGATCTCCTCGTGCTTGAAGCCCTGCACGTCGTGCAGCAGGAAAATCTGCTTCAGGCGGGCCGGCAGCCCGGCGATGGCTTCCTCGAGCGGCTTGCGAAGGTCCGACTCCGGGCCGGCGGCGGACGCGTCGAAGAGGGCGAATTCGACATCGTCCAGGGCCACGTTCCGGGCGGTGGAGACCCGCTTCTCCCGCAGGTGGCTGAAACAGGTGTTCAGGGCGATGCGGTAGGCCCAGCCCGGGAACATTTCGGCGCTCTTGACGTTGTCCAGATGGGTGAAGATCTTGACGAAGATGTCCTGCAAAAGGTCCTCGGCCGTGGCCCGGTCGCCGGCGTAGCGGCGGGCCAGACCAAAGAACGAGACGCGGAAGCGGTTGTATATCGCCTCCAGAGCAGAAGCATCGCCATCGCGGCCCCGGGCGATGAGGGCGGCGAGAGGTTCGGGCTCGGCCTCGGTTTTGATCATGAACGGATTATCCATGATTCGGGGGCCGATTTCCAAGGCTGAGACCGCGTACTGTGTTTCCATGGCTCTCGTTCCACCTGATAAGATGGAGGAGCCTCGAAAAAGGTTGCCGCAAGCGCAAAGATTCGGCTTATCCCGCCTGGCCCGGCGGGCGATCCCCGCCCGAGAGGGAGCCGAGCAACTGCCCAAGAAGCCCCCGGCCGATCTCCGGGAGGCTTTCCGAGCGGCCGCGCATATTCCAGAAAACAAAAGACATCTGGATGACGCCCAAATAGTGCAGGGCGGCCATGGCCGGATCCAGGTCGGCCGGAAAGAGACCCTCCCCCTTCGCCCTCTCCACAGCCCCCTCGACGGCGACCAGAACCGGCTTGAATAGGTCGCGGACCGCGGCATCATGGGCCCCCGACTCGTCATCGGGCGGCCCGGCGTAGAGAGCTTCCCCGACCTCTGGTCGGGCGGCCAGGAATTCGAGATGGAGGCGCAGAAAACCGGCCAAGGCTTCCTGGACGCCCGCTCCGCACGCCTCGGCCCCCGCTTCGGTCCATTGGCCGGATAGGATTTCCCCCAACCCGGGGGGCGGAGCGGCGCGGTAAGGCCTCATGAAAGCCTCGGGGCCGAACGATTAGAAATCGAACTTCAGCTTGACGGACTGTCCCGCCTTGAGGGTCAGGACCGGCGCCTCCCACTTCACCGTCAGGCGATCGCCGTCCTGCCTGCACCTCAGCCCCATATGCTCCCCCCCGTCATCCGTGGCCTCGAACTGGGGCTTGATCTTCTTCCCGGCCAGCGACGGCGGCAGGGTCAGCCCCAGTTCGTGGAGGGTCAGCTCGCCCGAGGCGACCGCAAGCTCGACGCTCTCTCCGTCGGCCGACGCCTTCTGCGAGAACTTGCCCCAGCCGGAGCCGGCGCTCCAGAAAGTCCGGAAGTCCTCGGGGTTGATCTTGGGCGCGAATTCCATCCTCTGCTCGACGCCCGAGTAGCCATAGCCCGAGAGCGCCGTCAGCAGGCCCCAGGAGGACATGGCCCGGGCGTAGTGGTGCCCGCACTCGACTTCGTCCCAAGGATTGCGGCGCTGGCCGTCGTAGCGATCGCGCACCCCCTTGGCCACGGACAATCCCTCGTCGACCAGGCCCTCGTAGATCAGGTGCGAGGCGACGTGGTATTCGATGCCCGTCCAGACCTCGTCGGAGTAGACGAACGGAAGCGGCGGCCGGCCGCCTTTGGGCCAGGTGCAGAGCAGGAGGCCCTTCTCGTCGTTGAGAGCGTAGGTGCGCTGGGCGCTGGAGTAGTTGGAGAAGTCGGTCAGGAAATTGTACTTGTAGATCGAGCCCAGGGTCGTCTTGAGGCGGTCCTCCGGCAGGAAGCGACCCAGCCCGGCCACCATGGCCAGCCACTGGCCCAGCATCTGGTCCGAGAGGCAGCCGTCGCCGTACTGATATTTGGTCTCCATGACCTTGTCGTACTTCTGGATGTAGTACTCGCCGTTCCACAAGGTCGCGTCGAAAGCCCGGCTCCCCTTCGCGAACAGATCTGAGCACTCCTTGGCCGCGGCCGCGTCGCCGACTGCTTCGGCCATCTTGGCGGCCGCCTTCAGGGCCCCCAGGTAGAACGTGCCCATCATGCTGTTGGGCCCGTAGAACTCGATGTCGTAGGTGTTGTGCTGTTCGCCCTCGATCAGTCCGTCCTTGTCGGCGTCCCAGTGGGCCCAGGTGTAGTCGAGGACCTTGCGGACCTTGGGCCAGAGCTTGGCCAGAAAGGCGTTGTCGCCGGAGATCTGCCAGTCGCGGTAGAGATTGATGATCTTGCCCAGCGAGCCGTCAGCCGCGGGCTTGAAGTCCCAGAAGAAGCCGGCGGTCACCGGCAGGCTGGTGCGGAAGATCATGGCTCCGTCGTCCCTGGTGTTGACCAGGAAGTCGACCTCGCGCATGAACCGCTCCAGGCTGGGATAGAGGAAGGCCAGCGACTGCTCGTAGTTCCAGACATGGCCGCAGTTCAGCGGGCAGCAGCCGGCCTCGTCGTTGCAGCCCTCGAAGGCGAAGAACTGGTTGCCCTGCAACAGGAAGGCGGTGGTCGTCCGGATGATGGCCGCCTGCGAGGTCAGGGCGTCCAGGACATAGGGCGGCAGGGTCGAGTCATAGAAGGTCGAGTGGAAGAGGCGGGTGTCTTTCTCCAGGCTTGGCAGGGCGCGCTCCAGGTATGCGGCCACGGACCAGGCGTCGGAAAAGCGCGTAGCGTACTGGTTGCGGAAGACCTGTCCGCGCTGGGCCCGGACGACGTCGAAGTAGTCCAGGAAGTTGGGGAAGCACCAGGTCAGATAGAAGGGCAGCACCACCTCGCCGCGGGGCTCGATCTCCGCCCGCAGGCCCAGCGTCCCGACGTCGCTGCGGCCCTCGGGCGCGGGCGAAGCGTCCTCCTCGTTTTTAAGGCTGCCGTCGGCAAAGTCGTCCCAGAAGATCTGCAGGTCGTCGAACCATTCGCCGCGGACCCAATGGGAGAGATAGGTCACGTCCTTCCAGGGCGTAGCCAGGGCCAGCGTGCCGAAGGCCGCTGTCTTGGAATCGACCTTGTCGGAGCTCATGAACAGCCCGGTCAGGTTGTTCTCGCGGCGGATCCGGTTGACGTTCCGGCCCAGCTTGGGATGGCCGATCCCGGTCAGCTTTCCGGTCCCTTCGTATCCGACCGGGTTGAAGACCGAGCCGGCCACGGTCACCTGGAGGCGCTTGTCGCTCGTGTTCTTCAGGCGATAGCGCAGGACCGCGGCCGGAATGCCGGAGGCGTCCACATCCAGGGGGACGAACGGGTTGAAGGCCTCCAAGGTCACCTGGACGGGCAGCTTGCTGTCCTCCATCACGACCGAGGCGAAGGGGTACTCGCCGATGAAGCGGGCCTTCTCCATGCGCGGCAGGCCGGGCACCTGGGCCCGGTGCAGGCCGTCCTGGCCGGTAAAGGGCGGAGTGCGGCGGCCCTCCAGCACCCTGACGACCGGCATCTCGCCTTCGGCCCGGCAGTAGAGGGAGAAGAAGGTGAAGGGCAGGTCGGTCCCCTTGCTCGGCCGGTTGAAGATCTCCCAGTCGCGCAGGTTGCCCCGGCCGCCCAGCGAGACCGTGCCCGTGCCGATGCCGCCCAGCGGGAAGGCAATCTCGGTCAGGGCTGCGCCCTCGAAGGTGCGGGGGCGGCCCAGGCCGTAGAGCTCCGCAGCGGTGAAGGGACCGCGCACAGCGGCCTTGGAATCCGGCTCCGGCTTCGGCCCGGAACAGCCGGCGGCCGCGGCCAGCGCGACGACAAGGCAGAGCGCAAGCAGGCGGGAAAGGCGTCGGGTCATGGCAATACTCCCTGTAAGAGAAATCCGCCGCCCGGGGGCGGACGGAACGGCCCCATTACTAATCCCGGGCCGGGAAAAAGTCAATCCGCCGCGGGAAAGGCGAGGGGGGGAGTGGAGGGTGGTGGACGTTGGGGGATTCGAACCCCCGGCCTCCGCATTGCGAACGCGGCGCTCTCCCAGCTGAGCTATATCCCCAGCGTCGGCATTGTAGCAGGCTCACGCATGGACGGCAAGGACGGCAGGCTGCAACTGTTCGAAAGAGCCGTTCCCACACGCGAGACGGGCATGAAGCGCCCGGTTCCCCGGCGCTACGGGCCCCACTGCTCGTACAGAATCACCTCGCGCCTGCAGCGCGGACAGAGAATGCTCACATTATCGCCACGATCAAGTGCCCGTCGCGGATCACGCACAGCGGGCGAGACGAGACCAAGGTCCTCGCTCAGCAACAGCGTGAGACCCATGTTGCCGAAGGCCTTGGGTCCGAGCTTCTGTGCAACCCAGCGCAACTGATCCACAGTGGCGATCACCTCGCCGCATTCCTGACAGATAACGAGTTCCTTCTCAACGGTGGCGATAGCCTGGCGTCGATCATACGTGCCGGTCTCGAACTCGTTGGTAAGAATCACGCCCTTCTCAGTTGTGCAGAAGCGGTGGCATTGTCCGCAGAAGATGCAGTGATCATGATGTATGGTCAGAGTGCGGCGTCCGACGCCTCCCTCGACGACATTGACGACATCTATCGCCCGCGCGGGACATACCTGGGCGCACGCGCCACAACCGATGCACTCTTCCTCCACGAACTTCGGTTTGCCCCGAAACGCCTCCGGGGGAACCACCGGCTCGTACGGATAGCGCACGGTATAAGGTCGGCTGAACAGCGAGCGCAGCGCCTCTCCGAGTTCGCGGACTTTGGGTGTCCTCATAGTCTAAGCTCCAAGCATCACAACGCGGACGGCAGGTTCCAGAACGCGCTCGATGAACCACGGGAACGCGAGCCCAAGAGCAACGCATGCCGCCGCCAGCGCTACCATCGGCACCCACATGCTGGCAGGGCTTTCCTTCACCTTCTGCAACGCCTCAGGCAGTGCACCGAAGAACACACCTTTCTCGTACTTCAAGAAGGACGCGACCGTGAGGATAGCGCCAAGGGCTCCCACCACGCCGAGTCCGACGTGATCGGCCTGAACCGCAGCAACGATAATCAGAAACTTGCTCCAGAAGCCATTGAAGGGCGGACAGCCGCTGATCGAAAGAAACCCGATTGCGGAGGTTACGCCGGTCACGGGCATACGGGAGTTCAGCCCTCCCAGAACAGCGATGTCACGAGTGCCCGTCTGACGTTCAACCGAACCGGCACCGAGGAAGAACAGCTCCTTGAACAACGCATGATTCACCAGGTGAAACAGCGCTCCCACCAGAGCTAGTGGCGTTCCGATCGCCAGTCCCAACAGCACATATCCCATCTGGCTGACCGTGTGGTATGCGAGTAGTCTCTTGATATCCATCTGGGCCAACGCGAGGAGAGCACCAGCCACTATGGACAGCGCGGCAATCACGAGTAGCGCCGTCGCCAGGACTCCACCCGGCTCGAACAGAACGAACAGCAATCTGAACAGGCCGTAGACACCGACGACTTTGACGAACACGCCGGACAGCATCCCTGAGACAGGTGACGGAGCAGTTGAATGCGCGTCGGGAAGCCATGCATGGTATGGCATGAAAGCAGCTTTCAATGCCAGGCCCGACAGTATCAGAATCGCCGGCACCCCGATCCCCGCGACGGTCGGCGCTTCGGAAGCAATCAATCCCGCGAAAGAGACCGTGCCAACTCGACCGTACAGGAGCCCGATACCAGCGACGAGGCAGAGAGTACCCACCGTCCCGAGGACCTGGTACCGGAAGGATGCTTCAAGATATGCCTTGCCAAGTCCGTAGGCCACCAGCGCATAACATGAGAGTGCCGCCACCTCGATGCCGACGTACATGTTCACGAGGTCGGCACCAAGCACGACCATGTTCATGCCGGCAACCATGAGCAGCAACAGGATGTAGTACTTGGCCTTCGAAGTGTACTCCTCCATGTAGGCGATGGAGTACACCGACGCTGCCACGCTATCAACAGAGATGACGAGCAGCAGCAGAACGCTGAGCGCATCAACATTCAGATTGATGCCAAGAGGCGACGCATCCCCGAGCGACCAAGATGCTTCCGAACCGCCGAGGACGGGGACCGCCAGCGCGACGGTAAGAGCAAGCACCATGAAGGTCCCAAGGTTGCCAAGAACGTCGACCACGCGCCCCGTAGACCGCGAAGACAACGCGATCACGAGTGCTGCCGCCAAAGGCGCGATGACGAGGGCAGGAAGCACGGCGCTCATCCTTTCAGTCTCCTCATCTCCCGGATATCCAGGGTTCCGTATTTCTCATGAAGACGCACCGCAGTCACGACCATCAACGACGCCACGGACCCACCCCCAACTACGGCGATAAGGCCGATGCCCTGAGACACGGCATCGACGGGAGAACCTCCGGGGCCGGCAACCACAACGACGGATGCGACACCAATTGCCATCAGCACGATTCCGAACAGCACCTTGAACAGGTTCCTCTTCAGGAGTACACCGAAGAGCCCAACGGCAATCAGCAGAGCAGAGACGAGATACAACGGGTTCACTCATCCCTCCTTCCCGTCTTGCGCAGCATTGCCCAGACTGCCGCCGCCGCGGCAGCGACAACCAACGCCTCGCGCACCAGGGCAGCGGCACCGCCGCTCGGATGCACGGCGCCCTCAACAGCGGCGGGACCAGGAGCATTCGAGGTGACAATGAAGACAACCACGATGAACACAACGAGTGTCAGCGCAGCCCCCAGCGCCACGGCACCCCCAGAGAACGCGGGCACTTCGTCGCGTGCACAGGTACGGGAGACACCCCAACGGAGAAAGAGCACAAGGACGGCTCCCGCAAGAAGACCACCGACGCCAACCTCGGTCGCCCCTGCAACAAACATAGCCACGGCGAAGAGCCCGAGCACCAGCCCCGCGAACAGAGGAAAAGACGTCATCTGACGCATCTCGAGCACAACTACGCCGACCACGGCACACAGCGCAAGCAACACGGTCACCAGTATATCCATACTTACTGTCCTATGAGGCCAACACCACCACAAGTAGTATCACCACGGCCCAGACCACCCAGGCGACGTACGACGACAGCCGTCCGTTGTGTGCGGCACTCAGCATGCGGCCGATCGGCCAGACAATCCCGCCAATCCGCCGAATATCGAAGGCTCCTGCTTCACCCTTGTCATAGAGCGTGCTCAGAAGCGGCAGTCGCCTGATACTGTCGTAGAACTCCGTACCAAGCACACGGGTATCCGCAACACCCCGATTCCGAGCATATGACGTACTGAGCGACTCGCCGGAGCCCTCGCCTGACGTCTCACCGCCGAGATACACGGACACCGTCCGAATCTTCCTCTGCAGGGACAGGCGATAGAGGCCGTAGCCGAGCAACAGGGAGAGCAACAGGAGAGCGGT
>DFYJ01000038.1 GCA_002383325.1 Candidatus Aminicenantes bacterium UBA4085
CAAGCGGATATCGTCGTCACCAATCCGCCGTTTTCGTTGTTTCGCGAATATGTTGAGCAGTTGGTGAAGTACAAGAAGAAGTTCCTCATCATCGGCAACCAGAACGCGATCAGCTACAAGGAGATTTTCGGACTAATCAAGGAAAACAAATTGTGGCTGGGCTACACGCACCCCGTCGCGTTTGTCGTGCCGGATCACTATGAAATGCGTGAGGTAAGAAGCTGGAGGACCGAGGACGGAACGAATTGGCGCAGCCTGGGAAACGCCTGCTGGTTTACCAATCTTGACATTCACAAGCGTCACGAAGAATTGATCACCGTAAAGGAATATTGCCCGAAAGAGCATCCCCATTACGACAACTACAACGCTATTGAAGTGTCGCGCTACAAAGACATTCCAAGCGATTACGTTGGAGTAATGGGCGTGCCTGTGACGTTCCTCGATTACTACAATCCCGATCAGTTTGAAATTGTCGGTTCGGATTACGAAGTGAAACAGGGCTTGCTAAACGAGCTGATCAAGCGAAGCTGGACAGGGAAGACCGACCGCGGCTACGTCAAGGGAAAGCGGCTATTCGCGCGAATCCTTATCCGCAGGAGAACAAAGAAATGAAAATTGAACTCAATGAAATCACAGTCAAGACATTAACCGACGGCTTCCATGACAGTGCTGAACAGGGCGTCGTTGCCTACGACGGGAAGCTCGACATTCGCCCGCCGTATCAAAGGGAATTCATTTACAAGGACAAACAGCGGGATGCGGTGATCGATAGCATCCGCAAAGACTTCCCTCTGAATGTCATGTATTGGGCGGTGCGCAGTGACGGTGATTACGAAGTGATCGACGGACAACAGCGCACACTCTCAATTTGCCAATATGTCAACGGGGACTTCTCCATCAACGGGATGGCGTTCCATAACCTGCAAGACGACCAGCAACAACAGATTCTTGATTACAAATTGATGGTCTATTTCTGCTCCGGCACTGACAGCGAAAAGCTGGATTGGTTCAGAACCATCAACATCGCTGGTGAGGAACATACCGATCAGGAATTACGGAACGCCGTCTATGCAGGGCCGTGGACAGCAGACGCCAAGCGCTATTTCAGCAAGACGGGTTGTCCGGCGTATGGGCTGGCGAGCAATTATCTACGAGGTGTCGCGATTCGGCAGGAATATCTTGAAACAGCGATCGCGTGGCGCTCGGATGGCAAGATCGAAGACTACATGTCTAAGCATCAGCACGACGAGAACGCGACGCCTCTGTGGCAGTACTTTCAGAAGGTCATCGGTTGGGTAAAAGCGACCTTCCCGGAGTATCGGCGAGAGATGAAGGGAGTGCATTGGGGAGTCCTTTACAATCAGTTCAAGGACAAGGAGTTGGATACTGCCAAGCTGGAGAAACAGGTTGCCAAGTTGATGATGGACGACGATGTAGAGCGAAAATCGGGAATCTACCCGTATGTGCTGGATGGCGATGAAAGACATCTGAACATCCGCGCGTTCTCCGACAACATGAAGCGGGAAGCGTACGAGAGACAGAAGGGAATCTGCGTCAAGTGCAAGAAGAAGTTTCACTTGGACGAAATGGAAGGCGATCACATCAAGCCCTGGCACGAGGGCGGGAAGACCAATGCAGCCAATTGCCAGATGCTCTGTAAGGACGACAACAGAAGAAAATCGGGGAAATGAAGAGGGGCTAACAAGGCGATGGAGACGAAACACCGCCCTTATGGATTGTCTTAACTTTTATCGGGATTTTCCTAATTAAAGTTTTTAACCTGTTCGATGGAACATTCGAAAACGAGTCGATTGTGCCAAAGTCGGCATTGAGCTAGCCCAGCGTCTCCGCCGCCTTCTTGATCTGTCAAAGCTCGTCCGGTCCCGATTCGCTAGAACTGCCCGCGTCGACCGCATACTGGCGATAATGCCGTTACACGCGTAGACCGAAACCTCGATTATCAAATCCCTTTACTTTTATACAAAAGGAAAGTATTCCTATATTCCCGATGGGATTATTGATATATGAGCACAAGCGGCCTAAACAATGGGTTTAAGGCCATTTCCCGTTTTCGCCCTAAGGGGGGTAGCCGGGCGCGCATACTCGCCTTGCTCCACATGCCCTAGCATGTTTTCAACAGTATTTACGAGAACTCGGAGCCCCCTCGGGCTCGATTTTGCTGATCCTGGCTTTATCGCTCACGATTCGTGATAAGGAGGTAAGACGATGGAAAAAGTGAAATACCTGGACAACGAAGAGATCAAGCGCTTCTTCGAAGTTATCAAATCACCCCGCGATCGACTGATCTTCAGCTTCCTCTACCACTACGGGCTCCGCGTAGGAGAGGCCTGCTCCCTAAAGCTCGCGGACCTTGGAGCCGTAATTGACCACGCGATACGGCCGGAGTACTGTAGTATGGAGAAGATAACGAGCGAGGAGGCGATATTCACAATGGACCAAATTATTGAGCATAGACCTCTCGTTGATTATTATACCTTGGAAGAAGTGAAAGACATATTCAAGGAATATATAAATATTAGGATGGAATCATTTGATATTTTTTGCAATGAATTACAAAGGTTGCCCAAGAATCTAATCGATAAAATCGCTAAGGAAGTTCACTTTGTATTATTTGATAAGATTCAGGGAGAAATGCATGTTGCATGTTCTATTCCCCTCGACGAGCTTCATGACAAGAAACTCATAATCATATTAACTCCCTATATCTTCGGAGCCCGCTATCTGTCCACTGAAGGCAAGTACATAACCCATAATAAATGTAGTATTTTACATGAAATCGCTCACTATGAACTTGGCCACTGTGCGCCTTTAATTAAAGATCGCTTGGAGCATTCAGAGGAAGAAGCCGATAAGCAGATGAATAATTGGATAGATGATTGGGATGAATCGAATCATCCGGCTAAGCCGTAAGATCGGGGCCAGAATGATCAGAATATCAGCGACGTGCCAGGGGGCCGCCGGTCGCCCGAGAAGGCCTCGGAGGATAAAGACGCCGGTTAGTTTGGGTAGCGCCTCAATGGGATAGACGGAGGAGAGCATAGATTATTCTCAAAGGAGAACCAATTGAATCAAACGAATGTGGTACCCATGATGCGGATTAAAAGATTATTCTTAAAAATCTTGCTCGAGAACTCATTGGCGGGGAAGGAAACGCATCAAGCATATATTTTTCACGTTGAAATTCCTAAAAAACTAAAAGATCTTTCGGGAAATGATATTTATAGAGTGGGGCAAACGGCCCTAAAAGATTTATTAAGCGATGGTTATATATTAGAAACTAAAACTAATGGACGCTTCAGGCTATCTGAGAAAGGGAATGTTATAGCCCAAAAAGAAGAGGATAAAATGCTCCTGCCGCGATCCGATATTTTTGTTTTAATATCTTCCCGTTATGATCTATGCAAGTGTATTTATTCGGATTATATGGCGGGGAATTTTGATAGCGTGGTCTTCAAGTCCTTTAAATTAATCGAGGTGAAGATACGAAGCAAAGCTAAACTGTCGAACTCGAAATATGGCAATGGTTTAGTTGTAACAGCGTTTAATCCGGATCGCCCAATCCTCCATCACACGGAATATTCAGACAAATCGGAAAGAATGGGATTGCAGTTGTTGTTTCAAGGGGCGCTTAAATTATTTAGAAATCCATCGGGTCATCGAAATATTGAATGGGAAGATCCTAACAAAATCATTGAAATTGTAATTTTAGCGAAAGTTCTCTTAGACTTGATTGACGAATGCTCACTATAGATCACTAAAAACACGACCGTATCTTTTGGCTCGATTTCTGGGCCGAGCAGGAATGGGCGTCACCCCCACGGCCGCACCTACTGGTTCAAGAGGACGATTGACGGTCACATATACTACCGCTCCCTGAAAATAAAATATACCAGGAATCGTTACTCTCCGCTCGGATGGCTCAGATGTTCTATGAAGAGAGGGCAGCCTACATAAAGGCCCCTCCCAAGCTTCGCGTCTCTTCCGGCAATACGATGATCAGATAATTTATTCGCCTTATAATTCATAACCAATCAGGAGTCCTTAAAATCCTAGCCCAAAAAATCGATTTACTTTTATACAAAATGGAAGTATTCCTATATTCCCGATGGGGTAATAGTAATATGAGCATCAACGGCCCATACAATGGTTTTAAGGCCGTTTCTCGTTTTCCGAGTAGGGGGGGTAGCCGGGCGCTCGTTCTCGCCTTGCTCAACATGTCCGGGCATGTTTTTAATTGATATTTCGCAGTACTCAGAGCTCCCCTCGGGCTTGGTATTGTTAATCTCGGCTTTTCAACTCATAACTCACGATTAGGAGGCAAGACGATGGAAAAGGTGAAGTACCTGGACAACAATGAGATCAAACGGTTCTTCGACATTATCAAATCACCCCGCGATCGGCTGATATTCAGCTTCCTCTACCACTACGGGCTACGCGTAGGAGAGGCCTGCTCCCTGAAGCTCGCGGACCTCGGAGCCCAGCTAGTCGAGATCAAGATCTCACGATCAAAGGGCGGCATATCCCGGACGTATTCGATAAGTTTACAGGACGCAAAGCTTATAAAGAAGTGGCTGAAGCTCCGGCGAGAGCTTCCTAATGCCGATGGCAATCCCTACTTGTTCATCACGAAGCGGAGCCTCAGCGGGCCGATCTCTCAAATCAACATTCAGAAGGCCCACGACCGGTATAGCAAGTTAGCCGGAATCGAGAAGTCAAAATCTCATCCTCACGTATGGCGTCACAGTTGCGCCATTAAACTTTTAGAGTCAGGGAAAGACATATTTTTCATTAAGAGCTACCTGGGGCACCGAAGCCTACAATCGAGCCTCGTCTATCTGGAGATCATGCCGCCCGAGTGGGCCAAGCTCCAGCGGAGCGTTATAGAAACGAGCTTTGTTCTTTAATATGGAAGCGAATACGGCGACCGGATATAATCGGAAAGCGCAAAGGAAACCTCTCGATCGTAGGGGATCATAATTGAAAATTTCGACTAATCAAGCAGTCGCTTATGTGCGAGTGTCAACCCGACCACAGGAGGAAAAATTCTCTCCTGACATCCAGAGAAAGGCCATCAAGGACTACGCTGATAGACTCGGCCTGAATATCGTTAAGACCTTTGAGGAATCCAGAAGCGGCTGGCGGCTAAAGGCAAGGGTTGATTTCTACGAGATGTTAGATTTCATTAAAGAACAAAAAATTCGAAACGTCATCTACTATCTCACGAGCCGGATAAGCCGGAATATCGAAGACTGGCAGGATCTGAAGAAGGCCTCTACCGTTCTTCACAACGTAAGCAGAGGGGTTTCCTTCGACCTCAACAACAAACTTGACTGGAGGAGTTTTATTGAAGAAGAAAGAGAGCTAGTGGAGGCGAAAAGATTTTCTTATCAGAACTCCGAATCCGCCTCGCAGGGAATGAAAGCGTCCGCCGAGCGCGGTGATTATCCTGGTTCAATACCATTAGGATATTTAGCTCAATATAACCGGAACAGAAAGCGAATAATCGTCATTGATCCGAAAGCTGGGCCGCTTGTAAAGAAACTTTTTGCCCTCTACGGAAGCGGCGAATATAACCTCCGTCAAATCACCAGAAAGATGCGCGACCTTGGCCTGAGGACTTCTAAGAAAGACAATCCGGTTATCTTACCTAGCATTTTTGCCATTCTTCATAATTCATTCTACTATGGTCTTTTCCGCTGGGCGGGACGATTGTACCAAGGCAACTATGATCCCTTAATCTCTAAAAGCCTCTTTGATGAAGTCCAACAGGTTTTAACGGGAAAAACAAATCACTCAGGAAAGCATGGCAAGGATTTTAAGTATAAGGGCTTCCTGAAATGTGGCGTTTGTGGACACGCCATAGTGGGTGAAGAGAAGGTCAAAAAGTTTAAAAAGACCGGCGAAAAAAGATATGTTTATTACCATTGCGCTCAGAGCAAGGATAAATGTAAGCACTCAACCTATACCGAAGCCGAGATGGACAATTTTTTTGAACTCGCCATAAGCGATCTTTGGTGGACGGAAGAGGCCTACGAACAAGTCCGAAAGAACCTCGACTTGGATTATCATTCCCAAGAGGAAATAGCCAAAGAGGAATTGTCTGCCCTAAAAAAGGAGCTTGCCGAAGTAGCGGCGAAGATCAACAGGGGTCTGGATCTTCTCCTCAGCGGGAAAATCAGCCCGGATCTTCTGAACGATAAGCACAATGCCCTAAAAATTCGGCAGGCCGAAATCGAAGGTCGGATGGGAGAGGAGAATTGGCGCAGGCAAAGGCTCAAAAAATCGAAAATATCTTCGATTCACTAGTACTAACTAACGACTTGAAAACAAAATATTTACAAGCTTCTTCAGAGATTCGTAATAAACTGGCTAAATTAATGTATATAACTGTTTTTGTCTATCCAAGAAAAAGTCGAATGTCTGATAAAGAAACCCGTCAGCCTTTGTATTTTATATGGAATGAGCCGTTTGCATCAATATTCGGCGATACGATCGCCTTTGCAGAAGGCCAAGAGGATGAGGAGGAGCTGGCAATTTGGGATGAAATGATAGAAGAGCGCGCCCGGCAAGACTCGAACTTGCGACCTTCTGATTCGTAGTNNCTCTATCCAACTGAGCTACGGGCGCGCCTACAAGCCGGGCTATTATGCCAAAAACGATTCCCTTTCGCAAATCCCTCGCTCTCGACTTCCCATCCGCTAAATTCCATGAGCCTCCCCCGCCTTCGAAGCCAAGACCGGGAGCTGATGGCTCAGGCTTTCTTCGCCCGCGGCCGCTTCGGCCTGGAGCCCGCCGTCAGTGCGGCGGCGGTCTCCCCCAGCTTGGCGATCTTGGTCTGCAGGCGCATGATCCGCTTCTGGAAGTCTTCGTCCATCGGGTCGCTGGTCCTTCGGGCCAGTAACAGCCCTTCCTCGGCCGTCCGCAGGGCCTCGGCGAAGTTGCGGGCCTGGTGCTCGAAGTACATGGCCAGCTCACGGAAGCCGATGAGCTGGTCCATGGTGCCCAGGTCTTTCCATAATGGCAGGGCCTTCTCCCAGTCGGCGTTCTTTTTAAAGTGCAGGGACAGCTTGCGCTTGACCGTCGTCTCGACAATGCCCGTGAGCCCCCCGCTCACGGCCCGTTCGTAGNNGAACCCGTTCGTAGAGATTGACCGATCGCTCGGTATCCCCCACCGTCTCAAACAGCCGCCCGACACCCACCATATCCATGGCATCGAGCTCCGCGCAGGCGCACTCGTCTTCCGGCGCCCGCCCGCCCTGAAACAGGTGCGCGCCCTTGATGACCAGGCCCAGGAGCGACAGGATGTCCTCCTGGTTGTGGTAGAGGATTGGCTCGATCTGGCCGAAGTCGCCCGTCCGCAGGTATTCGAAATAGCGGTACGGAATCTCCTCGCCGGGGATGTCCTCGGACCGGTCCGCGGCGACGACTTCGCGGGCCAGGTGGAAGAGCCGGCAGGACTCGTGCTTGTGCCGCCACAGATGGCGGGCCGAGAAGAGGAAATCCAGATGGGGCAGCTCGCCCAGTTTGAATCTCTTGCGCTTGAGGATGAAGCGGGTCTCGAGCAGAGGCAGGTCGAAGACCTTGCCGTTGTAAGTGACCACGGAGCGGAAGCCGCCCTCCTCGAAGAGCCGGGCCAGCTCCTCGAGCATCCGTTCCTCCTCGCCCGGCTCGCCCAGGAAGTACTGGGCCACGATGAACTTCCCGTCCCGGTAATACCCCAGCCCGACCAGAAAGGGAATCGTGCCCGTCCCCCCGGCCAGGCCGGTCGTCTCCAGGTCGAGAAAGAGCGCCGTGTCAAGGCCCAGGCCCTGGAACTCTTCATGCCGCCCCAGGTAATAGAGGGTCTCGCCGTCAATGCGCAGGCCGTCGCCGACCGTGATCCGCCCGTAGCGAACCTGCGCTCCGTAGGCGTTCTCGAAATATTGGAGAGGCTCTCGCGGACCGCTTTCCCGATCCACGTCCCCCTCCAGCCGCGCCGCCGGAGCCGACTTGAGCTTGAGCTTGGCCGCGCCGGAGAGGTTGATGAGCTTTTCGAGCTTCTCCTTGGTCGTCAGGTCGCCGGTCCGCTTGATCTTCGACCAGGCGTCCTCGATCGACCGGCCGCGCTTGTGGACCTCGCGCTCTTTTCTCTGGTAGGCCAGCTTGTCTTTGAGGTCCATGTTTTCCCTGAAAATCATGATACAGGATTTGACCGCCGTCCGCCAAACTCCTATAACTAGACCTATGAGCGAGAGGCATCTCCTGGCTTTCGACATCGGCGCCGAGAGCGGCCGGGCCATCGCCGGCAGGCTGGCCGAGGGCCGCATCACGCTTCGCGAGCTGCACCGCTTCTCCAACGGCCCGATCTCCCTTTTCGGCCGCCTGCATTGGGACGTCTACGCCCTCCTCGAGGAGCTCAAGAAGGGCCTGGCCGTCTGCGCGGCCGAGCTGCCGCCCGTCCAGTGCTTGGCTGTAGATACCTGGGGCGTCGACTTCGGCCTCCAAGCCGCTGACGGCACGCTGCTCGGCCTGCCCTTCGCCTACCGCGATCCGCGCAACATCCCGGCCATGGAGGCGTTTCTGGCCAGGATCCCTCAGGATCGCCTCTATGAACGCACCGGCATCCAGCTCCTGCCGTTCAACTCGATCTTCCAGATCCAGGCGCTCAAAGACCACAACGCTCCCCTGCTCGCCGCCGCCGAACGGCTTCTCTTCATGCCCGATCTCCTCACCTACCTGCTCTCCGGCGTCCCCATCAACGAAACGACTATCTCCTCGACCTCGCAGATGATCGATCCGCGGACTCGCGACTGGGCCGGCGACCTGCTGGCCGACCTCGGCCTGCCGCCGTCGCTGCTTCAGCAACCGATCGAGCCAGGCAATCTCATCGGCTCGCTCCACCCCAGGGTCGCCCGCGAGACCGGGATGAAGACCGTGGCCGTTGCCGCCACCGCCGGCCACGATACGGCCGCCGCCGTGGCCGCCGTCCCCGCCCAAGGCGGGCGCTGGGCCTACATCAGCTCCGGCACCTGGTCGCTGGTCGGCATCGAGAGGCCGACTCCGCTCGTCACCGCGCGAACGGCGGCTCTCAACTTCACCAACGAGCTGGGTATCGCCAAGACGGTCCGCTTCCTCAAGAACGTGGCTGGGATGTGGCTCCTGCAGCAGTGCCGCCGACGGTGGAACGCCGAGGCGCCGGTCGGCTACGACGACCTCAAGCGGCTGGCCGAGGCCGCGCCCGCCTTCCGCGCCTTCGTCGATCCGGACGCGCCGGAGTTCCTCAATCCCGAGGACATGCCCGAGGCCATCCGCGGCTTCTGCCTCCGGACCGGCCAGGCGCCGCCCGAGGGGCATGGCCCGATCACCCGCTGCGTTCTGGAGAGCCTGGCCCTCAAATACCGGGCCGTCCTGGACGACCTAGCCTCCGTCGCGCCCGAGCCGATCGAGCGGGTCCACATCATCGGCGGCGGCTCCCAAAACTGGGTCCTCAACCGCTTCGCCGCCGACGCCACCGGCCGGACCGTGGTCGCGGGCCCGGTCGAAGCCACTGCCCTCGGCAACATCCTCGGCCAGGCCCTGGCCCTCGGCCTGGTCGGCTCGCTGGAGGAGGCGCGCCGCCTGGTGGCGGCTTCTTTCCGGCTGGAAACCTATGAGCCTCGGCCATCCTCCGCCTGGGACGAGGCCTACGCCCGCTTCCGCCAGATCGTCCGCCACGCATCCGCCCCCGCAGGAGACACCGCATGACCCCCGACCGCATCGAGCAGCGCTACCAATCCGCCCGCGAGATCTACGCCGAGCTCGGCGTGGATACCGAAAAAGCTCTGCGGACCCTGGCCTCGATCCCTCTATCGCTGCACTGCTGGCAGGGCGACGACGTCGGGGGGTTCGAGCCAGCCGGCGGATCGCTGCAGGATGGCGGCCTGCAGGTCACGGGCAACCGGCCCGGCAAGGCCCGGACCATCGAGGAATTGCGGCTGGACCTGGAAAAGGCCTTCTCGCTGATCCCCGGCCCGCGCCGCCTCAACCTACACGCCATCTACGGCGACTTCCGCGGCCGCCCGGTCGAGCGGGACGGGATCGCCCCCGAGCACTTCCGCAGCTGGGTGGATTGGGCCAGGGACCGCGGCTTCAAGCTGGACTTCAACGCCACCTGTTTCGCCCATCCCATGGCTGGAGACGGCCTGACCCTCAGCCACCCCGATCGAACCGTCCGGCGCTTCTGGATCGACCACGTCAAGGCCTGCCGTANNATCGCCCTGTTCATGGGCCGCGAGCTGCAGAGCCCCTGCCTGCACAATCTCTGGATCCCCGACGGATCCAAGGAAGCGCCCGTCGATCGGGCCGCCTACCGCGACCGCCTGCGCGAATCGCTGGATGAGATCTTCGCCGTCGATCCCGGGGCCGCGGTGCGGGACTCTCTGGAGAGCAAGCTCTTCGGCATCGGCTCGGAGTCCTTCGTGGTCGGATCGCACGAGTTCTACCTGGCCTATGCCGTGGCCAAACAGAAGCTCCTTTGCCTGGACCTCGGCCACTTCCACCCGACGGAGTCCGTGGCCGACAAGGTCTCGGCCCTGCTGCCGTTCCTGCCCGGCCTGGTCTTCCACCTCAGCCGCGGAGTCCGCTGGGACAGCGACCATGTCCCGGTCCTAGACGACGTCCTCCTGGCCGTGACCGAGGAGATCATCCGGACCGGAGCCCTGGACAAGGTCCACGTAGCCCTGGACTACTTCGATGGATCGATCAACCGGGTCGGGGCCTGGGTCACCGGGGCCAGGGCCGTGCAGAAGGGCCTGCTGGCGGCGCTGCTGCAGCCCGAGGCAAGACTGCGCGAGGCTGAGCAGGACGGCGACGGCTTCCGGCGGCTGGCTCTCCGCGAGGAGGCCAAGGCGCAGCCTGCCGGCGCGGTTTGGGACGCCTACTGCCTTCGGCAGGGCGTCCCAGCCGGGACGGACTGGATCGCCGATGCCGTCCGCTACGAGCGGGATGTCCTCGCAGCCAGGCCTTAGTTGTGCGTCTCGGAAATTCATGGACTAAGTCCTCAACATGCCAGACGCACAACCGCCGGGGAGTATGAGGGGGGCGGCGAGGCCCCCCCTCAGGGGGACACTAGTTTGCCTTTTCGCCAAAACTGACATATTTTAACGGCGGATTTCGGGGAATAGGATGCCTGAGAAATCTTCCTCCGTTGACGGCGCCCGGTCCCGCCGGGGTTCCGGGGACGACTTCGCCGCGGCCCTGGCCAAGGTTAGGGATGCCCTCGTCGCTTTGGCCGGTGTCGCCGGCGGTCTTAAGATCTATCCCCTGGAGCATGCCTCGATTGCTGCCGGCCGAGCCGAGGCTTGGTCCAAGCTGCGGGATCTGCTGGAAAGCCGGTGGGAGATCGACCTGGTCATCGAGCCAACCACCTTCCTCTATGAGGGAGTCATCGCCTACGCTGAATCCAACCTTCCGAGGAGCCTGCCCCACGCCCTGTTCGAGGCCGGTTTGCGCCGGCTGATCTTCCGACGCGGTCTGGGCGAGGAGGAATTCGACGGCTTCCTCGCGCTGCTGCGCCGGGCCGCCCTTCTCCCACCCGGAGACAACGATCTCACCGTCCTGCTCTGGGAGCGGGACTTCGCGAACATCGGCCATGTCGACTCGGACGACTACCTGGAGGCCAAGATCGGGGCCGTGGACCGCCGGCCTTGGGAGAAGCTGCCCGATCCCGCGTCCCTGACCCAGGGCCGGATCGACCTGCGGCCCGAAGACGTTCAGGCCATCGTCCAGCGCCGTTCGATCGCGGCAGCCGATGAAACCGAGGGAGCCGGCCGTGAGGACAAAGCGGGCGAGGGGGCGTTGAGCTCCGAGGAGAAGCGCTTCCTCGAGACGGCTTTCGGGGCCGAGCGCTCGATCCCGGCCGAGAGCTCTTTTCTCGATTTGTTCTTTGAACTGCTCTGCCTGGAGGACCGCCCCTCGGCCCTGGCCTCGATGCTTCAATTCGCGGACAAGCATCACCAGGAGCTCATCCAGCGCTATGACTACCTCCACGCCGGCCTGCTCCTGGCCCGGCTGGACGATCTGCAGGCCCACGGCACCGCCAGCAGTCCCATCAAAGTCCAGGACCTGGAGCGCGTGGCCCGCCGCATCAAGGACGCCGTGTCCTTGGCTTCTCTCAAGGAGCAGGCCATGGCCGGCCGCGTGGACGATCCGGCGGCTTTCTTCGCCTACCTCGGACGGATTGGGCCGCGGGCCCTGCCTCTAGCCGCCGACCTGTTCGAGGAGCAGCAGGACGGTGTCTTCAGGTCGGAGGCCTTCGGCTTCCTGAAGGGTGTCGGGGAGCAAAGCCTGGATGTCCTGGCCGGGCTGGCCCGCGACTCCCTGCCTTTCCTGTCCAAGGCCGTCGTCCTGCTGCTCGGCAATATCGGGAGCCGCCGGGCCGTGCCCTATCTGGCCCGCTTCCGCGACTCCGTCCATAAGGCCGTGCGGCTCGAAACCGTACGGGCCCTGGCCGGGATCCAGGACGCGCTGGCGGCCAAGATCCTCAAATCCTTTCTCGCCGATGCCGACCCCGAGGTGCGCGAAGCGGCCCGGACGGCGGGTGCGGCCGGAGAGGCGTGACATGGCCGGCCCGGACGAGGAAGCCAGACGGCAGGAGAATATTCGCGGACTCTTGGCCCGCTTCCACGTGGTTCTCAAGACCGCCAAGGTCTACGAGCCGGGAAATCGCATGTTGCAGGATCAGGTCGGTCCCCTTTACCGAGCCCTGACCCTCATCATCCAGGCCGAGGGTTGCGCCGTCCTGCGCTTCCACGGCGGAGTCCTCTTCTTCAACCGGGCCCGGCTGCGACCTGACGCCTCCAACCAGCATATCCTCCAATCCCTGGCCGGCGAGCTGGAGGCCCGCGGGGCGGCCGCGGCGGCTTTCTCCGAGGGTGTGACGATCGAGGAGCTGACCCGTTTCGTGGTCCTGCTGGCCAGACGGGAATCGGGAGCGGCCATCCCCTTCGAGACGGCGGCAGCCAGGCTGCGGGAGGCCGGGGTCGTCCACATCGTCCTGGAAGCGGCCGGATTGCGGGCCGATCAGATGAGTCCCGAGGCCCGCCGAATACGGGTTTACTTCCTGGGCATCCGGATGCTGGGCGAAATCATGGAACGCCAGAGGCGCAAGACCGGCTTCTCCCTGGGCCTGGCCCGGCGCTGGATGCAGGCCCTGATCCAGCACCTGGAGGAGGACGAGGCCTTCTGTCTGGGCCTGGCCACGATGAAGAACGCGGAGGCCTATCACGCCAACCACGGGGTCAACGTGGCCCTGTATGCGGTCGCGCTGGGCCGCCGGCTCCACCTGCCGCGCCGGGAGCTGGTGGAGCTGGGCGTCTCGGCCCTGTTGCACGACTTCGGCACGCTGGAGGTTTCGCCGGCCATCCTGGACAAGCCCGCCGCGCTGACCGGGGAGGAGCGGACGGTGCTGGACCGACAGTCCCAGCTGGGGGCCCAAAAGATGCTCCCCGGCCAGGCCGGACGGGCGCTTCCGATCAAGGCCATGGAAGTGGCCATGGAGCACAGGCGGACGATGGGCGCCGCGGGGCCCGGCGGCGGGACGGGACGCGGTCCGATTCANNGACGCTTACGACGCCCTGACCACCAAGCGGGTCTATCGGGCCAAGCCGTACTCCCCGGCCGAGGCCCTGAAGCTGATGTCCGAAAAAAGCGGGCGCGATTTCGATCCCCTGCTTCTCAGGGCCTTCATCGCCATGCTCGGCCCCTATCCGGTTGGGTCCCTGGTCGTCCTGCAGAGCGGCGAGATCGGGGTGGTCGTATCCGTCCACACGCAGCCCGCGCTGGCCGACAGGCCCCGAATCAAGCTGATCACCGACGGCGGGGGGCGCCGCATCGATGGATCACTGATCGACCTGGCCGCGCCGGCTCCCGCGGCCGGCCTGCCCCGGCGGTCGATCGCCCTGGGCCTCAACGCCGAGGCCTACGGCATCCGGACCGCCGATTACTTCCTGGTCAAGGGACGCTGAGATGAAGCAAGACGCTTCCAAGCCGCGCTGGATCGCCATGGCCGGGCCGATGCGGCGCTTCCGAACCCGGGGCACGACCCTCTCCGGCATCTACCGGGGCGATTACGTTCAGGCTTTTGGAGTCTATTTTTGGAAGAGGATCGATATTCCGCGGGGCGCGCGGCGCTTGCGGATCGAGGCCTGCGGCCTGGGCTTCTTCGAGCTGTATCTCGACGGGTGCAAGATCGGCGACCGGGTCCTCGACCCGGCCCCGACGGATTATGGAAAACGGGCCATTCTGACGGAGCACGAGATGGCGGCGCCGGCGGCCGGGCGGCACGAGCTGCTGGCGGTCGTCGGGAACGGGCGCCATTTCCCCGCCTTCGGCGCCGACGATCCCAAGCTGTATGGCAAGGTGCTGGCGGACGCGGGGAGCGGATTCAAGACGATCGCCGTCAGCGATCGGACGTGGCGGGCGGGACACGGCCCAGTCCGCGAAAACGGGCTCTACTACGGCGAAGTCTACGACGCCCGGATCCCGATCCGCCCGCGAGGCTGGAAGAGGGCGGTCGTTGTGGCGGGGCCCCGNNAGGGATGACATTCCCCCGATCCGTATCTGCGAAACGCTCCCGCCCCGCAGCGTGAGCAAGCCGGAAGCGGGCCGGCGGATTATCGACTTCGGGCGGAACTTTACGGGATGGGTCCGGATCTCCGGCCGCGGGCCGGCCGGGGCCCGAATTGCGGTCCGGCATGCTGAGCTCAAGGACGAGGCGGGCGGGATCAACGTCTCGCCCAACCAGGGAGCGGCGGCGACCGATATCTATATCTTCGCCGGGCGCGGGAAGGAAAGCCACGAGCCTCGCTTCACCCAGCACGGCTTCCGCTACGCCGAGATCAGCGGACCCGAGGACGTCCTCAAGAGAGTCGGGGTCGAGGGCCGGGTGGTCCACACGGATGTCGCAACGACCGGGGCTTTCGGGTGCGGACGCCCGGTCGTCAATGCCATCCACCGGAATGTCCGGCGCGGCCTGCTGTCGAACTTCATGGGCATGCCCACCGACTGCCCGCAGAGGGACGAGCGGCAGGGCTGGATGGCCGATGCGCACCTGGCGGCCGAGGCGGCCATCCTGAATTACGACATGGCGGACTTCTACAGGAAGTTCCTGCGCGACATCCGCGACGCCCAGGACCGGCGGGGGCGCATCCCCGATTTCGTGCCGGCCTTCCTGGCCAGGTTCGCCCCGGCCGATCCGGCCTGGGGCTCGGCCTATGTCACCATCGCCTGGCTGCTCTACTGGTACTACGGCGACAGGGAGACGCTCGCGGAGCACTACGGCGGGCTGGCCCGTTATGTGGATTTTCTGGCCTCGAGCGCCCGCGGCCATATCATCGAGGACCTGGGCAAGTACGGCGACTGGTGCCCGCCGGGGAGCATCGCCCCCAAGAAGGCCAGCCTGGCCCTGACCTCGACCTGGTTCTACGCCCACGACACCATCTTCCTGGCCAGGATCGCGCGGGCGCTGGGACGGCGGGAGGAGGCGGGACGCTTGGAGACGAGGGCGGCGGCGATCGCCGGGGCCTTCAACGCCCGATTCCTGAAAGGCGGGCAGTACGAAGTGCCGCGCTCGGGACCGGTCGATCTCCTGCCGGGCCAGACATCCAACGCCCTCCCGCTTTGGCTGGGCATCGTACCGGGAGCGGCCCGCAAGAGCGTCTTCGCCGCCTTGGAGAAGGCCGTCACCGCCGATCAGGACTATCACCTCGACACCGGGATCCTGGGAACGCGGTTCCTGCTGGAGGCTTTAAGCCGGGGCGGGCGGACCGACGCCGCCTTCCGGGTCGTGGCCCAGACGAGCTACCCGGGCTGGGGCTACATGGTCCGGGAAGGCGCGACGACCCTCTGGGAGCGATGGGAAAAGATCACCGGCGGCGGTATGAACTCACACAATCACATCATGTCCGGCAGTGTCGACGCCTGGCTCTACAAGCACCTGGCCGGCGTGCGCTGCGCGGCTCCCGGGTGGCGGAAGGCCGTGATCGAGCCGCCGCTCGTCGAGGGCTGCCGATGGGCCCGGGCCTCGATCAAAACGGGCGGGGGGAAGCTGTCGGCGGCGTGGGAAAGGCGGCCCGGCGAATTCCGGCTGGATGTCCGAGTCCCCGCCGGAACGGAGGCCGAGGTCCGCATCCCCCTGATCTCGGCTGGCGCTTCGGTGGAGGACGAGCGAGGGCCCGTCAAGGGAATCCGGAGGGGCGGCCGCCTCGTCCTCAAGCTCCGCGGCGCCTCCCGCCGCCTCATAGTTAGGGGGACACCATACATAACTCCCTAATTCGGAAGAGCCTCTGGCTGTAAAAGATATATTTTCGAATCGCAATTTCGGTGTCGCAAAAATGGACGTCAACAAAAAGTTCGGGAATTACGTATACTGTCCCCCTATCTATCGGCGTCAATAAAAAGTTCGGGAATTATGTATGGTGTCCCCCTAATTGAAGGAGGTAAAAATGGAAATCCTCAACAAAGACGTGAGCGAGGCCACCCGGAAGCGCTTCGAGGACCTGGCGGACAGCGTCAAGATCCTCCACTTCACCCAGGAGCCGTCGCGCCTTGTTCTGCTCAACCCCCTGCAGGGGCAGGAATGCGCCTTCTGCAAGGAGACCAAGCAGCTGCTGCATGAGGTGGCCGCCCTCTCGGACAAGATCGACCTCCAAGTCTTCGATTTCAAGGCGGACAAGGAGACCGCGGCAGCCTATGGCATCGATAAGATCCCGGCCACGGTGATCATGGGTGATCAGGATTACGGCATCCGCATCTACGGCATCCCCTCCGGCTACGAGTATCAGACACTGATCGACGGCATCGTGGACGTCTCCCGGCGGGATTCCGGTCTGGCGGAGACGACTCGGAAGGCCCTCCAAGCCGTCGACAAGGACATCCGCATCCAGGTATTCGTCACCCCCACCTGCCCCTATTGCGGGATGGCCGTGCGGCTGGCCCACCAATTCGCCATAGAGTCGCCCCGGATCAGAGGCGAAATGGTCGAGTCCACCGAGTTCCCCCACCTTTCCAATAAGTACAGTGTTTACGGCGTGCCCAAGACGATTGTCAACGAAACCACCCATTTCGAGGGCGCGGTGCCTGAAGAGGTCTTCTTACAAAACGTCTTGAAGGCCCTTACCGACACAGAATCCAAGTAATATCTTGATATGTCTTTCATGTTGACGCAAGCGATCTGGTGAATAAACCGCATACTATTTAAAATAAAGAGGATATTCATCTTCAACCGCGTTTTTTGAGCGTCGTGAGCCCCATTTCCATTTGACATCATTACAATCGGTGCTATAATAGGCCGAATTCCATGGCTATCCTCAAGAAAAAAAAGGAAAACCGTGTTTGCGTCATCGGCCTGGACGGGGTTCCCTTCGGGCTGATCAAGGACCTGGCCGAGAAGGGCGTCATGTCCACCCTCGGCCGGTTCATCGACGCCGGCCACCTGCACAAGATGAAGGCCAGCCTGCCGGAGGTCTCGGCCGTCTCCTGGACCAACTTCATGACCGGGACCAACCCGGGCACCCACGGCATCTTCGGCTTCACCGATCTGAAGCCCAAGTCCTACGAGATCCGTTTCCCCAACTTCGCCGACGTCAAGGCGCCCGTCTTTTGGGACGAGCTCGGCCGACGGGGCAAGAAGTGCGTGGTCATCAACCAGCCCTCGACCTACCCGGCCCGCCCGATCAACGGCGTCTTGATCTCCGGTTTCGTGGCCGTGGACCTGGCCAAGTCCGTCTATCCCCCGGACCTCAGGCAGCCCCTGGAACAGGCCGGCTACCAGATCGACATCGACACCATCAAGGCCCGCGAGAACCACACCTTCCTATGGAATGAGCTGATCAAAACCATGATGGGCCGCCAAAAGGCCCTGAACATGTTCTGGGAAGACACCTGGGACTATTTCGAGATCGTCTTCACCGGAACCGACCGCCTGCACCACTACCTCTGGCCGGCGGTGATCTACCCCGATCATCCCCACCACCAAAACGTCCTCGAGTACTACCGCCAGATCGACCGGGTCATCAACAAGCTCACCACCACCTTCCGCAAGACGCCGACCGACGACGAGAATATCTTCTTCCTCTCCGACCACGGCTTTTGCGCCATCCAGCAGGAGGTCTACCTCAACGCCTGGCTGGAGAAAGAGCGCTTCCTCAAGTTCGCCAAGAGCCAGCCGGCCGGCCTGGAGGACATCTCGCCCAAGGCCGTGGCCTTCGCCCTCGATCCCAACCGCATCTACCTCCACTATCGCGATCGCTACCCCAACGGCCAGGTCAAGCTGAGCGAGGCCAAGCCGATCAAAGAACAGATCATCCACAAGCTCAAGAAGCTCGAATACCAGGGCCGCAAGGTCGTGCGCGAGGTCTTCCCGGCCAAGGAGATCTACTCCGGCCCCCTGACGGCCAAGGGGCCCGATCTGATCGTCGTGTCCGAGCCGGGCTTCGATCTCAAGGGCTCGATCAAGAAGAAGGAGATTTTCGGCCACACGCCCGGTCTGCACGGCATGCACACCTGGGACGACGCCTTCTTCCTGGCCAAGAACGACTTCGGGGCCTCGCTGGCCATTCAGGACACGGCCAAGATCATTATGGACCGCTTCTGATGTCCCTCCCGGGCCGCCCGACTCTTCGGCGTCTCGCCGGCACGGCGGCGGCCCTCCTGGCGCTCGGCCTGCCCCTCTCCGCCTACATCGGGCCGGGGGCCGGGTTCGCCTTCCTGTCCTCCTTCCTGGTTCTCTTCCTGACTTTCTTTTTGGCCGTCTTGTCGTTTCTCTCGTGGCCCTTCCGCCTCCTCTGGCGCCTGGTCCGCAGCGGCAAGGCTTACCGCGGCAGCCTGGTCGACCAGGTCGTGGTCGTCGGCCTGGACGGCATGGCCCCCGAGCTGGCCGAAAAGTGGATGGCCGAGGGCAAGCTGCCCCATCTGTCCAAGCTCAAGGCCGAGGGCTTCTACGACCGGCTTCAAACGACCACTCCGGCCATTTCGCCGGTGGCTTGGTCGTCCTTCATGACCGGGGCCAATCCCTCCAAACACAACATCTACGACTTCCTCAGCCGCGACCCCAAGACCTACCTGCCCGACCTGTCCTCGGCCCGCATCGGTCCGCCCAAGCGGACCCTCAAGCTGGGCCGCTATCGCGTGCCCCTGTCCAAGCCCGTCATCCAGGGCCTGCGCCGCAGCGTCCCGTTCTGGAAGCTTCTGGGCGACCGCGGCATCTTCTCCACCGTCCTGCGGGTACCGCTGACTTTCCCGGCCGAGCCGTTCAAGGGCCATCTCCTGTCCGGCATGTGCGCGCCCGACCTCAAGGGCAGCCAGGGCACTTTCGCCTTCTACACCAGCGATCCGGCCAAGATCGGGAAGCGCGAAGGCGGGGTCTTTTTCCCCGTCAAAGTCCGCGGCGGCCGGGTGGAGACCTTCCTCTCCGGGCCCGAGAACACCATGCTGGAGAAGCCGGTCGAGATCCGTCTGCCGATGCGCATCGCCCTGGACAAGGCCCGCAGCCAGGCGACGGTGGAGGTCTCCGGCCGCAAGCTGCGGCTGAAGAAGGGCGAGTTCTCGCCCTGGGTTCCGCTGACCTTCAAACCCGGCTTGGGGATCAAGATCCGCGGCATCGCCCGCTTCCTCGTCTCCCAGATCGAGCCGCACTTCGAGATGTACGTCACTCCGCTCAACATCGACCCGGCCAAGCCGGCCCTGCCGATCTCCCACCCCTTCATCTACTCGGTCTACCTGGCCAAGCTCCTGGGCTCCTTCATCACCCTGGGCGAGGCCAACGACACCTGGGCCCTCAACGAGGGCGCCCTTTCGGAGCGCGACTTCCTGACCCTGACCTACGCCAACCACGACGAGTGGGAGCGGATGTTCTTCAACGCCCTGGCCAAGACCCGGCGCGGCTTCGCCGCGTGCGTCTTCGAGACGACCGACAGCTTGTCCCACATGTTCTGGCGCTACCTGGACAAGGACCATCCGGCTCTCCAGGCCGGGCCGGCCGAGATGAGCGCCCAGGTCATGGAGGATCTCTTCGTCCGCATGGACGCGATGATCGGCCGGGTGCGCGCAGCCATGAGCCCCCGCAGCGCCTTGTTCATCATGTCCGACCACGGCTTCAAGCCCTTCCGCCGCGGTGTCAACCTCAACGCTTGGCTCCTTCGCCGCGGCTACCTGGCCCTCAAGGAAGGCGCCGACGGCCGGGAGGAGTGGTTCAAGGGCGTGGACTGGTCCCGGACCAGAGCCTATGCCCTGGGGCTGGGCGGCGTCTACCTGAACCAAAAGGGCCGCGAGGCGCAGGGCGTGGTAGCCCCGGGCGAGGAGGCCAAGGCCCTGCGGCGGGAGCTGCGGGCCTTGCTGACCGGGCTCAGGGACGAAGCCCGAGGGGGGACCGCCATCAATCGGGTCTACGACCGGGATGAGATCTACTCCGGCCCCTACCGGGACAACTCCCCCGACCTGATCATCGGCTACAACGAGGGATACCGGGCTTCCTGGGAGTCCGTGACGGGTGTGGCCGAAGCCGAAATCTTCTCCGACAACACCAAGTGCTGGAGCGGCGACCACTGCATCGACCCGGCCTGCGTGCCGGGGGTGCTGTTCTCCAATCTCAAGCTGGCCGGCGGCGCCGCGCCGCCCTCGATCATGGACGTGGCCCCGACCGTGCTGGAGCTCTTCGGCCTGCCCGTCCCGGCCCACATGGACGGACGGTCGCTGCTGCCCAAGGCGCGGGCCGGCGGGAATGAAGTGAGATCATGAATCGACGCCAATTCATGCGCGCCGCCGCCGGATCGACGGCCCTGGCCGCCCTGGCCGGCCGCCCCGGCCTGGCCGCTCCGCT
>DFYJ01000113.1 GCA_002383325.1 Candidatus Aminicenantes bacterium UBA4085
GGTCCTGGTCGACGGCCTGCCGCTTCCCGAACCGGGCTTCCCTCAGAAGGCCGTTCCTCACGGCGATCGCATCGCCACCTCCATCGCGGCCGCTTCGATCGTGGCCAAGGTCCTGCGTGACGCGCTGATCGTCTTCAGCGGGCGCCTGCTCCCCGGCTACGGCCTGGCCCGGCACAAGGGCTATGGGACCACGGCCCACTACCGGGCCCTGGAGGCTCTGGGCCCGACCCCTTTCCATCGCCGCAGCTTTACTCTACAATCGGAGCGGACTCTGTTCGAATGAACGGCAAGAGCGACCGCTCCCGACCCTTTGAGGCGGCCGAGCGCATGGTCAAGGCCGGCCGGCTGGCCGAGGCGGCGGCCGAGTACGAGCGGCTCCTGGACGGCGCCGCCCAGGACCTCCCTCTTCGCAACATCATCGGCGATCTCTACGTCCAGATGGGGCATCCCGAGCGGGCCGTGCGCGTCTTCCGGGCCAACATCGAGGCGCTCGAGGGGCACGGCTTCTATCCCCAAGCCCTGGCCCTGGCCAAACGGGTCCGCAAGCTGGATCCCTCCGACGCTTCCATCGTAGCCAAGCTGGGCGACCTTTACAGCCGCCTGGGATTCCTGGCCGAATCCAAGGTCGAGTACGCCGCGGCCCTGGAGGAGATGGGGGATTCCGATCCGCGGGAGCGGATCGCCCTGTTCGAGAAGCTGGCCCGCCTGGATCGGACGGATGCCTCCGCCCGGCTCAAGCTGGCCGGCTACCTGGCCAGGTCGGGCCAGCTGGAGCGAGCCGCGGCCGAGCTCAACGAAGCGGCGGATATCTTCCTGGCCCGCGGCGACCTGGATGAAGCCGAGCGCATCCTGCGGGAGGCTTTGCGGATCAGGGAGGGCGACGCCCGGACCCTGACCGGCCTGGCCCGTCTCATGAAGAGGGCCAAGCGGATGGACGAAGCCGTCCAGATGGTCGAGGAAAGCATCCGCCGCCATGGCCCTCAGCCCGGGCTGGTGTCGCTCCTGGGCGATCTCTACCTCGAGGGACGCAACGACGCCAAGGCCAAGAGCGTCTTTCAACGGCTTCTGGATGAGAATCCCGAGCGGGCGGACGCCCGGGCCAAGCTGGGCATCCTGTCGCTTCGCGCCGGCTGCCCCGACGACGCCTTCGCCCTCTTCGAACCGCTGATCGTCTCGCTCCTCAATCGGGGCAAGGATGATCGGGCGGCGGGCCTGATCGGCCTCATCCTGATCTCCCATCCCGGGCACCTGCCCAGCCTGGAAAAGCTGGCCGCCGTGTTCCGGCGGAGCGGCCGGGTGGAGCATCTCGAGGCGGCGCTGCGGCTGCTTCTCGAAGAAGCCCGGGCCCAAGGGCGGGAAGATCTGCGGCGGCGGACGCTCCGGGAGCTGACGGAGATGAGACCCGAGGATGCCGCCCTGAAGAAGGAGCGGAAGGAAGTCGGAGACGGCGGCGAAACGGCCTCCGCCGGGCCCGATGCCGTGCCGGCCGCCGCTCTGCCGACCAAGGACAGGGAGATCATCCGGACGAACCTGACCAAGGCCGGCCTGTACGTCGAACAGGGGCTGGTCCGCAACGCCCGGCGGATTCTCGAGAACCTCCGCCTTCTCTATCCTGAAGATACCCGCATTCAGGACCGCCTGGCCGCCCTTCCGGCCGATCCGCCGCCGGCCGGCGCGGAGGATCTGGCCGCCCTGGTCGCTCGGATGGCGGATGAGGAAAGGCGGAAAGGCCGCCCCGGTCCGCCGCCGGTGCATTCTTTCCCTGAAGAGATCGCGGCCGACACCGTTTCGCTGGAGGAGATCTTCGGCGGCACGGATCTGTGGACGGGCCCGGCCGCGCCATCGTCCGGAAGGCGCTATCCCGACCTGACGGCCGCGCTCCGCGAGGAGATGGAGGCCATCGAGGCCGAGACGTTCCGCCAGGTCAAGGAGAGGGCCGCGGTCATCGAGAAGGATCTGGACGAGATCGTGGCCGAGTTCAAGCGCCAGGTCGAGCGGAAGATCGATCCGGGGGACCACGAGGTCCGCTACCAGCTCGGGCTGGCTTTCCTGGAGCAGGACCTCCTGGACGAAGCGGTGGCCGAGTTCGAGCTCGCGGCCGAGGATCCGGCCCGGGCCGCCGACTGCTATGCCCTGATCGCCCAGGCCTTTCGGCGGCGCAAGAACCACCACGAAGCCCTGCGCCGGATCGAGGAAGCTCTGCGGCGCGTGGACCAGGGCTCCGACGCGGACTATGCCCTGACCTACGACAAGGCCGAGATCCTGGAGGACTTGGACCGCGACGATGAAGCCCTCCGGCTTTTCCGGCGGGTCATGGGCTGGAACGGAGCCTACCGCGACGCGGCCAAGCGGGTCCGTATCCTGGAGCGGATCACCGGTTGATGGCCGGCGGAAGGAAGAGGAAGACGGTTGTCCCGGGCCTGGCCTCGAGGTAGATCCAGGAGGGGGGATTCACGACACTTGCCTCCGGTGCGGGGGCGACTCTCCCCGGAGCCACGAGGGCGCCCGGATCGGCGGGCAGCATCTCCCCGGCCCGGCTGTCCGGAACAGCCGCGGCCGGAGCCCCCGGAGCGACTGCCATGTACCAGGCCCCGGCGGCCAGGGCGGCCAGCATCGAGACGGCTGCCAAGGCGGGGCGCCAGAGCGGCGTCCGGCGGGGGGGAGGCGGCTCGAGAGATTGCCGGGTCGCCCGGCGAAGGATCCCGCGCCACTGCTCCTCGGTCCAGTCCGGACCAGCCGAAGCCTGGGCCCAGCCGCGCATCCGGCTCAGGGCCTCCTCGTATTCCCGCCGCCGTCGCCCTCTCATGACCGGCTCCCATCGTCCGGCCGGTCGAGCTCCAGATAGCGGGCCCGGATCTTGCGGCGTGCGGCGTTGAGATGGACGCGGACCGAGATGGCCGAGGAGCCCAGGGCCTGGGCCGTCTCCCGGACGTTGAGCTCCTCGATCTCGCGCAGCAGGAAGACCTCCCGTTCGCGACGGGAAAGGGCATCCAGGCAGGACATCAGGCGGGCTCGAAGGGCGGCCCGGTCGCAGCCGGCCTCCGGATCCTCGACGCTCCCGGCGCCGATGATCTCCGGCGCGGCCCGGTCCAGCCCGATGTCGCGCTCCAGCCGCTTGCGCTGGAAGGATCGGGCGGTGTTGACGGCGATCTGGTAGAGCCAGCTGCGGAAGCCGAGGCCGCGGTCGAAGCCGCCGAGGTAGCGGTAGGCCCGCAGGAGCGTCTCTTGGGCTACTTCCTGGGCGTCCTCGGGATTGCGGACGATGCGGGAGGCCAAGCCCAGCAGGGCGCCGCGGTACGGCGTCACAAGGGGCTCGAAGGCGGCCGCGTCCCCGGCCAGCACCTGCTCAATCAAGGCGTTCTCCCGCTCATCCATCTCACAGGAGAGTATACCCTTCCGCCGCGGCGGATGTTAAGGGCCCGCCGCAGGCCGTCTTTTAAGACGGGGCAGTTTGGTTTATATATATAGTCTGAAAGGAGGGCGCCATGAATCCCACCGAAGGGCTCCTCATCGCCAAAGGTCCGCGCAATCTCCATCTCCTCCCCCGGATGGCCAACCGCCACGGCCTGATCACCGGCGCCACGGGGACCGGCAAGACGGTCTCGCTGCAGGTCCTGGCCGAGAGCCTCAGCTCGGTGGGAGTGCCGGTCTTCATGGCCGACGTCAAGGGCGATCTGGCGGGGCTGGCCCGCCCCGGCCAGGCCGGGCCGAAGATCGCCGAGCGGATCAGAAAGCTGGGGCTGGAGGGCATCGCTTTCCGGGAGAACCCGGTCGCGCTGTGGGACATCGAGGGCCGCCAGGGCCATCCCGTGCGGACGACGATGAGCGAGATGGGGCCGCTCCTGCTCAGCCGGCTGTTCAACCTCAACGACATCCAGTCCGGCGTCCTGACCATCGTCTTCCGGCTGGCCGATGAGGACGGCTTGATGCTTCTGGACGTCAAGGACCTGCGGGAAATGCTGAAGTTCGTCTCCGACAACGCAGCCGAGATATCGGGCCGCTTCGGCCGCGTCTCGGCCGCCTCGATAGGGGCCATCCAGAGGGCCCTGCTGGACCTGGAGATGCAGGGCGGCGACAAGCTGTTCGGCGAGCCGGCTCTGGATATCGAGGATTTCATTCAGACCGACCCCCAAGGCCGCGGGGTGATCAATATCCTGGCCGCCGACTCCCTGATGCAGCAGCCGAAGCTGTACGCCACCTTCCTGCTGGAAATGCTGTCCGAGCTCTACGAGCGCCTACCCGAGGTCGGCGACCTGGACAAGCCGCGGCTGGTCTTCTTCTTCGACGAGGCCCACCTGCTCTTCACCGACGCCCCGCCGGCGCTGCTGCAGAAGATCGAGCAGGTGGTCCGGCTCATCCGGTCCAAGAGCGTGGGCGTCTTCTTCGTCACCCAGAATCCGCTCGACGTCCCGGACATCATCCTGGGCCAGCTCGGCAACCGCATCCAGCATGCCCTGCGGGCCTTCACCCCGCGCGACCTGAAGGCGGTCAAGGTGGCGGCCGAAACCCTGCGCATCAATCCCCGCCTCGACGCCGAGAAGGCCATCAGCGAGCTGGCCGTGGGCGAAGCCCTGGTCTCCTTCCTGGACGAGAAGGGCCAGCCGGAAGTCGTTGAGCGCGCTTTCATCCGGCCGCCCTGGAGCCAGATAGGGCCCATCGATCCCGCGTTCCGCGCCGGCCTCATCCGGGGCTCGGTCCTCTTCGGCCAGTACGAGAAGGAAATCGACCGCGAATCGGCCTACGAGATCCTGCGGGCCCGGGCCGAGCAGCGGGTGACCTCCCCGACTCCGGCGCAGGTCCCCGCGCCGCGAGAGCCGCTGACGACGACCCGCGCGCCCCAGGCCCCGCGGCGGCGGGAATCGATGTTCGAGTCCATGGCCAAGAGCGCGGTCCGCTCCATGGGCAGCCAGATCGGCCGCTCCATCATGCGCGGCGTGCTGGGCGGGATTCTGGGCCGGAGGTGATCCCCCGCCGGGGACCGCGTTCGCCCCGCGCGGGATTCGGGGCGGAGTGAGAATAACGCCGACGCCGAGCGTCTCCCTCTTTGTCGCGGGCGTTCGGAACGCCCCCGGCGAGGGCGAAAGGGCGGCGTTACATGGGCGATGAAAGCGGAATCCTGGCCGGGGCGAGCGAGGCCTTCGCGCGCATCCTGGCCCTCATCGACAAGGTTCGGGACTTGGACGCCCCGGTCCTGATCGTGGGCGAGAGCGGCACGGGCAAGGAGCTCATCGCCCGCGAGATCCACAACCGGGGCGGCCGAGCCGGCCGGCCCTTCGTGGCCGTCAACTGCTCGGCCATCCCCGAGCCCCTGCTCGAGTCGGAGCTCTTCGGTCACGTCCGGGGCGCTTTCACCGGGGCCATGCGCGACAAGCCGGGCCTGATCGAGGAGGCGGGCTCCGGCACGTTCTTCCTGGACGAGGTGGGCGACCTCTCGCCGGCCCTCCAGGCCAAGCTGCTGAGGGTCCTGCAGGAGCGGGAGCTGCGCCGGGTCGGCGAGACCCGGACCCGACCTGTCCAGGCCCGCTTCCTCAGCGCCACCAACCGCGACCTGGAGCGGGAGATCGGCCGGGGCGCCTTCCGCGAGGACCTTTACTATCGGCTCAAGATCATCGTCGTCGAGGTTCCGCCGCTGCGCGAGCGTCAGGCCGACCTGCTCTACCTCCTGGACCGCTTCGCCGCCCGCTATGCCGCGGCGATGGGCCGGCCCAAGGTCGGCTTCGCCCCGCGCACGGTGGAGTTTCTTTTCCAATACGCCTGGCCGGGCAACGTCCGCGAGCTCCAGAACGAGGTCCAGCGAGCCGTCATCCTATGCGGCGAGGACGGCATCGTGCGTCCGGAGCACCTCTCGCCCAAGCTCGCTCCCCGCTTGGAGGGCGTCGCGGCCGCCCCGGCCGGCACCTACGCCGAGGCCAAGTCCGAGTTCGTCCGGCGTTTCCTGCGGCAGGCCCTGGAGCGCTGCGACTTCAACAAGGCCCGCACGGCCGAGAGCATCGGACTGTCGCGGCAGGGACTGTTCAAACTGATCAAGCGCCATGGCCTGGGCCCGGCTGGGTCCGTCTCCGGCGGGAAAGCGAGCTAGCGGGGCGGGCGGCTGGAAGGCCTTCGCGGAGGGCGGCGCCGTTGCCCCGCCGCCGGGGTTCTGGTAGATTGGGCCCATGAGCGATAAGGTTTTCGAGGTCGTTTGCCCGCATTGCCGGACGACGCTTTGGGTCGACGGGGAAGGCCGCAAGGTCCTGAAGGCGGAGAAGGCGGCCAAGAAGAAAGAGTCCCTCGACGACCTGCTGGCCAAGGAGAAGGAGAAGCGCGCGGGCATGGCCTCCAAGTTCGAGGTCACGGCCGCGCTGGAGCAGGAGAAGCTGAAGCAAGCTCGGGAGAAGTTCGAAAAAGCCCTCAAAAACGGCTGATCCTGTTTTCCGATTTACAAGCCGGCGCCGTCAGCATAGAATAGGCGGGATCGCGAGGTTTCAATGCCGCGTTTTCGCCTGGACTACGATCACGAGGCCGAGTATCGGCGGGTCCAGCCCGTCATCCGGCGGATCTGCCGGTTCGGCCTGCTGGGCAAGAAGATCGAGGTCCTCGGCCGCGACAACCTGGTCGTCCGCGGGCCCAGCCTCCTGATCGGCAATCACATCGGCTCCTACAAGGATGTGGCCACCCTGTTCGCGGTCATGCCGCGCCCCATCTTCTTCAATGCCAACGCCCAGATCTTCACCCGGGAGGAGTTCGGCGCGCTGGTGCGCAAGCACCTCAAGCGGCACATGGGCCGCATCGGCGGGATCCTGGATTTCCTGCTCAATCCCTACAAGTTCCTGTTCGTCGACTGCATCGCCGCCAACATCGCCCGCATCGGCTCCATTCCGGTCCGGCTGCTGAGAGGCAAGCGCGAGGCGGTCGACCGCTGCATGGACTACATGCGCCGCGGGCGGGCCGTCGTTTCCCTGCAGGGCCGCGGCCGGGTTGATCGGATGGCGCCCCATCCCTATGTCTGGCCGTTCGGGCGCGGCATCGCCTACATCGCCCATGACCTCCTGGATCGGGAGGGCCTGGACGTGCCGGTCACTCCGCTGGCCTTTTTCGGAAGCCACGTGGCCTGGCCCATCCCGTTCACCATCCGGCTGAACGTGGGCGCCCCGATGTTCGTCCGCGACTTTCTCGGCGGCGGTCGCGATGCCTCCGTCCTCCGCTTCAAGGCGGCCCAGGAGGAGAAGGTCCGGGAGCTGTTCATGGACATCCTGCGCCGCCGCTGACTTTGCGTCCGGCGGCGCCGATCGCTTCGGAAGAGAGAGAGCCATGTCACGAAGCCGATTCGCGGTCCTGATCTCGATCCTGCCGGCCTTGACGGCCGCCGCATGCGCCCCCCGCCCGCAAGCCCCGGCCGTCTACATTCTGTCCGATGCCACCCGCCTGGAGCGTCTGGCCGCGGCCGAGATCCGCCGCTATATGTACCTGGCCACCGGGGCTCTGCCCGAGATCGTCAGCCTCGCCTCGCTCGACGGGCTCAAGGCCGACGGCGTCGTCGTCCTCCGGGGCGTCCGCCTGCCCGCCGCCGGCGATCCTATCGGCCAAGCTTGGGGAGGCTACGAGCCCGGAAAGACCGCCCGGCTGGAAGAGGAGGACTTTCGCCTGAAGACCGTCCATAAAGGGCGCCGGACCTATATTCTGGCCGCGGGGGGCGACGGTCCGGGCGTTTTGTATGCCGCCTACGTCCTGGCCGAAAAATTCGGCGTCCGATTCTTTCTGGAGGGCGACGTGGTGCCCGACGAGCGGGTCCCGGCCCGCCTGCCCGAGCTGGACGAGACGGGCCGGCCCCTCTTTGCCCTGCGCGGCATCCAGCCGTTCCACGATTTTCCCGAGGGGCCGGACTGGTGGAGCGGTGACGACTACAAATCCGTGCTGGCCCAGCTGCCGAAGCTGCGGATGAATTTCTTCGGCCTGCACACCTACCCCGAGGGCAACCCCAACGCCGAGCCCCTGGTCTGGATCGGGACGGCGGAGGACTTCTGGCCGGACGGCCGGGTGACCTATTCCTATCCCTCAAGCTGGCAGAACACCCTGCGCGCCAACAAGGGCTCGCACAACTGGGGTTATCGCTCCAAGCCCACCGGCCGCTTCCGGTTGGGGGCCGCCGGCCTGTTCGAGCGCGACGACTACGGGTCCGAGGCCCAATTCGGCCTGATGCCGGAACCGGCCGGAGCGGAGGCCTGCAGCGAGCTCTTCAATCGGACGGCCGCCATGCTCAGCGGCGCTTTCACCTTGGCCCGCGGCCTGGGCGTGAGGATTTGCGTCGGGACGGAGACGCCGCTGACCGTGCCGGCCGCCGTCCGGGACCGGCTCAAGAGGCTGGGCAAGGACGCCGGCAAGCCCGAAACGGTCCGGGAGCTCTACCGCGGGATGTTCCGCCGGCTGGCCGCCTCTTTTCCCGTCGACTATTACTGGCTCTGGACGACCGAGAGCTGGACCTGGTCGGACGCTTCCCCGGCCGCGATCGAGGCGGTGATGACCGACTTGGACATGGCCGTCAAGGCCGCCCAGGATGTCTCGGCCGAATTCTCGCTGGCCACCTGCGGCTGGGTCCTGGGGCCGCCGAGCGACCGGACGCTCTTCGATGCGCGACTGCCGAAGGGCGTCGCCCTCAGTTGCATCAACCGCGAGGTCGGCAAGGCTCCGGTCGATCCGGCCTTCGCCCGCATCGCCGGCCGCTCCAAGTGGGTCATCCCCTGGCTGGAGGACGATCCCTCGCTGACTTCGCCCCAGCTTTGGGCCGGGAGAATGCGGCGGGACGCCGTGGACGCCCTCCGCTTCGGATGCGACGGACTCTTCGGCATCCACTGGCGGACCCGGATCCTGTCGCCCAACATCCTGGCTCTGTCCCGGGCCGCTTGGGACCAGGGCTGGAACACGCTGCCGGCGGACTTCGCCGGCCTGGTCGGTCCGGTCAACGGTCAATATGTCCGGGCCCCCAAGGAAGCCATGCCCGCCGAGGGGGAAGCCGCCGTCTATGCGGATGTCCGCGACCGCGTCTCAGGCTACCGGCTGCTGGTGCCGGAGGGGCGCTATGACGTGACTCTCCAGCTTTGCGAGATCGAGAAGGAGAGCAAGGGCGGCCGCGTCTTTGATGTGATGATCCAGGGCCGGAGGGCCGCCGAAGCCGTCGATATCTTCGCCAAGGCCGGTCGATATAAGCCGTATGACATCGTCGTCCGCGGGATCGAGGTCAAGGGCGGGCGCCTCGTGGTCGATTTCGGGGACCGCATCCACTACCCCTCCCTGGCCGGTCTGAAGGTCGAAGGCGCGACTGCGGCGGGAGGCCGCTTCGTCAAGAAGATCAACTGCGGCGGTCCGGCCGTGGCCGGCTACGATGCCGACTGGCCGGAGACGCCCCGTTCCTTGGCGGTGGACGACCTGTACCTGGACTGGGCCAGGGCCCAGTTCGGGCGCGGCGCCGACGCGGAGATCGCGGCCCTGTTCGCCCGCCTGGACGGGCGCCTGCCGATTCCGGTCCAATGGACGGACGGACCCGGCGGCATCCGGCCCGATCCGCGGCCGTGGGCCGAGGCCGCCCAGCCCTACACCTTCGTCGACGAGCTGGCCGCGCTCGGCCCGCGCATCCAGGGCGCGGGCTCCCGGGCGCGCTTCGAATACTGGCTGAAGAATTTCGAGAATATGCGCGAGACGGCCCGCTTCCAGTGCCTCTGGGCGGAATATAACGCCGCCCTGGCCAAGGCCAAATCCGAGACGGATCCGGAGGCCCGCAAGAAGGCGGCCCAGGAGAAGCTCGTGCCCAAGCGGGTGGAGATGATCAAGCCCCTGCGCGTCATCTGGACGAACCTCCTGGCTACGGTCTCCAATCCCGGGGAGCTGGGGACCATCGCCAATTGGGAGCAGCACCTCCTGCCTCCGGCCTTCGAGGAGCCGGGCGAAGAGCTTGTCGGCCTGCTGGGCGGGCCGCTGCCGGCCTACGCCGATCTGCCCTCGGGCTACGAGGGGCCGGCCCGGGTCTTCCTGCCGACGGTCCGGGCGAGCGCCGAGGAAGGCGAGGCCTTGAGCCTCAAGGCTGTGGTTGTGGCCTCCGGAGCGACCTCCGGCGTCGTCCTCCGCTGGCGGCCGCTGGGCCGGGGCGAGTTCGCGGCGATCCCCATGCAGCATGTCGCGCGGGGCGTTTATAAGGCGGCGCTCCCGCCGGCCGGCCAGGATATCGAGTACTACGTCGAGGCCAGGGTGGAAGACAAGCTGCTGCTCTTCCCCGTCACCGCGCCGGCCCTCAACCAGACCGTCATCGTCATGCCGAAGGGGGAATAGCCCGGCTCAAGCCTTGGTCCAGCGCCGCTCGATCTCTTCCAGGCTCTTGCCTTTGGTCTCCGGCAGGAAGGCGGCGATGACGATGAAGTTGATCGCGCACATCCCGGCGTACATCCAGAAGGCGAACGACTCCTTGAGCGTGTCGGCGATGACCGGGAACGACAGCGAGACGGCGAAGTCGGCCAGCCACAGGGCGAAGGTGGCGATGGCCATGGCCCGGCCGCGGATTCGGGTGGGGAAGATCTCGGCGATGACCACCCAGATGATCGGTCCCAGGGTCATGGCGAAGGCGGCCACGTAGAGCAGGGTGAAGAGCAGGATGAGGCCGCCCGAGAAGAGCTGGAACTTGAAGGCCGCTCCCAGCAGGATGGCCGAGATGCCCATCCCTGCCGATCCGGCCAGGAGGAGCGGCTTGCGCCCGACCTTGTCGACCAGGGCGATGGCGACCAGGGTGAAGAGCACGTTGACGACCCCGATAAGCGCCGACTGGAAGAGGGCCGAAGCGCGGGCCAGGCCGGCGGCCTCAAAAAAGCGGGGGGCATAGTAGATGACGGCGTTGATGCCGGTGGTCTGCTGGAAAATGGCCAGGAAGACGCCCAGAAGCAGGGCCCGCCGCAGGCCCGGCTTGAACAGCTCCCGGATCGAGCCGCCCTCCAGAGCCAGCGCCTCGCGGATGGAACGGACCTCTGCGGCCGCGATCGCGGGGTCGTTGAGGCGCTCCAGGATCGCCCGGGCCTCCTCCTCCCGCCCCTGCTTGATCAGCCAGCGGGGGCTTTCCGGCACGCCCAGGACGAAGCCGAAGAAGACGACCGCTGGAAGCGCCCCGCTGGCGAACATCCAGCGCCAGGCGGACGCCCCGGCCCCGACCAAGGCCCAGGAGACGAAGTAGGACAGCAGGATGCCGGAGACGATGGCCAGCTGGTTGACCGAGACCAGGGCCCCGCGCACGCGCGGCGGAGCCGCCTCGGAGATGTAGAGGGGCGAGACGATCGAGACCGAGCCGATGGCCAGGCCGCCGATGAAGCGGAAGACCAGGAACTGGAACAGGCTCTGGGGCAGGGCGCAGCCGATGGACGAGACGAAGAAAAGCCCGGCCGAGATCAGCATGAAGCGCCGCCGCCCGAGGCGGTCGCTGGCGGTGCCGGCCGCCGCCGCGCCGATCATGCAGCCGACCAGGACGATGCTGACAACCAGGCCTTCCCCGAAGGCGGACAGGGCGAAGCGCTCCTTGAGGAAGCGGGTGGCCCCGGCGATGATGGCCGTGTCGAAGCCGAAGAGCAGGCCGCCCAGGGCGGCCACCACCGAGACGTAGATGACGTAGGCCTTGGTCTTCACGACCGCTCCCGGAGGGCCTCGAAGAGGGCCATCACGTTGTCCGCGGGCACATTGGCCTGGATGTTGTGGACGGCGTTGAAGACGTAGCCGCCGCCGCGCCCGAAGATCTCCAGCCGGCGCCGGACTTCGTCGCGGACCTGGCCCGGCGTCCCGAACATCAGCGTCTTCTGGGTGTCGACGCCGCCGCCCCAGAAAACGATATCCCGGCCGTAGACGGCTTTGAGCCGCTCGGCCTCCATGCCGGCGGCCGAGACCTGGACGGGGTTGAGGATGTCGAAGCCCGCCTCGATGAGCGAGGGGATGAGCGGCTCGACGGCGCCGCAGGTGTGCTTGAACGTCTTCCAAGCGGTGTGGCCGTGGATCCAGGCGTTGATCCGCTTGTAGTGCGGCATGTAGAGCGAGCGGAAGGTCGGCACCGAGCAGAAGGTCGACTGCTGGGTGCCGAAATCCGTGCCGCAGACGAAGACAACGTCCACCCGGTCGCCGACCCGGGCCGCGATCCTCTCCAGGTTGGCCAGTCCGATGTCGACCTGTTTGCCGAAGATGCGGTGAAGGTGCTCGGGGCGGGTCACGGTCGAGACGTACCATTCCTCGACGTCCCGGATGCCGCGCGGGTTGGTCATGAAAGGGCCCGGGACGAGGGCGATGTCGCCGATGGCCAGCCCGCCGAAGGTGGCCAGGACGGCCCGGCCGGAGGCGGCCGCCTCGCGGGTCCGGGCGTCGAAGTGGTCGAGATCGGCCCCGGAGACGGGGCCGAACTCCTCCAGGTTGTCGGCCGGGTCGAGATGATCCTCCTCGATCGGCGGCTGGCGGATGATGGAGTCGAAGAACCAGCCGCCCTTGGGCAGCCGGCCCGAGGGCGGGACGGACATGTCGCCTTTGGGGAAGACCAGGGTGTCGCCGTTCTCGTCCTTGACCCACTTGAAGCGGCCCGACATCAGGACCTCGGTCCCGTCGTCAAGCCGCCAGGGCGTCCAATCTTCGTTGCGGTAGCCGAACATCGTCTCCGGCCCGAAGACGCCGTCGACGTCCAGGCCGAGGGCCCGCTTGAGGTCCTCCTCCACGAGGCCCAGCATCTGGTAGGGCTCGTGGACCTTGACCGGGCCGGGGGCCAGACCGTAATGATCGCGCAGGGCGCCGACGATCTTGACGTGGATGCCGGTCACCGCCGAGGCGCCGAAGTCGACGGGCACGCGGTCGGGCTCCTTGTGGGCCAGGGCGGTCAGGACGCGCTCCTTGCTGGTCATGAGGCTCTCCTTGATCCGCCCCAGATTACCGGTTTCGGGACGGCTTTGCAAACGGCCGGATGCGTTGACCGGACGGTCGCGGGCGGCCTATGATGGTTAGGATATGAGACGGGCAACGAGCTGGGGATGGACGGCCTTGCTGGCGGCCTGGACGGCGATCGGAGCGGCCGGAGCGCAAGCCGCCGGGCTTTCCCAGGACGCCTCCGGGGACGGGAAGGGAAAGCCGGGCGGGGTCTTCCGCCTCGGCAACGACAACGACCTGTTCGCACGGACCGACCGCCGCTATACCAACGGATCCAAGCTGGATTGGACCTGGCCCAAGCCGGGGCGGCCGGGGGCCGGAGACGCACTAAGGCGGCGCTGGATCTCCGTCTCCCTGCAGCAGCTCATGAACACGCCCGAGGATGTCCGCCGGTCCGGCGCGCCCGAAGGGGAGCAGCCTTATGCGGGGTATCTGGGCTTCGGGCTGGCCCTTCACAGCGTCGGTCCGCGGACTCTCGACACGGTGGCCTTCGACTTGGGGATCATCGGGCCCGCTTCGCTGGCCGGGGCCACGCAGGAGGCCTTCCACCGGCTGTTCGGCTTCAAGCCGATCCGGGGCTGGGACCTTCAATTGGGGAATGAGCCCGTCCTGGGCGTCTCTCTCGACCACCGGGAGAAGCTCCGGGTCGCGGCGCCCGGACGGGGACTGCGGGCGGATGCCGGTATCCGGGCCGGCGCCGCGCTCGGCAACGCCTTCACGGCCGGCTGGGCGGGAGGCGAGGTCCGGGCGGGGTGGAATCTTCCTGGCGGCTTCGCTCCCATCGCGGTTCCTTTTGGGGCCGGGCGCGGCGGACCGCCGGATGAGGCAGGCGGCGCCCGATGGTCGGTCTATGGATACGGCGCGGCCGCAGCCCAGATCGTCCTGCGCGACGCCTTCCTCGACGGCAACCTGTTCGGGGCGGGGACAAGCCTCGATCGATACCCCTGCCGGGCCCGGATCGAGGCCGGGTTCGCCGTTCGCAGGGGGGGCTCGGAATTGAGCTTTGGATACGTGGCCCACAGCCGGCGCTACGCGACCGAGCCGCGCGGCCACGTCTACGGCTTGGCCGGCCTTTCGCACAATTTTTGAATTAGCGGACACATACTAATTTCGCGTCGCAATATGTGTGTTTCGGTAATTCCCATAGGCCTTTTCTGGTCTTCCTGATGTGGGGAACCGAAATTCGTTGGTCTTGGCGGGACGAGATGAACGTTTCGGCAATTAATAGAAGGATTTATTGCCCCAAGAACCGCTGAAATTAGTATGTGTCTGCTAATTCGAATTAAAGCGAGTACTTGCCGGACTTGGCGATAGTTCGGCCGTGGGCGAAGATGGTGGCATCGGCCACCAGGGCGTCGTAGTGGTGGCGGCTCGCGTTGATCCCCAGCCCGTAGGAGTCGCCGATGGCGAAGTGGACGGTGCCGAAGGCCTTCTCCGACTCCAGCATGTTGCCGCAGATCCGGGCGCCGGGGTTGGTCCCGACGCCGAACTCGCCGATCATGGTCCCGCTGGCATCCTTGCCGATGTGGCGGACGATGGCCTCGATGCCGCGGCCGCTCCAGCGGACGAGCCGGCCGGCTTCGAATTCCATGATCCCGCGGCCCAGCTTGTCGTCGATGAGACGGATGGCCAGGCGGCCGCTGAAGGTGGACTCGACCGGGCAGGTGTAGCACTCGCCCGCCGGGAGATTGCCGTGCCTGCCTCGGCGGCCGATGTCGCCGTTGCTGTTGGCCCAGCGGCGGCCCTTGACGCTGAAAGAGATGTCGGTGCCGTCGGCGTTGGTGATCCGGACATCGGGAGCGTCTTTCAGGGCGGCCATGACCTTGCGGGTAAAAACGTCCAGGGCGGCGTAGTCGACCGCCACCAGCCGCTCCATCATGTCCACGGTGATGCCGGGCATCATCAGGACCCTGGCCCCGGCTTTGGCTAAGCCGACCATGTAGCCGCGGAAGGCCTTTTCCTCGATCCGGGCCTCGAGCATGTAGGCGACGGCGCCGGCCTTCTCGGCCATGGCCCGGAAGAGAGACGTCGGGCCCTCGATGGGGCGCAGGGCTTCGGTCATCAGGTAGGTGGTTGTCTCGGCTCCCGCCTTGCGGGCCCAGCGGGCTAGGGACTCGGCGATCGGGAGCTTGGGCCCATCGGTGACGAGCAGGAACCGCTCGCCCTTTCTGAGCCTGAGGGCCTGGGTGACGGCCCGCTCCGCGGCTTTATCGAGCTTTCTGTTCATCCGCGAAGTCAGTTCCCGCCGCCCTTCTCGTAGCGGGCCAGGACATCCTGACTGGCCTGCAGGAAGGTCTGGTACTGGATCCGGACGTCCTTCTCGGCCCGCAGCTTGGTCAGATAGGCCTGCAGGAACTTGTTCTTCTTCTGCTCCAGGACGCCGGACATCTGGGCCGCCTTGTCCTTCTCGAAATCCTCGCGGACGGCCGTGGTCCGCTCCATAACCCGCATCACGGCGTAGCCGGTCCCGAAGCCGATCGGCTCGCTGGTGGCGCGGATCGGCAGCTCGAAGGCCAGCTTGTCCACCTCGGCGCTCTCGCCGATGATGCTCAGGTACTGCTCTCTCTTGTGCTCGGCCACCGTCTTGAGCTCGATCTTGTTGGCCGCGGCGATGTCCTCCCAGTTGCGGTCGTTCAGCATGGCCCTGACTTCCTTCATCTTGGCCAGGGCCAAATCCTTCTTGCGGGAGTCGGCCAAGTCGTTGGCGACCTGGGCCCGGACCTCCTCGAACGTGGCCGGCCGCGGGGCCTCGATCTTGCCCAGCTGGGCTAGAACGACGCCGCCGTAGGTCGAGAGGGGTGTTGTGATCTCCTTGTCCTTGAGCCCGAACAGGGCGGCGCCGACCGATCCGGCCGGGTCGACCTCGGCCAAGGCTTCGCCGCTCTTGAGCAGGCCGGTCGGCAGGACCTTGAGATTGGCCTCCTTGGCCGCCGCCTCCAGGCTCTTGGCCCGGCGGGCGGACTTCTCAAGCTTGGCCATGCGCTGGGCGGCCGTCTCCCGGGCCTTCTGGTCCTTGAGGATAGTCTGAATGCGCGGCTTGGCCGCCTCCAGGGTCGTGGTGGACGGCGCGTCCTTCTGGGTCACCTTGAGGATGGACCAGCCGTCCTCCAGCTCGACCGGCTCGGATGTCTCGTCCAGATCGAGCTTGCCCACCGACTCGATCTCCTTGGCGGCCAGGGTCCGCCAGTCGTAGAGGCCCCAATCGCCTCCCTCGGCGGCCTTGGCGTCCTTGGAGAACCGCTTGGCCAGCTCGGCGAAGTCGCCGCCGCCCCGCAGCTGCTCGCGGACATTCTTGGCCTCGGCCGCGGCCAGGGCCTTGTCCTTGCCTTCCAGGGGGATGAAGATGCGGCTCAGCTTGACCTGCTCCGGCGTCTCGAACTGGGCCTTGTTGTCCGCGTAGTACTTGGCGATCTCGGCCTCGGTCAGCTCGACTTCGGCCTTGAGGTCCTCGTTCTTCAGGAAGATGTAGCTGCCTTCGCGCCGCTCGGGCAGCTTATAGTCGTCCCGGCGGGCTTCGAAGTGGGCCTTGATCTCGGCTTCGCTCGGCTCGGCCGGCAGGGTCATGGTGGAGGACTCGAGGGCCAGGTATTCGATCTTGGCCGTGTCCGTATTCAGGCGGTAGGCGTCCCAGACTTCGTCCGGGGTGACCGCGATGCCCGAGGTCAGGGCCGCGACCACCTTGCTCATGACGATCTCCTGCCGCATGCTGGCCTCGAACTCGGACAGGGGGATGCGGTTGTAGGACAGGACCTTCTTGTACTCGTCGTAGCCGACGAACTTGCCGTCGCGCTGCAGGCCGGGCAGGGCCACGATGCGGTCGCGGACCTCGGCCTTGGAGGCCCGGATGCCCATGCTCTTGGCCGCGTCCAGGATGAGCCGCTGCTCGATGATCTGCTCCAGGACCTGCTGGGGAAGATTGAGCTGCTCGATGGTCGCGCGGTCGATCTCCTTCATGTCCCGCCGCAGGGCTTCGACGCGGTTGCGCAGGCCGTTGACGAAGTCGTCGGTCGGGATCTTCCGGCGGCCGATCGAGGCGATGTTGGCACCCTTCTCGCCTTCGCCCAGGCGGCCCGAGCCGCCCCAGATGACGAAGATGGAGACGATGAAGGCGGCCACGATGAACCAGAGGACGATCTTGAGCGACTTCATGTTCTGGCGCATGGTCTTGAGCATGGTGAACCTCTCGGGGATGGTTTGTCAGCGTTGGGCCGCCCGCGGGCGGGCGGCGAAGAGCGGGCGCAGCCGGGCGAAGGTGGCGTCGAGATCCTCGATCATGACCTTGGCCCCGCCGATGACGGGCATGAAATTGGAGTCCCCCGTCCAGCGGGGGACGACGTGGAGGTGGAAGTGGTCGGCCACCCCGGCCCCCGCGCTGCGGCCCAGGTTCATGCCGATGTTGAGCCCGTGCGGGGCGTAGGCCGTCCGCAGCGCCTTCAAGCTCCGCTGCAGCAGGGCCGTCATCTCGTTCAGGAGAGCCGCCGGCGCATCCTCGGGTGAGGCCAGGTGGCGGAGCGGGGCGATCATCAAGTGCCCGGTCTGGTAGGGGTATTTGTTGAGCAGGACGAAGGCCTGTCGCCCCCGGAGCAGGACGTGGGCCGAGGCCCCGGCGCGGGCCTTGCCGGCGCGGCACAGCACGCAGCCGCGGCTCTTGCCGGCCGACCGCACGTAAGCCTCCCTCCAGGGCGCGGTGATATACCTCATTCCTTGTTGATCAGCTCCTTGAGGAGCTTGCTGGGCTTGAAGTACAGGACCTTCTTGGGAGGCACCTTGACCGGGTCGCCGGTGCGGGGGTTGCGGCCGGAGCGGGGGGGGCGCTGGCGGAAGCGGAAGCTGCCGAAGCCGCGAACCTCGATCTCCTCGCCCTTCAGGATGGCCTCCTTGATGGTGTCGAAGAAGAGGTTGACGCCGGTCTCGGCCTCCTGCTTGGGGATGTTGAGCTCTTTGCTGATCCGGTTGATCAGGTCGGCTTTAATCATCAGCCTTCTCCTCGGTGGCTTCCGCCGCACCGGACTTCGTCGGTGCGGGAACGACCGGCTTGTCGTCTTCCGCCGGCGCGCTCTCTTCGGCCTTCTCCTCCGCCTTTTCCTCCACCTTCTCCACCGGCTCCGCGGCGGCCGCAGGAGCGGGTGCGGCTTCGGCCTCGGGGGCCGCCGTCTCGGGCGCCGGAGCTTCCTCCTTGACCGTGGCCTTCTCCGCCTTGTTCTTGTTCAGCTGCTCGCGGATCAGGTCGCCGAAGGTCAGGCCGGTGCCCTGGCTGTCCTGGTATTTCTGGTACTCCTGCTTCTGGAGGTCCGCCAGAGCCTGGCGGAAGCTGAGGCTGATCTTGTGGTCCTTGCTGTTGAGCTTGATGAGCTTGGCCGGCTTCTCCTCGCCGGCTTTGACAACCTCGGAGGGATTCTCAACCTTGTGCTCGTCGATCTCGGAGTTGAAGACGACGCCCTCGATGCCGGGCAGGATCTCGACGAAGACGCCGAAGTCGGCCAGGCGCACGATCTTGACGTTGACGATGTCGCCGACCTTCTGGCGGGCGAAGAAATCCTCCCAGATGTCGCCTTCCAGCTGCTTGAGGCCCAGGGAGACCTTCTGCCGCTCGACGTCCACACCCAGCACGACCGCGTCCGTCTCCTGCCCGACCTTGAGCTTGGCCGAGGGGTGCTTGATCTTCTCCCAGGAGATGTCGGAGACGTGGATGAGGCCCTCGATGCCGGGCTCGACCTCGAGGAAGGCGCCGAAGTCGGTGATGCTGGTGATCTTGCCGTGGACCCGGGTGCCGGGGTTGTGGCGCTCCTTGAAGCCCTCCAGGGGGTGGGGCAGGGCCTGCTTGAGGCCCAGGCTGATCCGCTTGGACGTCGGGTTGACCTCCAGGATGCTGACCGTGACCATGTCGCCCAGCTTGAGCAGCTTCTTGGGGTGGATCATCTTGCGCGACCAGGTCAGGTCGGAGATGTGGACCAGGCCCTCGACTCCCTTCTCCAGCTCGACGAAAGCGCCGAAGTCGGTCAGCGAGGTGACCTTGCCGGTGATCTTGTCGCCGGCCTTGAACTTCTCGGCGATGTTGGTCCAGGGGTCGGGCGTCAGCTGCTTGAGGCCGAGGCTGATCTTTTCGTCCTTCTCGTTGAAGTCCAGGACCACGACCTCGATGTCCTGGCCGGCCTGGAGGACCTCCTGGGGATGGTTGATCTTGCCCCAGGCGACGTCCGAGACGTGCAGCAGGCCCTCCACTCCGCCGATGTCGACGAAGGCGCCGAAGGAGGTCAGCGAGCGGATGTGGCCGGGCAGCTTCTGGCCCTTTTCGATGGAGCCGAAGACTTTGCGCTTCTTGATCTCGCGCTCGTCGGCCAGGACCATCTTGCGGGAGACGACCGCGTTCTCGGTCTTGCGCTCGAAGCGGATGACCTTGAACTTGCAGGTCAGCCCGATGAGGCTCTCGGGATCGCGGACCGGACGGATGTCGGCATGCGATTCGGGCATGAAGGCCGGGATGCCGACGTTGACCTGGTAGCCGTTCCTGGCCCGGTCGACGATCTTGCCGGTGACGAAGCCGCCATGCTGGGCGGCCTTCTCCAGGGCGTCCAGGGCCTTCTCGGCGTCGGCCTTCTTCTTGGAAAGGACGAAATACCCTTCCTTGCGGTCGTTGCGCTCCAGGACCGCCTCCACTTCCTGTCCGAGAACGGGGACGGCGGAATCGGTGCCCTCGGTGAAGTCGGCGATGGGGATCATGCCCTCGGACTTCATGCCGATATCAACCAGGACGTGCTCGGGGGTAACCTTGAGCACGCGTCCCTTGACGATCTTGCCGGGCGCGGCTTCCTGCTGGCTGAACTGGTACTTGTCCAGCAGATGCTCGTAGTCCTCCATGGACATCTTCTCGTCTTTCGGCTTGTTCTGTTCAGTCATGGGCCTGGATCCTCCTGGCTGATGGGATTCCCGTCCGGTTCGGGGGCGCGCTCGGCCCGGCCGATGAGGCGGCGCGGGAGCGGTCTATGAGGCATGCTCCGGAGAGCGGGGCGGGCGAATAAAGTTCCCTTGAAAGGGCCTTGATGGTAGTCATGATGGGACGAAAACGATGGCCAAGTCTATATGAACGACCGCCCTTTGTCAATGCTAACTAGCGATGAAAAATGAACTTACGGGCGGCGCCCGGAAGGCGGCGCGAGGCAGGCCCCGGCCCCGCGGGCCCGGATCCCCTCCGGGTCCGGATAGCCGCCGATCATGATCGTGCTCTCCGGCTCCAGGTCGGCCCAGGCCGCCAGCAGGGCCGAGATCCCGGCCAGGTGGCGGGCGACCCGGTCCTTGAGGGGGATGCCTTCCGGTCCGAAGGGGACGTACAGCCGTCCCAGCTTGGCGGCGCGGACATAGAACGGGTCCCGGCCCTCCACGACCAGCGCGGCGGAGGGGCGGCCCTTCAGCCGGCCGTGCGAGGCGTTGGGGGTCTCGATCAGCACGGCCTTGATCCCGGCCGCGTCGCCCCACTCGCGGTGGGACAGGCCTCGCAGGTTGGGCGGGGAGGCCTCCAGGCGGTATTCCAGTCCCTGATCCTGCAGGCTCATCTGGGCCAGGGCGGCCAGGTCGGCCGCGGTCTCGTGGAAGACCAGGGCGTTGATGACCGGGTATTCCGGGGCCGACTCGTGGAGGTCGATGCCCAAGCCGATCTGCTCCTTGCGGATGAGCTCCATGATCGCGAAGGCGGCTCGTTCGGTTAAGTTACCGTCGGCCTTGCCGGGGTAGGCCCGGTTGAGGTTGCGGGCTTCGACGCCGGCCAGCGCCTGGCCGCCCGGGTTGACGTAGACCGTCGGGTCGGNNTGATGCACGGGATTGGTGACCCGCGAGCCGAGGCGGAAGAAGCGGCGGCCGGCGGGGGTGTCGAGGCCGAACCTCTGCGGGCTGCCCTCCTGCGGGTCGGAGTGGGTGAAGCCGCTCGGGTTGGCCCTCGGGATGATGAAGACGGCTCCCCGCTCGACGCGGATGTTCTCGATCAGGGCGACGGCGCTGATCAGGCCGGCCGGCTCATTGGGGTGCGTGCCGCCCGTGATCAGGACCCGGCCTCCAGGTCGGCTGCCCTCGAAAACGAAGACGTCCGTGTCGACGGGCGTGCCGGCCAGGGCCGGGAAGTAGAAGGACAGCGGGCGGCGGGCGGTCAAGCCGGCGGAGGGGAAGATCGCCTCGGGCGCCCGCATGGACAGGAAATCCCGGGCGGCGAAGAATCCGGCCGTCCCCACGAGGGCCAAGCTCAGAGCCAGGGAGGCGGCCGGGGTGAAGCCCTTCTTCCGCCGGTCTCGGCTCGATGCGTTGTGGGACACGGCTTCCTCTTCCTCCGATACCTATTGAATGAGCAGCAGGCGCAGGGCCAGAAGCAGCAGGACCATTCCTGCTCCGAGCTTTTTCCAGAAGCTTCGCTCCCGGACCATCTCCCAGGCTACCAAGGCGGCCAGGAGCAGGACGATGGCCCCATAGACCCAGAGCATCAGAGCACCTTGTCCAGGAGAGGAGTCAGCAGCAGGACGCCCAGGCCGGCTGCCAGGATGAGCAGGGCGGGCGGGAGGCAGGCCCGCAGGACGCGGCCGAGGCTCGGCTCNNAAGCGCGCGGCCATGGCTGCCGGGGGCATGAAATCGCCGATGCCGACGATGGCCGAGAGGGCCGCCGCCGTGATCAGCGCGTTGGGCCCGGCCAGGGCCAGCAGGAAGGGGACACCCAGGACAGAGGCCGAGCCGAAAGCCGAGACGCCGCCGAAGAGCGGCATGCCGACGGCCAGCCCGGCGTAGAGCAAGGCCGCCGGGAGGGACAGAAAGGCCAGGACGATCCAGCCCCGACCGCCGGTCAGAGTCATGACCTGGATGAACATGCCCACCCCGGCCAGGATGGACAGGATGGGCAGGGCGTCCGCGACGGCCTCTCGGCTCGTCCTGATGTAAGAGAACCGGCGGCCGGAGACTGCCGCCGCCAGGCTGCCCAAGAGGAAGACGGGGGGCAGGCCCAGGGCCGCCGCCCCGGTGCCGGGGATGTTCTGGAGGATGAGCAGAACGAGAACCAGAAGGAGGGGGAGGTAGATGCGCAGGCCGTAAGGGCGGGCGTCGAAGGCCGGGAGCAGAGCCGGGACTTCATCGTCGGAGACGGCCTTGACCCGGCCGAGTCCCAGGACGAGCGGCACGATGAGGGCCAGCGGCAGAACGATGACCAGAAGCGGCAGGGTCAGCCCGACGTAGGGCATGTCCACGCCGGCGCCCATGATCATGACCAGGATGTTGACCGGCGGGGCGATCATGCCCAGCACGGCGCCCGAGGCGACGAAGGCCGCGGCCCGGGCCGGGCGGAGGCCCAGCTTGATGAGGACCGGAGCGATGAGCGGGCCCGTGCTGAGAACGGCGGCCAGCGAGGAGCCTGTGATCATGCCCGGCAGCATGGCCAGGGCGGTCAGGGTCCAGAGCAGAGCCACCGGACGGCGGTGGAAGGTCCGCAGGACGGCCGCGGTCAGTCCGTCCAGCAGGCCCGAGGCCTGCAGGGACTTCATGAAGATCATGGCCGTGGCGATGATCAGGATGATGTCGAAGAAGCCGAAGGCGCCCTCGACCAGGTGGCGGAGGGCGAAGCCGTGCCCGCCGGCCAGCGCCCCGGCCAGGGCGGCCAGAGCCAGGCTTGAACCGAGGGGAACCTTAAGGGCCAGGGCCAGGACGACGAACACGCCGACCATCAGGAGCAGGACGAGCGGCTCCGGCATCGACTATTTGAAGGCCTTCTTGAGCGGCTCGACCAAATCCAGGGTTTTCTCGATCTCCTGCAGGGGGATGGCTTTGTCCTTGCAGATCTTGGTGAACAAGCCGTCCTTGTTGCCGGACTTGACCACGATGGCCAGGCGGGCGTAGGGCAGGTAGGCGGCGGCCATCTCGTCGGTCAGGTCGCCGCGCCGGGCCTCGCCGCCGAGGTGCAGCATGAGGACGGGAATGCCTTTGGCCTTGGCTTCGGCCAGGAGGCCGGCGACCCGGGCTTTTTCCTTGGGTGTGTCGAGCCCGGCCGCGCCCAGGCCCTTCAAGCTGGCGCCGAGCACCAAGACCAGGGTCTTGGCCGAGGCCAGGTCCTTGGGTCCGGCGGCTTTGACCAGGACCGACTGCAGACCGGCCTTGCGGGCTTGGACCGAGGCGATCTGGACATCGGCGCTCTGCCCGGCCGAGGTGATCAGGGCGGGCTGCTCGAAGAGGGCGGTCTGGGCGGCCAGGGGGATTCCCCCGGCCAAGAGCAGCAGCGCGGCACAGAAAAGGCGCATCTTTCTCATCATAATTCTCCCGCCGGGCATTATATACGAATTAGCAGACACATACTTTTTAAATTACCAGACACATACTAATTTCCGATATAAAAATCCTCAGCATCTTTGTCGTAAAGATAGATAACTATTGTTATGAGCGAGATAAGAGAAATTGGTATGTGTCTGCTATTTAGAATTGGTATGTGTCTGGAAATTAATAGCCGGCGCCGGAGCCGTCGCGGCGGGAGTNNCCGCCCCGCAGGAGCATCAAACCCTGGGCACCGCCGAAATACTTGTCGTAGGCTTCCTTGTCGGTCAGCTCGTGGCCGAGCGCGAGAAGCTCCCGGCGGACGGACTCGGGAAAGCGGGCCTCGAGGGCGATCGGCTTGGCCTTTCCCTGCTCCGAAGTGCTGTAGAAGCGCGGCGCCTCGATAGCCTCGTCCAGCCCCATCCCGTGATCGACGATATTGGAGATGATCTGGACCATGGTCGGGAAGATGCGCAGGCCGCCCGGCGAGCCCAGGGCCAGCCACGCTCGGCCGCCGCGCAGGACGATCAGGGGGGCCATGGACGAGACCGGCCGCCGTCCCGGCCCGGGCGCGTTGGGCGAGGCCGGGTCGGTGTCGAAGTCGCGCATGTGGTCGTTGAGCAGGAAGCCGGTCCCTTCCGGGACGATGCCGCTGCCGAAGAAGTCGTTGATCGACTGGGTCAGGACGACGATGGCCCCGTCCTTGTCCACAACGCCCAGGTGCGTGGTGTTCTCGCGGCGGGCCTTGCCGGGATCGGCCGCCGAGACGGGATATGCGCCGGCGGTCCGGCCGGGCCGGATGCGGGACGCGATCGCTTGGGCGTAATCCGCCGAAAGCAGGCCGGCCAGGGGGATGGAGATGAAGTCGGGATCGCCCATGGTCCGGGCGTGGTCGGCGAAGATGAACCGCATGGCCTCGCCGAGATGGTGGAGCGAGGCGGCGGAGCCCGGCCCCCAGTCGCGGATCGGCCAGCCTTCCATGATCCGCAGCAGCTGCAGGACGTGGAGGCCGCCCGCCGCCGGCGGCGGCGCGGTCACGATCTCCAGGCCGCGGTAGCTCCCGCGCAGGGGCTCGACCTCCCGCGCCTCGTAAGCGGCCAGGTCGTCCATGGTCATGATTCCGCCGCGAGCCTGGACGGCGGCCACGATGGAAGCCGCGATGCCGCCCCGGTAGAACTCGGCGACGCCCTTCTCGCCGATTGCCCGCAGGGTCCGGGCCAGCTCGGGATTCCGGAACGGATCGCCCGGCTCGAAGGGCAGGCCCTGGTTGAGATAGACGGTTCCCTCGCCGGCGTTCTTGAGCAGCTTCTCGTACTCGTCCTTGTTGATGGCGCTGAAGGTCGGGCTGGCCGGGAAGCCTTTCTCGGCCAGCTCCACGGCCCGGGCCGCGGTCTGGGCCAGGGTCCGGGTGCCGTAACGGCGAAGCGCCAGGTCCCATCCGGCCAGCATGCCGGGCACGCCGACCGCGGTGCCGCGCTCGGACTTCCACTCCTCCGCCGCCTCGCCCTTGTCGGCGAACATGGAGGCCGTGGCCGCGGCGGGAGCCTTCTCGCGGAAGCTGNNTGAAGCCGCCGCCGCCGATGCCCGAAGCGAACGGCTCAACGACGTTCAGGGCGAAGGCCGCCGCCACGGCCGCGTCCACGGCGTTTCCGCCCGCTTTGAGCATGTCCCGTCCCGCCTCGGCCGCCAGCGGGTGGGCGGCCACGACCAGCCCGCGGCGGGCCTTGAAGTCGCGCGGCGTGTG
>DFYJ01000045.1 GCA_002383325.1 Candidatus Aminicenantes bacterium UBA4085
CCCTGCCGGGCGCACCCAAAAAAAAAGAGGCGAAGGAGCTTGGGTCTCCTTCGCCTCCCCACTGAAAGGAAGAGAGTTGAAAGGTTTGGCACTCGGGAGGTGCCTTTGCCTCCCTATTTTGCATGAATCGTGCCAACTTATTATCTTTTTTAAAGGATTTTTCCCCCTGTAAACCGGAAAAGCAGCCCTTGGGGGACAACGGAGAGGGTAAAAGAGTTTACGAAGCGGAAAATATTTTTACGATGCCGGGTCGCGGTCCAACCCTCAAACGCGCGACCCGGCAACAGACCGGACAGAAGAGAGGAAGCAAAACTCCCCCCCCTTTTTTACTCCCATAGAAAAGGACCGGATTCCCGTCCGTTTTTTCCCACCGGAAGTGAAAGAATGTGAAAATCCGGTCCGTCCCGGAAATGGGAAATCGCCGTCAAGCTGTGATATATTGCCTTGGAGCCAAAGGTTTTTCATGAACCCCGGGGATCTCGTCCTTACGGAAAAGCTGATCACTGAGGTCGCCGCCTGCGTCCGCTCCGTCCTGGCCCGGAAGTTTCCTTCCATGCCGCTGCCTCAGCGCCAGGATGTCGAGCAGGAAGTTCTGCTGAAGCTCTGCCGGATGGCCGAGAATGGGAAAACCATCGTCCATTTGAGGTCATATCTATGGAAGGTCGTAGCCACGACGGCCTTGGACATCTTGGAGCCGGAACAGGGGACCCTGTCGCTGGAGGAGTTCCTGGAGAAGGCCGGCTCCAAGGCGCTGCCCGAAGCGATGCTCACGGCTTCGCGGGAGGAGGCCCTGGAAGGCCGGCGGCATCTGGAAAGCCTGCTGGCCGGCCTGCCCGAGCGGAGAAGGATCGTGGTCAAGCTCCACCTTGCGGGGTGGGACATCGAGCGATCGGCCGCCTGGCTGGGCTGGACGCAGGCCAAGACACGGCACCTGCTGTACCGCGGCCTGGCCACGCTGAAGGAGATGAGCCGGCGGGCGCGGCAGATGAAAGAGGAGAATGAGCGTGAGGCGGACGGATTGCCCGTCGAGAGATGCGTTCGAGAAGGCCTCTCGGACTGACGCCTCTTTCGAGGAGCGTGAGCGGCTGGCCGACCACGCCCTGGTCTGTCCTTCCTGCCGGACCAAGATGGAGATCCTGCTCGATGTCGAGAGCGAAGTCTCCTCCCGCGGCCGGGAATTCAAGACCCTGGCCAAGGCCAGCTTGAGCGAGCTGCAGCCCCGCGCCGGGGTCGTATCGGCCGCGCGCTTCCGCTCTGCCCGCGCCTGGCGCAAGCCGGCCGCGGTTTTCGGAGCCCTGTTGGCCGCGGCGCTCGCGGCGTTATTTCTTTTCGGCCCGCTGGGGCCGAGGGACGGCGCCCTTCGCAACGGCGAATCCGGAGGACTGGTCCTGCTCAGCCCCCAAGGGGAAGTCAAAGGCTACCCGACGGAGTTCCGCTGGGAGGCGCCGTTGGAGGCCAACACCTTCCAATTCGATTTGATCGACGACAATCTGACGACGATCATACCCCAAGCCGGGATGCTGGAGCGTGTCTACAGCCTTCCGATCGGCTACGAGCATAAGTTCGTACCCGGCCGGACTTATATCTGGCGCGTCACGGCCTATGACGACGTTGGGCGGACCCTCGGCGCGGCCCAGCGGTCGTTCACGATCCGGCCCCGGCGCTAGCCGCCCATCAAGACGAAGGCCCCCCAGACGAAGGGGGGTTCGCCCTTCGACAACGCCAGAATCTTGGCCCGACGCAGGGCTTCCTCCTTGGTCCGTCCCTCCGTCCAGGCCTTGTAGAACGTCTTCATGAAACGGGCCGTGGCCCGGTCGTTCACGCTCCAGAGGCTCAGCAGCAGGGACCGGGCTCCGGCGGAGAAGAAGGAGCCGGTCAGGCCTTCGAGGCCCTCACCCCTCCGGAACTCGCCGCTCCCCGTCCGACAGCCCGAGAGAACCACCAGCTCGCTGGGGAGACGGAGAGACTCGATGTCGGCCGGCTGAAGGAGGCCGTCCTCGGCCGCGTCGGGCTCCCCCCTCAGGCGCATGGCTGAGCGCCACCAGCGGCCGTCCTGGAAGAAGCCGTGAGCGGCGATATGGATGACCCGATAATCGCCGAGGGGAAGGGCTTTGAGCCTGAGCTCCGAGGCTTTCCGGCCGGTCAGGATCGTCCGCTTCGCCCTCGGGAACATGCGGCCGATCGTCCGGACCTCGCCGGCCGCGAAGGGCAGGGCCGGAAACCGCATCGGCCCTCCCTCGGCCAGGCGCCAGATCCGGAAGGGCTCCGGCGCGGCCAGACCCAGGAAATCCATCCGGTAGGCGGCCGGGCCGCCGCGGCGCTTCAAGTCGGCGAGTAAGGCAGCCGAGGCCGCGTAGGCGATCTCGAAGTCCTCGACCAGGAATCGGCGTCCGCCGGTTCCTCCCGGCAGAGCCTCGAAGGGAAGGTCGTGAAGGGGGCCGTCGGGGACGACGATCAGCCGCTTAATCCCCTTGGCCAGAATACCCTCGAAAGGCCCCATCAAGCTTCGCCGCAAATCGGCGCCCCCGGTCCAGCCCTGGAAAACCCTCGGCTCCCGGTTGGTCAGGAAGCGCAGGTAGTTGGTCGTCAGAATCTGCAGGCGGTCTTCCGCGGGGAGAGGGGCGACGGACAGACCGTCCCGGGTCATCAGAAAAGCCCAGGAGCCCTCGGATCCGACGATGTACTCCAGAAGCGCGGTCGATCCCTCCGAGACCAGCGTCTGCAGCTCCGCGAAGGATGGATCGGGCGGCGGAGGGGCGGATTCGCGGCTTGCGGAGGCAAGTTCCGCCCGGATCCGCAGCCGAAAGCTCAAGCGCCGGGCCTCGGCCTCATCCAGGCGGCGCAGCCGTGCGGCCAGGGCCGTTGGAGTCAGATCTGGATCAAGGAGCGCGGCTTGGACCCGGTTGACGCCCCGGTCGAGAGCCGCAGCCTCGGCCGGGTATGCGGCCTCGGATCTCATCCGGCCCGACTCGGCCCGCGCCATCAAGGTCCTGACGCCCCGGGCCTTGGATCGATCGGCCCACAGGAAGGCTTCCCGCTTGGCCTCCTCGCCCGGAATCTTTTCGTGCCCGGCCAGCAAGTGCCCGACCAGCGCTTCATAGAGCCCAATCTTATCTCCCAGGAAAACCGAGAGATACCCCCGGGGGAAACGCGAGGCGACTTCCTCGACGGCCCCGATAGCCCGCTGGAAGCCGTCGGCCGCAGCCCTGCCGTCGCCGAGCTTCTCGGCGGCCCGGGCCAGGCCCAGGAGGGCCTGCCAGCGGGCCTCCAGGACACCCGTCTCCTCGGCCCGGATCAAAGCCTCCTGGAAGCAGGCCTTGGCGCCGCCTGTGTCGCCGGCATCGAGCAGCGCCCGCCCGGTCATGGCCAGGAGGAGGGAATCGCGCCGTCGGGTACGGGCCCTGCTTTCGGAAGGCTCCCCCGGAGCGGGGGTGAAAAGGCCCTTCAGTCGGCGGAGGAACTCGCTTCTTTTCGCTTCCGGATCATTCGGCCCAAAGATTCGGACATCAGGGCCCAGATCAATGCGGTTGGTTCCCCCCGTCGGAAAACCAGGGGAGTCGTCCCGGCCGGCCGTCTCAGCACTGTCCCAAATCAACGCCTGGTCAACCTGGAATGATTCGTGATTGCTGCCCGAGAAGGCGGATTGGGCCCAGCCCGCGAAGCATCGCTTGGCCTTGATGCTGCGGGCTTCATTGGTCGAGATGCCGACGCCACATCTATCGAAGATGAGCCGGGACAGGCGNNGTCTATATAAACGGCATGCTTCAACCCGATGAAGGCCAAGTCGTGCCCCGTCCACTCGACATCGGGGCTGTCCCGCTGCCGGATCCCCCCGTTGGAGTCGCGCAGGACGAATCCGGAGATGTCGACCGGGGCCCGGACGATGAAAATATCCGTCCCCGGCTCCATCGAGCCGTAGATCACGGCTCCGAAGAGGTTCCGGGAGCGGATCGTGAGCGGCTTGTCCAGGACGAGGTTGCGCTCGAAATAATAGCCGTCGTCCACCTCGACGAGGTCGCTAGGGCCGGAAGCGGCCACGGCTTGGGATAGGAGGGGGTAATCCTGCGGAACGCGGATCGTCCGGGCCGGGGGCTCGATCTCCGCCCGGAGCGGGACGGCCAGCAAGAGCAGTCCGAGGCAGGCGGACACGGCGCCGCCCCGAATCCGGCCGCCCGGCCCGAATCGAGGGCGGATCTCCCGCTTCATGGAATCGTCTCTCCTGCGGCAACCGAGGGCCGATTCTATCAGAAAGGGCCGGCCGGGGGGAATGGAGGGAATGCGAGGAGACCGAAGACGCCGACGGAAAAGTGCTCTCGCGCCTGCGCGCGGGACTTCCGGGTCGGCCCGGGAGCTATGAGAACGGTCCGGGGGGAACGCCTAACCGTTCCCCCCGGCGCCGGCTCCCACCGGGAACCGGCGGCCCTGTCTCGGCCGCTTCAGATGCGCGCCGCGCCCTCGTCCTTGGCCAGCAGGTAGTCGATGGACCGGCTGATGGCGTTGAGGTCGAGAGGCTTGGCAAAGAAATGCCCGATTCGCAGCCGGCCGAGGATCGAAGGATCGACGAGCTCGGCGTGGGCCGAGATCAGGATGACCTCGCCGCGGTATCCCCGCTGGCGCATCTCGGACACGAGCTCGACGCCGTCCTTCCCCGGCAGGCGCAGATCGGCTATGACCAGGTCGTAGGAATTCTTCGGCTTGTCCAGCGCCTCCTCGGCATCCTTGGCCGCGGTGATTCGGTACTTGTCCTTCAGGAGGAGCAGGAACGTCTTGCGGATGGACTCCTCGTCGTCCACTAGGAGTATCTTCTTGCCCGGCATGTTGAATCCTTTCTCCAATATCTCACTGCAATAGAAGCCAGAATCATGCCAACTCGAAGACCATGATTCCAGGGAAAACCGGCCGCGGCCGATCCGTCGCCGAAAGGGTTTTTACGCTCCCCGGTAAAGATTCTTGGGAGCCTAGCCGACCTCCAGACCGTAGTCCTTGATCTTCTTGTCCAGGGTCGGTCGGCTGATCTGGAGGATCTGGCTGGCCCGGGTCTTGCTGCCCTTGACCGAGCTCAGGACGTAGCCGATGTACTCCTTCTCCACCTCCTCCAGCGAGGTCAGGGCCCGGGCGAAGAGCTTCCGGTCCTCGGAGTCCAGCGGCAGATTCTCCTTGAGCACAACGTCGCCCTTGGCCAGGATGACGGCCCGGGTCAGGGCGTTCTCCAGCTCCCGGACATTGCCCTTCCAGGACATCTCGGTCAGCCACTTCATGACCTCGGCCGGCACCTTGCGGACGTTCTTGCGCAGCTCGCGGTTGATCTTTTCCAGCAGATAGGCCACCAGGTCGGGTATGTCCTCCTTGCGGTCGCGCAGGGACGGCAGCTGGATCTCGACGACCTTGAGCCGGTAGTAGAGGTCCTCCCTGAACTTGCCGCTCTCGATCAGGGACCGCAGGCTGTGGTTGGTGGCGGCGATGATGCGGGCCTCGGTCTTGAGGACCTTCTCCCCGCCCACTTTCATGAAGTCGCGCGTCTCGATGACCCGCAGCAGCTTGGACTGCAGGCCGGGCGAGACGTCGCCGATCTCGTCCAGGAAGAGCGCCCCCCGCCCGGCGATCTCGAACTTGCCCTTGGTCTCGCAGTGGGCGTCGGTGAAGGCGCCCTTGACGTGGCCGAAGAGCTCCGACTCCAGCAGGGTGTCCTGGATGGCCGAGCAGTTGATGACGATGAACGGCTCGTCGCGCAGCGGGCTGTTGTAGTGGATGGCCTTGGCCACCAGCTCCTTGCCCGTGCCGCTCTCGCCCTGGATGAGGACGTTGGTCCTGGTCCCGGCCACGGAGCCGATCAGCTTGAATACCTCCCGCATGGGGGCCGAGCGGCCGATGATGTTGTCGATCTGATATTCCTTGCTCCGCTCCTGGACCAGGTAGCTGACCTTCTCCTCCAGGGCCCGGACCTGGAAGGCCTTGTCCACGGTCAGGTCCAGGGCCACGTAGTCCAGGGGCTTGACCAGGTATTCGAAGGCCCCCCGCTTGACCGCCTCGACGGTGGTCTTCATGTCGTCGTAGGCGGTCATGATGACCACGGCGGCCGGATGGCCGGATTCCTTGAGCCGGCCCAGCACTTCCAGCCCGTCGATGTCGGGCAGGCGGATGTCGCACAGGACCACGTCGGGCGCCGCTTCGGCCGCCGCGGCCAGGCCGGACTCCCCGTCCTCGGCCGCCCGGACCTCGAAGCCCTGCTTGGCCAGGTGGGCGGCCAGGGTCTTGCGGATCAGGGCATCGTCGTCGATGATCAGGATCGATTTCATGGCTCTCCCTCGCACGGCAGGTCGATCTCGAAGGCCGCCCCCCGGCCGCCGGGAAGGGCCGCCTGGATCGTCCCGCGGTGTTGTTCGACGATCTTGCGGGCGTTGGCCAGGCCCAGGCCGAAGCCCTGCGGCTTGGTGGTGAAGAACGGCTCGAAGATGTTGTCCCGGTCTTTCTCCGGGATGCCCGGACCGTTGTCCGAGATGCGGATGCGCAGCCGGCGGCCGGCCTCGGTCTCGGCCAGGCCGGTGGTGATGACGATCCGCCCCCCGTCGCCCAGGGCCTCCAGGGCGTTGCGCAGGATGTTGGCGAAGACCTGGCGCAGGCGGTCGCCGTCGACGAAGATCTCGGGCAGTCCGCGGGCGTAGCGCCGCTCCACGGCGACGGACTTGGCGGCCAGGACGTCCCTGAGCAGCTTGAGGCTTTCGTCCAGGATCTGATCGATGCCGAAGCGGGCCTTCTGCAGATCCGAGACCCGGGTGAAGTTGAGCAGCTCCTTGATGAACCGCTCGATCTGGGCGATGCCCTCCTCGGACAGGGTCATGTGCTCCTGCTCGATCTCGTCGAGGTGGAGGGAGCTTCGGACCTTCTGGATGTTGAGCTTGACCGAGGTCAGGGGATTGCGGATCTCGTGGGCGATGGTGGCGGCCATGCGCCCGATCTGGGCCAGCTTCTCGGACTGGACGAGCCTGCGGTTGGCCTCCTCGATGGCCTCCAGAGTCTGGCGCAGCTTGTCGCTCATGTCGTTGAAGTCGCGGGCCAGCCCGCCGATCTCGTCCCGCGAGTCGATGGTAATGCGGTGGCTGAACTCGCCGCGGGCGATGCGGACCGTCCCTTCGGCCAGATCCTTGATCGGACGGGTGATGCGCCGGGCCAGGACGGAGGCGCCCAGCGTCCCCAGCAGCAGGCCGCCCAGACCGATCAGGATGAGGACCAGCCGGGTCCGCTCGACCTGCCGGTCGAGCGGCTCCAGCGACAGGCCCAGCTTGACCGAGCCCCAGGTCTGATCCGAGTCGCTGATGAAGATCGGCACCTCGACCTCCAGGACCCTCCGGATGCGCTTGGCGATGTAGACGTCCTTGGCCTGGGCATAGGGCCCGGACGCCCCGGCTGCGCCCTGCAGCTGGCTGGTCTGGGCCAGGGCCCGGTCGGCGGCCACGTCGCGGGAGGCGACCAGGCTGGTGCCGTAACGGTCGAAAAAGACTATGTAGAGGCGGTTCTCATCGACCTGGGCATCGACATCGGCCTGCAGGGCCTCCACGTCCCAGTGCACCAGCGACCGCTGGTTGACCTCCGCCAGGTTGGAAGCCGTGAGCAGGGCCCGCGACTTGAACTCATCGAAGACACTGGCGATCTCGCGCTTCTGAATGACCCAGATGATGGCCCCGACCAGAACCAGGACGAGGCCGGCCACCCAGAAGGTGAAGCGCTTCTGGATCGACAGAGGCATGCTCATGNNTCTCCCTCCGGTCGAGCCATAGATCCCGGGCCTCCAGATAGCCCCAGCCGAGGGCCGGCGCCCGCAGGCCGCGCACGGCGCTCCGCACGGCCAGGCGATCCTCTTCGGTGAAGAGAGGCACGGCGGGCAGGTCCTGGCGCAGGATTCGGTCCATGGCCTTGAACAGCTCGATCCGGCGCGACCAGCTCTTCTCCAGGGAGGCATCTTCAAGGAGCCGGGCCATATCCGGCGACTCGTAGCGGGTCAGGAGGCGATCGGGCTCCCCGCCCGGCCCGAACAGGGGCCGGAGGAGCTCATCGGCGTCGGGAACGTCCAGGCTCCGCACGGTCAGGACGAGGTAGGGCGTCAGCACCGGGCGCAGATCCTCGGCCGTCCGGATCGTGCGAATGTCGGCCCGGATGCCGGCCTCCGCCAGCTGGGCGGCGATGATTCGGCAGGATCGGATGACGGCTTCGGAGCGGGGCCCGAGGGCAAAGAGAAAGACGGCCGGGAAGGGGCGTTCGGCCGAATAGCCCAACTCTTCCAGGAGCCGGCGGGCCCGCTCGGCCTCGAAGGAGGGCGCCTCCTCGGGCGGCGGGAAGCCGGGCAGCCCGGAAGGCAGAAAGCCCGAGGTCGGCCGCCGGACCTTATCCGGCCCCTTCAGGGCTTCGATGAGCCGGTCTCGGTCGATGGCCGCCGCCACGGCCCGGCGAACAGCCTGGCGGTCGAAGGGCGCCCGCTGGCAGCTGAGGGTCAGATAGGCCGCGGCGAAAGGGCCGCCCAGAAAGGCCTGGCACCCGGAGTTGGCCATCCGCTCGGAGAGGAAGGGCATGATGTCCACGTCGCCGGCCATGAACTGATCGACTGTGTAGTAGGGGCTATACTCGATGGCCTCGAGGTAGGCTTTGCGGCCGTGGTAGCCGGTGAAGCGCTCGAGGCCGACACCGACAATGTCCAGCTTGGGGCTTCGGATCCAGTGCGCGAAGCGGAAAGCCCCCGTGCCGGAGGGCTTGTCGAAAAAGCCCGCGCCCTCCGCGGCCAGCTTGTCCCGCGGCAGGATCGCGCAAAAGCTCATGCTCAGCAGGTAGAGCGAGGCGGTTGCGGGGCTGTTCCAGATCACCTCGAAGACGTACTTCTCGGGAACACGGAAGCCGGCGGCTTCGGCCGTCAACCCGTCCCGATAGGCCAATCCGCCGGCCACCTTGGCGGCCAGCAGGGCGCCGTAGGGCGACTTGGTCTCCCGCTTCAAGACCCGCTCGAAGGAGGCTTTGACGTCCAGGGCTTCCAGATCACGGCCGTGATGGAAGCGTACGCCCCGTCTGAGGATGAAGGTCATCCGGCGGCCGTCCTCGGAGATCATCCAGTACTCGGCCAGCGAGGGGACGAGCTCGAGCCGGCTGTCGAGCCGGACCAGTCCCTCGAAGATCTGCTCGACGGGGAAAGTCCAGGAAGAAACGGCGGGATCGAGGCTGGGCCGGGATGCCGGAGCGCGGTCGCGGATCCGGATCATGCCGCCGGAGCGGGGCTCCTCGCGACCCGGCCTGGGAGAGGGACCTGCGGCGGCCAGCACGGCCACCGAGGCGGCGGCCAGAGCCAGAAGCCGGAAGACAGGAGATCGGTTCATACGTCCTTTCTAGAGAAGCAATCTTTATGCCAGGGCGGCGCGAATTCGGATCCGCCTGGACGCGGCGCCGGATTTCCTCCACCCCGCGCCAATTATATCAAAACGTAAAGATTTTTTACAATTATTCCGTCACAATTCAAGCCGCTTCGTCAATGGCCTTCTGGAGCACGCGCATGATGTTGCCGCCCCACAGCTTGGCGATGTCCTTCTCGCGGTAGCCCCGGCGCAGCAGCTCCATCGTGACCCGGACCATCTGGCTGGCGTCGGCGCAGTCGGCCAGCCCGCCGCCGCCGTCGAAGTCGGTTCCAAAGCCGGCATAGTCGATGCCGATGAGGCGGACAATATGATCGACGTGGTCGACGAGGTCCTTGACCGTGGCCCGTTGGCGCGGGAACCTCTGGTTGACCGTCTGGAACTCCTGCATGGCCTTGGCCCGCAGGGCCTCGTCGGCCAGGCCCCGGAGATTGCGTTGGGGGCCGTATTTGGCTTCCAGATCTTTAAGCGCCTTGTCCCTCTCCGGGTCCGCCTGAGGCATGCGGAGGTAATCCCCCAGAAAGCAAAGCTGGACGACGCCGCCCTTCTTGGCCAGGGCCTTGATCATCTCGTCGCTCAGGTTGCGGGGATTGTTGCATAGAGCCCGGCAGCAGGAGTGGGAGGCGAAAATCGGCGTCTGCGAGGCCTCCAGGACATCGTAGAAGGACTTGTCCGAGATATGCGAGACGTCGATCATGATACCGTTCCGGTTGCACTCGGCCACGACCTTGCGGCCGAACTCGGACAGGCCCTTGTCCTCGGGATTCCGCCGCTCGGTGCCGGAGTCGCAGATCTGATTGTCGCCGGAATGGCACAGGGTGATATAGCGGATGCCCTTCTTGGCGAAGGCTTCGACCAGGGACAGATCCAGGCCGATGGGATAGCCGTTCTCCATGCCCAGGAAGGCGGCGCGCTTGCCGGCCGCCTTGATCCGGTAGGCGTCCGCCGGGGTGGCCGCCTTTTCGACCAAGTCGGGGTACTTGGCGCACATGGCGTCCACGGCCGCGATCATCCGGTCGGCCAAGTCCCTGACCCGGATGTAGGATGGGTCGTTCAGCTCGCCCTGGCCGGTGAAGACGCCGAAAAAGAGGGCGTCGAGGCCTCCCTCTTTCATCCGCGGCAGGTCGATGAGCCCGCTGCCGGGCTTGCCGGTCTCGTGGCGCTGCCCCATATCGAAGGAGCCTCGGAGCATCATCATCGGCGTGTCGCAATGGGTGTCGACGGACAGGATCCGGGCATGAACGGCCCGGGCTCTGGCTTCGAGCGAAGCCTCGTCCAACGCCACAGGCGCGGCGGCGCAGGCGGCCAGTCCGGCGATCGAGAGGGCGACGAGTGCCGCGGCGGCCCGGCGGTTAGGCTTGATCATGGATGCCTCCTGGAAGGAGGGGATTATAGCAGATTACGGCGGGCGCGGCGGGAAGCGGTCAATCCCGGGCCAAGATGTACCAGCTCTCGGGATCGGGACGGCGCACCCCCCGGAAATCGACGGTCCGGTATCCGCTCCGCAAGAGGGCCCGGAAAGCCTCGCGGGTGGCCAGGCGCCAGTCCAAGGGGATGCGGCGCACGGAGGGATCGTCGACGTCGGTCTCCCGCAGCATCAAGTAGAAATCCCGCGGGATGCGGACCAGGGCGAAGGGGCCGGAAGGATGAAGCGCCGCGCCGGCGACGACCTCGAGCTCAAGAGGGCCGGAGCGGCCGTCCACGGTGCGCTTCTCCGTCTGCAGGACGGGGGTTGTCGCCTCCAGAAGGTCGGCTAGGTCATAGGCGGGCCGGCGGGGAGGCGCATCGAGGTCCCAGTCCATGAAAAAGCGGTCACTGGGGACGTCCAGACGGTTGAGGCGCCCGCCGTATTCCCCATAGATCGCCGTCCGGTACTCCAGGACGGCCATGCCGAAATGGTGGATGTTGCGGTAGGCATTGACCCCCGTCAAGGGATCGTACGTACAGACGACATGCCTCAAGCCGAAGACGGTCCTCAGAACGTCGCGCTGATACTCTTTGATGGCCACGCCCAGCCCCGATCCCTGGAAGACGGTTTTGACGCCCGTGTACTGGGCGTAAAACCAGAGGTTGTCCGGCGAGCGGAAGCCGGATTTTTTATTGCGGATGCCGACGAAGCCGTAGGAGAAGCCGGCCAGTCGTTCGTCGGTCTCCGGGAGACTGCCGTCCGGACCGGCCTCGTAGGCGGCCAGGAACAGCGAGCTGCCGTCGTGCAGGAAGCTCTCGCACATGAGGTTGCGCGTCCCGGCCATGTGGTCCTGGGGGAACCCCCAGATCTCATCCCGCAGCCGGTCGTACTTGGCGTAATCCGCCGCCTCGGAAGACGTCTCGACCCGGATGCGGAAGGTCCGGCCGCCGCCGGAATGGAGCCGGGGGGCCGGGATGAAATCCTTCATGGGACAACCCTCCGCCTGGATTGTAGCCCATCCGGCGGATAAATGACAGACCGCGAGACGCCAAGACGGCCGGCGCCTCAAATTCGGACGGGCGGGAAGGTTAGGGCCCGGGAAGATGTCTAAAGAACGGGTTTCGGATTGTCTATTGCGCCCCGAGGCGGCTATAATAGGCTTCCTTTCGGACCCCTGTCATGCCCCAAAGAAAGCTCCCTCCCCACCTGGAGGGCAAGAAGATCGCCGTCGTGGTCAACCCGAATTCCGCCCGGCGGAAGTGGCACCGGTCTCCCAGGCTGCGGGCCTACATGCAGGAGCGGTTTCCGGGCCGGGTCTTTGACCAGTTCGCCGGCAAGGCGGACATGATCGAGAAGGTGGCCCGGCTGAGCGCCGAGAACGATGTCATTCTGGCCCTGGGCGGCGACGGTACCCTGGCCGATACCATGCAGGGCATCGTCAGCGCCGGGCGCCAGAAAGACGTCCTCCTCGGCATCGTCCCCCTCGGCAGCGGCAACGCCGTGCGCGAGTCGCTGCACATCCCCAAGGGTATCCGGCCGGCCTTGCGATCCTTCTACCGCGGGCGGCCGCGGCCCATCGACCTGATCGACGTCGGAGGGCGGATCGCCAGCTTCGTCAGCATCGGGGCCACCGGCCTGGTGACGCACACCAAGGCCAAGGGCACGATCCCCGGCTTGGCCGGACATCTGCTGGCCTCGGCCCGGCTGGCCTGGCACCCCCGGGAGTACTTCGAGATCGAGCTTCGCGACGGGCATGACGACAAGGGGCAGGCCTTCGACCGCCGGGTCCTCAATCTCAAGGTCTACGACTGCATCGTCAACAAGACCAACCACTTCGGCTACAGCTGGGTCATCGCCCCCAAAGCCAAGATCGACGACGGTTTTCTCGACGTCACCGTCTTCGACATCCGGGCCTACAACTACCTTTTAAATTTTCCCCTGATCTACCTGGGACACTATCAGCGATTCCTGAAACACTTCAAAGCCCGGCAGGTGGTCATCCAGGGCGACATGCTGCACGCCCAGTACAACGGCGAGACCCTGCCTCCCTGCCGCCGCCTGGAAATAAAGGTGCTGCCGGGGGCCCTGCGCGTCATCCGGCCTTTCTGAAGGGCTTCTCCCCTCTGCGGGGAGGGAGGCCCGGGGTATCGTCCCGGCGGCTCAGCTTCCGGCGAGAGTCGAAGTAATCTGGAAGTCCGGCGGGAAGGCCATGTGGGCCTTGACGGCGCACTGGTCGGCCGCCTTGATCACGGCGTTCTTGTACTTGGCCGGGAAGCCGGCCGGCAGGCGGATCTCGATCTTGACCATCTCGATCAGCTTGGACTTGGGCCCGCGCTCCATCGTCTGGACCAGGGTCAATCCCCCGGTCGGGATCTTGCGTTCCTGGCAGAAGGCCAGGACGTAGTACCCGGCGCAGGTGGCCAGGGACGCCAGGAACAGGTCAAAAGGCGAAGGGGCGGAGTTCGCCCCTCCGGCGTGGACGGGCTGGTCGGTGGGAATGGTGAAGCCGCGCCATTGGGCTTCCACCTTGCTTCCGCCGGGTAGGCGGACGAGGATCTGGTTATCGTTCATCGTCGGACTCCTTTCGTTCGGATACGACGCCCTTGGCGAAGAGGGCCAGGAGGAAGCGCCGGTCGCGGGCGGTCATGGCCAGTCGGCCGAGAAGGTCATGGGTCAAGGCCGTGACATGGACCTTATTGCCGGGATGGATGAAGCGCTTGGCTTCCAGCTGGCGCAGGATGAGGGCGATGGCGGCATCCTGCTCCGGCCGGGGAAGCGGCGGCTCGCCGTCCGGGGGCGGGACCGGGCCCGCGGTGAAAAGGGCGTAGAGCGTCAACAGAACGGCCGCGCCCAGGTTGTAGGACGGCTGGCGGCCGGATTGGGGAATGGTGAAGACCCCATTGGCCCGCTCGATCTCCTCGGACAGCAGGCCCGTCCGCTCGTTGCCGAAGAGAAGCGCGATTCGGGTCCCGGCCGGCAGCCCGCCGATAATCCGCACCGCCTCCCCCAGCGGGATGACCGTGGCGTGGCGGCGGAGACGGGCCGTGGAGGCCAGGACGAAGTCGCGGTCGGCCAGGGCTTCCTCGAGACTGGGGGCCACCCGGGCCGAGCCCAGCACGTCCTCGGCGTGGACGGCCGTGCGGCGGGCTTCCGCCGAGAGCGGGCCGCGATGGACGAGGCGCAGATCGGAGAAGCCCGTGTTTTTCATGGCCCGCGCGGCCAGGCCGATGTTCTCCGGATTCCCCGGGCGGACCAGAACCACGGCCGTGCGGGCCGCAGGCCCGGACAACGCCAAGGGGCCGGCGGGAGTCGGGCGCCTGGTCATGGTTGCGGCTCCATAGGTCCTATTATAGGTTCTTCCCCAAATTCCTGGAATCCGGTGAAGGACTTCATGAAAGGTCGGAACAACTCAGCGGCCGAAACCCGAGGCGGCCAGGCCGCCGATCAGGGCCCAATACAGCACCGAGCGGACCGGGCTCGAAGTCAGGGGGCAGGTCCCGGTGCGGCAGCCGACCAGCTTGAAATAGAGAAAGCCGATCAGGGCGCCGGCAGCGATTCCGATCAGGGTGATGACCATGGCTCTCCGTTTTGGTGGCGTCATATAATTACATATTCTTTATATATAAATATTATTATATTGTCAAGTCTTGGGATCAGGGGCGGCCGAACGCCTCGCGCGCGGATCTTCCCCAAAGAGGGCGGGCCGGGCGGGATTGACCCTCTCGTTGGATGGACTATAATACCGTCCAAATCCCGACGAAGGACCCCGACATGCCCGACCGCAAGAGACTGGAGACCCTGTTCGAGAAGCACGGCTTCTTCGACTACCGCTGGATCGAGCCCGACTCGATCG
>DFYJ01000087.1 GCA_002383325.1 Candidatus Aminicenantes bacterium UBA4085
GGACGAGATGGACGGCGGCGAGGCCGAGGAAGGCCAGCCAGGCGGCCAGGGCGGGAAGGCCGCGCTCGGCCGCGATCTGGAGGTAGTTGTTGTGCAGGTGGACGCTGCGGCGCGCGTAGTCGCTGAGGCCGTAGGCGGGCTCGTCGAACAGCTCGTCGACGGTGTCGGGACCGACGCCGAAGACGGGCCGCTGGCCGGCGATCTTCAATCCCATGCGGGCGTATTCGACGCGGGCCAGGTTGGACGGGTCGGTGCGGTCGAAGATGCTGAGGACGCGGGATTTCACGACACCGGGCGCGGCGAAATAAAGGAGTGCGGCCAGGACGGGGGCCAGGAGGAGCGCCTTGGGCTTCCAGAGGGCCAGAAGCAGGACGGCGGCGGCGGCGACGCCCAGCCAGGCGTTGCGGGTCAAAGTCATGACGAGCGCTGCGCCGGAGGGCAGGAGCGCCGCGGCCCAGGCCCAGCGGGCGCGGCCGCGTCCGAAGAGCGCCTGGGCCATGGCGAAGGTCATGAACAGACCCAGGAGGCCGGCCTGGGTCATGTAGTGGGTCATGAAGCCTTCGATCCTCTGGTCGGTCCGCGTCCGGCCGAGGAACTGGACGCCGGCCCAGATCGATGAGGCCAAGCCGGAGAGCAAGAGCGCGGCCAGCGGGTAGTTCAGGTCGGGCAGGCGGCGGAAGGCGGCGACGGCGACCGGGATGATGAGGATGATCAGCAGCTCGGGGGCGTCTTTGAGGCTCGCGCGCCGGTCGATCGAGGCGGCCGTGGCGAGAAGCGACCAGCCGGCATAGAGGAGCAAGGGCCAGAAAAACGCGGGCACCGAAAAGCGCGCCTGGCGGAGGGCCAAGAGTATTAGGAAGGCGAGGAGCGCCAGACCCCAGAAGGCCTGGGTCAGGCTGATCGAGATCATGGAGAAGAGGACGGCCAGGGAGGCCGCTGCCAGCAGGGCTATGCGCAAACCGTTCTTATTCATGGAATTCCCGCCGGCCGATTATATCAAATAATAATTAGGGGGACACCATACATAACTCCCTAATTATTTCGTCCACTTTAGTTGATTATTGCCTCGATGCGATTTCGGATCCGGGGGCAGATCGGCGTCAACAAACGGGGAAAAAACGTCAACAAAAAGTTCGGGAGTTATGTATGGTGTCCCCCTATTGCAAGATTTTTTTTATCGCTTCGGAGACTTGGGCGGGGGTGATGCTCATCAGGCAGCGATAGTCCGACGTGATGCAGACGCGCTGCGGGCAGGGCCGGCAAGCCAGTTCCCTCTGGAGCAGAACGGCCCGTCCCTCGGTCCGCCAGGGTGCGAAGTGGGCCGGCAGGGTGGGGCCGAAAATGGCCACTAGCGGGACCGGCGTGGAAGCCGCGATATGCATCGGGCCGCTGTCCGGGCCGACGAACAGGGCGGCCCGGCTCATCAGCTCGCGCATCTCGATCAGGTTCAGCCGCCCGGCCAGACCGACGACGCGCCCGCTCGCACCGACCCGGGCAATGATCCGCTCCTGGCGGCCGCGGTCCTGCGGTCCGCCGATCAGTGCGACTTTAAAATCCCCCGCCTCCGATCGTCCGATCAAGCCCGCCGCCAGCGCCGCGTGATGGTCCTCGCCCCAGTCGCGGAACGCGTTGCCGGCCCCGATGTGCTGGACGGTGAACCGCTTCCCGGCGAGCCCCAGCTCGGCCTGCAGCGCGTCCACCCTCGCTTTCTCCCCGGCCGTCGCCTCCGGCAGCTGATAAGGCGGGAGCGCCGAGTCGTCGAAGGCGAAGCCCAGGGCCCGCACCAGCGCGGCGTGCGACTGGACGCTGTGCAGGGCGCCCTCCTCCGGGCGGCGCGGCACGCGGCGGTGGTAGAGGAAGCCTTTGCCTTGGATGGCGAACCCGATCTTGAGCTTGGCCCCGGAGAAGGCCGTGATCCAGGAGGCCCGCGGGCCGCCGTGGAAATCGAGGACGGCGTCAAAGCGCTCGCGGCGGATGCCGCGCAGCAGGCCGATGAAGGACCGCCGGTCCTGCTTGGCCGGCACGGCCAGGACGCGATCCACGCCCGGCAGGCCCTCGACCAAGCGGCGGTAGGGCTCCTCGATCAAATAGGTCAGGGAGGCGTCCGGCAGGAAGGACTTCAGCAGGGAGACGGCCGGCGTCGTCATGACGATATCGCCGATGCGGCGCAGGCGGAGGAGGAGGATCTTGCGGGGCCGGGAGGAATCAGCTTTTGACGGGCCGGTCGGGCTCAATCGTGGCCTCTTCGATGATCATGACGGGGATGTCTTCCTCGATCCGGTAAACGCGGGAACACTGGACGCACTTGAGACCTTGGCCGTCCGCCGTCATCTTGACTTCAGTCTTGCACTTGGGGCAGGCGAGGATTTCGAGCAGCTCCGGAGCGATGGCCATGGCGCGTCTCCTTGGGAGCCTAGAATAACCCAAGGGCCGCCCGCGCCGCAACCCATAAGGCTCGGGTCCCGCCTGCTCCGGCGCCCTTTATGTGACAGGGCCGCCTGGGATAGAATCAACCCATGTCCCCCGCGCGCGGGCCGGCCGGCTTCGTCTTCTTGGGCGCCTACGACCCCGCCTACCCGCGCAACGCCGTCATCCGGGCCGGCCTGCGGGCCAACGGCGCGGCGGTCTCCGAGTGCATCGCCTCGACCCACTGGCGCTTCTGGATGCGCTGGCCGCGGCTCGTCCTCCGCTTCATCGGCGGCCGCTCCACCCGCCGCGCGGCCGAGGCGGGGATGCGCCGGCGCTTCATTTTCGTACCCGAATTCTGCGCCAAGGACGTCCCGCTGGCCCGGCTCCTGGGCCGGCTCACGGCCCGCCGGGTGGTCTTCGATCCGCTGGCCGCCCGCTACGAGACCAAGATCCTGGACTGGCGCCGCAAGCCGCCGTCCTCGCTGACGGCCTGGTGGAACTTCCGCATCGACGCGGCCGCCTTCCGGCTGGCGGACGTCGTCCTGGCCGATTCCGCGGCCCACAAGGACTACTTCTGCCGCACCTACGGGCTTCGACCCGACAAGGTCAAAGTCCTTTATCTCGGCTTCGATGATTCGCTCTTCCGGCCGGTCCCCGAGCGGCGGGTTGCGGCGCGCGCGGCCGCGGAGCGCGCAACCGCGGCACGGCCCGATTCCTCGCCCCACGAAAAGCCGTTTCTTGTGCTTTTCTTCGGCTCTTTCCTCCCGCTCCATGGAGTGGAGATCGCCGTCGAAGCGGCCAAGCTGCTGGCGGGGGAGAGCGGCATCCGATTCCGCTTTATCGGCGACGGCCAGACCTTCCCGGCCGTGCGCCGCTTCGTGGGGGAGAACAGCTTGGCCAACGTCGAGCTGCCCGGCCGCACGCCGATCGCCGCCCTGCCCGGCGAGATCGCCGCGGCCGATCTCTGCCTGGGCGTCTTCGGCCGGACGGAGAAATCCCGGCGCGTGATCCCGCACAAGGTCGTCCAGTCCGCGGCCGCGGGACGGCCGGTCATAACGGCCCGTTCGCCGGCCGTGGAGGAGCTCTTCACGCACCGACGCGACATCTTCCTCTGCGACGAGCCGCTCGGCCCGTCCCTGGCCCAGGCCATCCTGGAGCTGCGGCGCGACGGCTGGCTGCGCAAGGCGATCGCCGCCGCGGGCGCGCGGCTGGTAAGGGAGCAGCTGGCCCCGGCCGCCGTCGGGCGATCTCTGCTCGACCTGCTCGGCTTGCTCGGCCATGCCGGCGGGGAGGGGGTTCGGCTGTGAGCGGCGCGGCTCGGGGCGGGATCGAGATCCGGATCGAGCCCGGCTTCGACAAGCCGGGCTTTCGAACCTGGCTC
>DFYJ01000089.1 GCA_002383325.1 Candidatus Aminicenantes bacterium UBA4085
GCCCGCCGGCTGGAAAAAGAGCTGGCCAAGTCCTAGCTTAGCGCCAAGGGGGAGCCGCCGTCCATGCGAAAACTACCAATCGTCAGCAAAGGGTTGAAGAAACGGCTGTGGATGATCATCGTCCTGGTCGGATCGTATCTTGTATACATCTCGCTCGGCGATCTCATCCCGCAGTATTGGAATTGGGTCGGATTCCGGGCCCTGGAGCGCTCCATCCTGACCCTGGGCTTCGTCCTTATCCTGCTCATCGCCCTGAGCGGCATCGCCCTCAGCGACCGTCTGACGACGCTGGCGGTGCGGGACGGCCTGACCGGCCTCTACAACCAGACCTACATCAAGGCCCGCCTGCAGGAGGAGATCCAACGCGGCGAGCGCTACAAGTCGGCCCTCAGCCTGATGATGATCGACCTGGATGACTTCAAGCCCCTCAACGACCGTTACGGCCATATCGTCGGCGACCGGATCCTGCACGCCTTCGGCGAGCTTCTCCAGGACGTCATCCGCTCCTCGGACGTGGCCGGGCGCTACGGCGGGGAGGAGTTCCTGGTCATTCTGCCCCAGCNNGCCGCCGAGCGCGTCCGCAAGGAGATCTCCCTCTTCCCCTTCCGCATCGGGGCGGCCGGGGACAGGACCCGTCAGATCACCGTCAGCATCGGCGTCTACTCCTCGCCTTTCCTGAGCCAGAAGACCGAGGAGGTCATCGGCCTGGCCGACGCGGCGCTGTACAGGGCCAAGAAGGAAGGGAAGAACAAGGTCGTCGTCTTCATCAAATAGAGAAGGGACGATTCCGGGAAAGACCTTAAAGAAGTTTCTTCTCCAGATTTCGGGAGAATTGCGCGATTCGGGGTGTCGGCCAACGGCGAAATAGCAAGGGCGCAGCCTTTTTCCGCAGCTCTCTGAGGGAACCCAGCCCTGGCGGGGACTGTCGAAGCGATGTCCCGACTAGGGCTCCGCAAGCTCCGCGGGCGCCGAGGGATGTTTGAGCACGCGACTATCCCATGGGGCCCAGATGGAGTGGGTGATCTCGATAATCGGTTGGTCTGGAATGCGGAGTTCCGCCCTTGCGGAGACTGTCGAGGCGACGTCTCGGCGAGGACTTCGCAAGCTCCGCAGGCGCCGAAGAGAGTTGTGGGAAAAGGCGAGTTGCGCCCGAAGCCGCCGGGACGACACCGCGAACCGCGTACCCGAAATCTGGATAGAAGCTAAGAACCTTTCTAGGACCGGCGGCGGAAGAGGAAGAGGACGCCGAACAGGAGAAAGGCGGTCAGGACGATCGTGCCCGAGGCCGGCCAGTCCAAGGCATAGGCGGAGCCCAACCCCACCGTCACGGAAAGGGCCGCCACCGTGCAAGCGCCGACCACGGCGCCCCGAAAGCTGCGGGCGACCTGCAGGCCGGCCGCGGCCGGGATGACCAGCAAGGCGGCAACCATGAGGATGCCGACGATCTTCATGCCCAGGACGATGGTCACGGCGGCCAGGACGGTGATCAGGGCATCCAGGCGCCGCACGGGCACGCCGGCCACCCGGGCCGCCTCGCGGTCGAAGGTCATGAAGAGGAAGCGGGGATAGAGGAAAGCGATCAGGCCGATGACAAGAACGGCCAACCCGATCGATAGGCCGACCTCGAGCGGCTCGATGGCCAGGACGTCCCCAAAAAGATATCCGAACAGGGCCACGTTGAAGCGGCCCGAGACCGAGGCCAGGATGACGCCGACCGCCAGTCCGACCGAGCTGAAGATGGCGATGGCCGTGTCGCCGTGGAGACCCGCCGTCTCCTTGAGCTTCATGATGGCCAGGGCCCCGGCGATGGACACGGCCAAGGCCGACAGCAGCGGCATCCAGCCGACCAGGAGGCCGAGGGCCACGCCGGCGAAGGCCACGTGCGACAGACCGTGGCCGATCATCGCGTCCTTGCGCAGGAGGAGGAAGACGCCCAGCACGGCGCAGGCCAGGGCAATGAACAGTCCGGCGGCCAGAGCCCTCTGCAGGAAGGAGTACTGAAGAATGGCTTCGATCACGACGATGCTCTCAGTGGCGGTGGGAGATGAGATGGTTGCCGCCGGACAGCATATCCTCCACCACGCCGGAGCGGCAGAAGTCCTTGTGGCTGCCGTGATAGATCAGCCGCTGGTTGAGGCAGGCCACCCGGCTGACGTGCTTGTCGACGATCCCGATGTCATGGGTCACCAGGACGATGGTGATGCCCTGGACGGTGTTGAGCCGGCCGAGCAGGTCATAGAACCGCTCCTGCATCTCGGCGTCCACCCCGGCCGTCGGCTCATCCAGAAAAAGCAGGCCCGGCCGGGTGACGATGGCCCGGGCGATGAAGATCCGCTGCTGCTGGCCGCCCGACAGGCGGCCAATGGGGCGGTCGCGGTGCTCATCCATGCCGACCAAGTCCAGGGCGTGCCGGATGGCGTCCTCCTGGGCCCGGCGGGGCAGGCGGGCCGCCGGCCGGGTCGAGCGCAAGGCCATGGCCACAACCTCGCGGACCGAGGCCGGGAAGGCGGAATCGAAGTGGGTCGCCTTCTGGGGGACGTAGCCGATCTTCTCCCACTCCGCAAACTCCGCGGCCGATCGGCCCCACAAAAGGACCCGCCCGCCCTCCGGCGACAGGAGGTTGAGGATGACCTTGATCAGGGTCGTCTTTCCGGAGCCGTTGGGCCCCAGCAGGGCCAGGAAATCACCCGCGCCTATGGCCAGCGAGATATCCTCCAGGACACGGCGGAAGCCGAAGGAGAACGAGACGCCCTCGACCTGGACGAGCCCGGTTCCGGAGGCGGATCCTTCAGCGGTCGGAAAGCCCATGACGCAGGACCTCCAGGTTCTCTTCCATCAGCCGGAAGAAACCGATCCCGGCCGCTTTCTGGGCCGGGGTGATGTTGTGGCCGGGATAGAGCAGGCGGACGTCGGCGCCCGCTTCGGCCGCGATCAGGCGGGCGATCTTGTCGCCCGCCCCGGGCTCATAAAAGATGGTCCGGGCCTTCGTCCGCTTGGCCCGGGCGGCGATCTCCGCCGTCGTCTTCGGCGTCGGCGCGGCGTCGGGACTGGCCCCGAAAACCGGTGTCTGAACCAGACCGTAGCGGCGGGCCAGGTAGCCGAAGGCGGCATGCCCGGCCAGGATGATCTCGCGTCTGGAGCAGCCGGCCAGGCCTTCGCGGTAGGACGCGTCCAAGGCTCTCAGACGGCCTTTCAGGGTCTCCGCCCGGGACCGGAATCCGGCCGCGTCGGCCGGCGCCAGCCCGGCCAGCGTCTCAGCCAGCGATTCGACGATCTTCTCATCCTGGCCGAAGTCCAGCCAGACGTGGGGATCGCGGCCCTCGTCCGCGTGACCGGCGTGCCCCTCCCCGGCTTCGTGTCCTTCATGGACCTCCAGGAGGTCCAGCCCTTTGCTCGCGACCAGCTCCCGCAATCGGCCCGCTCCGGCGCCCCTGACCAGCCCGGGCAGCCAAGGCTCCAGACCGGCCCCGACCGAAAGCAAAAGGTCGGCTCCGGCCAGCCGGCGGACATCACCCACGCGCGGCTGCCAGGTGTGGACGTCGGCGCCAGGCGGAAGCAGCTGGGTCACCTCGGCCGCCTCGCCGGCCACGGCCCGGGCGAACTCGGCCAGAGGGAAGATCGTGGCCACGACAACCGGCTTCCGCGGCTCGATCCGAGCCGCGGCGGGGACGGGAGCGGGGACGCCGAGAAGGCCGAGCAGAAGCGGGACGCCGATCAGGATGCGCATTTTCGATTCCCGGAGGAAGCGCCTGCATTGTAGGGGCCGCGGCAGGCAATGTCAACGCGCGGAAGCCGTTGACCGGATCCGGAAAAAAGGATAAGAAGTGACGCGAGGAGATGACGTGAAGCCGAAAGGGCTGGGGTCGGGATACGCGCCGCGGGAGGTTCTTTTCGCCCCCTCGTCCGCCTGCAATCTCCGCTGCCCGCACTGTGCCGTTGAGCCCGGCCCGCGGCGTCTGCCCGCGGCGGTCNNCCACGGTGGAGCGGGTCGGCTTCACCGGCGGCGAGCCGTTCCTCCAGCCGGCCTTCCTGGAGGCCGTTTCGGCCCGGATCGTGCGGTTGGACCTGCTGTTCGACCGGATCACCACCAACGCGGCCTGGTTCACGAACCGGCGGGAACTTGTCCAGAGACTGACCCGCCTGCGTGACAAGGGCTATGACGGCTCCTTCCATGTCAGCCTGGACGCCTTCCATGGCCGGAACGTCCGCAAGCCGGCTCTCTTCATCCAAACGGCGGCGGAGGTCTGGAACCGGCCCGATATCGCCGGCTTGATCGCGGTTCGCGGCCACCGGGACCGGGAGACGGAGGCGATCCTGGGCGCCTTGGCGGCGGAGCTGGGCGCCCGGCGCACCGTGCGCGGAGGCCGACGGTTGATCGTCTCGTTCGACCTCTTCATCCCGATCTCCTATGTGGATCTGGTTCCGGTCGGCCGGGCGGCTGGAATGGCCGAACTCTGGCGGGGCGCCTGGTTCAATGAGGACTTCTGCTCCGGGCCGGGCCAGGTCCTCTACGTCCTGCCCGACGGCGCGGTCAAAGCCTGCTGCGGCTATGCCACCGACAGCGACCGTCTGACCATCGGCAACATCCGCAGCCAGACGGCGCCCGAAATCATAGCCGCCGCGAACCGCAGCGCCTTCGTCCGGACGATCTACCGCAGCGGCCTGAGCGCGATCCGCCGCCGCCTGGCCCGTTGCGGCGAGGTCTTCCCCGGCGCGACGCCGAATCGCTGCCTCTTCTGCCTCCACTTGCTGACCTCGATCCCCGGTCCGAGGCTCGATCGCTGCCTTGATCCGGCCGAGCCCTGATCCGGTCCGCGAATTGACAGCGGCCCGGCGCTCGCTTATAAGGAGAGTTCCGACAAGGAGGTCGCCATGTCATCCCTGCCCTATCTGACCGAGGATTGGCGGAGCGAAGCGGAGCGCAAGCTCAAGGCCGAGCTGTCGCCCGAGAAGCTGGACCGCGCCACCACCTCGCTCGTCCATCTCCATACCGACTGCCCCGGGGGCGGAAGCAAGTACCTTCTCTTCCGCCTCCAGGACGGGGCCCTGACCGAGCTGACGCTCGGCGCCGGCGAGCCGCCCGAAGCCGAGTTCCAAATCTCCGGGCCCTATGAGACCTTCGCCAAGATTGCCCGGGCCGAGCTGGAAGCGCCCAACGCCATCCTGACCGGCAAGCTGAAGCTTAGGGGCAACATGCTCAAGGCCCTCAAGCTGGCCGCCATCGCCGACCGGGTCAACAAGGTCCTGGCCGGAATCCCCTCCGCGTTCTGAGGCTCGCTCCGGCGCGAAGCCCGAAAGGAACCCTCCCTTGAAAAAGTACATCATCCCCTTCCTGGGCCTGGCCCTGGCCCTCCTCGGACTGGCGGCCCTGTCGGCCCAGACCCATGAGCCGGCCAAGACCATCGTCCAGACCGATCGGGCGCCCAAGGCCATCGGACCCTACTCCCAGGCCATAGCCGCCGGCGGCTTCGTCTTCTGCTCCGGCCAATTGGGCATCGATCCGGCTACGGGCAAGCTCATCCCAGGCGGCATCGAGGCCGAGACGCGGCAGGCGCTGAAGAACCTGCAGGCGGTTCTGGAGGCGTCCGGAAGCTCGCTCGACCGGGTCGTCAAGACCACGGTCATCCTGGCCGACATGGCCGATTTCGCGGCTATGAACAAGGTCTACTCCGAGTTCTTCCCGGCCGCTCCGCCCGCCCGGGCTACCTTCCAAGCCGCCGGCTTGGCCCTGCAAGCCCGAGTTGAGATCGAGGGCATCGCCGTCAAGCCCTGAACCCTGACGCCCGGCTGGAATCCGGCCGCATCCATTTTGGGTCCAAGCATTCCGGGGTGCCGTCTAAGGACTTGCGGTACGGGCTCGAACGGCGCCTAGCCGCCGCCAACCGTCACACTCGACCCGCTTCATTCCCTGAAATGCGTAGAGAGCCTCCCGACGGCATCGATTCCTAGGGAGCCGGCGCCGCGGCCCTTTTGGCGCTGATCACGGAAGCCGCCGTCACGGCGGCCATAATGACCGCGCCGCCGGCGAGGGCCCGGGCGCCCGGGGCCTCGCCCAGAGCCAGGAAGACCCACAACGGATTGAAGACCGGCTCGATCACCGCGATCAGATTGGCCGAGACCGCCGAAATGCGGCGGATGGCGTAGGCGAACAGGATCGCCGAGATGCCGACTTGGACCGCTCCCAGAACCACGATCGCCCCCACGGCGCCCCAGGTGATCCGGGGCGCAGGCTGGAAGAGCGCCGCCCCGATTCCGATGGCCGCCGTCAGCGCGTGGGCGATGAGGATCGATTCCACGGGCGAGCCGTCCTTCTGCATGCGCATGAAGACGAAGTAGAAGCTGAAGGTCAGCCCGGACAGGACGGCCAGAACGTTGCCCCAGATTGTCCCGCCGCCGATCTTGTCCAGGAACATCAGGGCCATCCCGCCGACGACGAAGAAGAAGGCCGTGACATGTTCGAAGCGGATCTTCTCCCTCAGCAGCCAAGCGGCGATGAAGGCGGTGAAGACCGGGCCGACGTACTGGAGCAGAATGGCATGGACGGACGTGGTGGCTTTGTTGGCCGAAACGAACAACATCATCGTCACAGCGCTGGCGACACCCGCCGCGATCTGAGGAAAGGATCCATGGATGCGGGGCCGCTTGACGAAGGCCAGGATGACCAGGAAGGCGATCAGGCTGCGGAAGCCGGCGATGGTCAGCGGCGGCCAGTCGATGACCTTGATGAACAGGCCGGCCAGGCTCCAGAGGAAAGCCGTGGCGGCCATGGCCAGGGCGCCGAGGGTCGCTGTTCGTGAGCGCATATTCTTGAGCCGACATCATCGCCGCATGAACTGGAAAAAGCAACCGAATTGTGGCATCATCGTGCTTCCCCTATGGGAATATGATCAACGCCGTCAAGGAGGCCCCCATGTCCGAAATTTCCGGCCTGAAACCGTCCGCCCTGTGGAAGCATTTCGAGGCGATCTGCAAGATCCCGCACGGCTCGGGCAACGAGAAGGCGGTCGGCGACTACGTCATCGCCCAGGCCAAGAAGTTGGGCCTGGCCTGGAAGAAAGACAAGACCGGCAACGTCGTCATCCGCAAGCCGGCCTCCCCCGGCAAGGAGAAGGCCGTCGGCGTCGTCCTCCAGGGCCACCTGGACATGGTCAACGAGAAGAACTCCGACGTGAAGCACGACTTCCTCAAGGATCCCATCGTCCCCGTCCTCCGCGACGGCTGGGTCCAGGCCGTGGGCACGACCCTCGGCGCCGACAACGGCATCGGGGTTGCGGCCGGCCTTGCGGCCATCGAGTCGCCCGACCTGATCCACGGGCCCCTGGAGCTCCTCTTCACCGTCTCCGAGGAAACCGGCCTGGACGGCGCCCGGACGATCGAGCCGACGGCCCTGCAGGGCCGCTACCTTCTCAACCTGGACAGCGAGGAGGAGGGCACCTTCACCATCGGCTGCGCCGGCGGGGCGGACTCCGACATCGCCATCCCCCTGGCCCGCCGGGCGATCAAGGCCAAGGCCGGTTTCCGGCTGAAGATTTCCGGCCTGCGCGGCGGCCACTCCGGCGTCAACATCCACGAAGGCCGCGGCAACGCCATCAAACTCCTGGCCCGGGTCCTGGGCCAGGCTTCCGCGAAGTTCCCCCTAGCCCTGCTCAAGATGGAAGGCGGCAACAAGCACAACGCCATCCCCCGCGAGGCGGTCGCCGAGTTCCTTCTCGAGCCGGCCAAGGTCAAGGCCTTCTCGACCCTCGTCCAGGCCGCCTGCGACAGGATCAAGTCCGAGTTCAAGGCCGTCGAGCCCGGCCTCCAGTTCGCCCTGGAGCCTTTCGAGCCGCCGGCCAAGCTCCTGCCGCTGACCCCCAAATCCCAGAAGACCCTGTTCAACTTCCTGCTGGCCTGCCCGCACGGCGTTCTGGGCATGCACGCCGAGCTCAAGGGCCTGGTCGAGACGTCGACCAACCTGGCCATCCTGCGCACGCTCAAGGACAAGGCGACCATCCTCTGCTCCAGCCGCAGCTCGGCCGCCTCGGCCCTGGAAGGGACGCGCCAGGCCATCAAGGCTGTGGCCGACCTGACCGGCGCCCGCATCAAGCAGCCCGAAGGCTACCCCGCCTGGACCCCGAACATGGGCTCGGCCCTCCTGGCGACCATGAAGGGTATTTATAAAAGCGCCTTCGGGCAGGAGCCCGTCATCGGCGCCATCCACGCCGGCCTGGAGTGCGGCATCATCGGCGAGAAGTTCCCCGGCATGGACATGATCTCTTTCGGTCCCAATCTGCAGAACCCCCACTCCCCCGACGAGCGGGTCGAGGCGGCCTCGGTCGAACGGTTCTGGACCCTGGTCGTCGCCGCCCTCAAATCCCTGGCCGGCTGATCTTTTCCCGGCACTTCCGGCGCCCCGCGTCCCATCCCCGGGACGCGGGGCCGTTCTTGTCTCCGCAACATATTTCTTGTAGCATAATCCCATCTCATCGAAGGAAAGAGGAGCCTCCATGGCCAAGAAGCCAGCCCTGGTCTTTTTAAGCCTGCTCGTCGCCGTTTCCCTGGCCGTTCTGCCGGCCTGCAAAGCCAAGCCGGCCGGCCGGCCGGCCCCCCCGTCCGGAGAGGCCAAGGGCGAGCTGGCAGTGATCCACACCAGCCCGAGCGGCGCTCTGGCCGGCGTCGGCGAGGCCGACCAGATCGTGGTCATCTTCGATCACATCATGGCTCCTCTCGAGCCTCTGCCCATCGAGGACAGCGCCACGCTTCTGAAGATCGAGCCCTCCTTCCCCGGCAAGTACCGCTGGATGGGGACCAAGGCTCTGGCCTTCACCCCCCAAGAGGGGTTCCCTCTGGCCAGCGAGATCAAGGTGACCGTGCCGGCCGGCCTCCGCTCCCAGGATGGCTACGAGCTGAAGAAGGACGTAGCCTTCTCCTTCCAGACCCAGCGGCCTTACCTGGTCGACTCCTCGCCGGACCACCAGGCCGCCCAGATACGGCTGGACCAGCCTGTCTTCCTGGTCTTCAGCCAGGCCATCGACCGGGCCAAGGCCGAGTCCTTCCTCTCCTTCGCCGGCGCCGGCCCCGAGGGCCGCAAGCATGAGCCCGGCTTCAGCCTGCAGGAGCCGGCCGCAGCCAAGCTCGGGAAGCTCGGCCTGGAGGCCAAGCCCGAGCGGATCCTCCAGCTCGTGCCCCGCGAGAAGCTCCGCCCCGAGTTCGAGTACTCCGTCGAGATCAAGCCCGGCCTGCCCGGCCGGGAAGGGCCGCTGGGCCTGGAGAAGGCCGCGGCGCTGACGTTCTCCACTTTCAAGACCTTCACCTTCGAAGGCCTGGAAACCGAGGATCCGCAGCCCCCCGGCCAGCAGATCATCTTCCACTTCAGCAACCGGGTGCTGTACAAGGATTTCGTCAAAGCCGTCGCCTTCGAACCCGAGATCAAGATTCCCGAATACTACCAGGAGTGGGAGCACGGCAACGACGATGTTTGGCTGACGCTGCCCCTGGCTCCCGACACAGCCTACAAGGTCCGCATCCTGCCCAGCCTGAAGGACGATTTCGGGAACACCCTGGGCAAGGAGGAGACCGCGCAGTTCAAGACCGGTCCCTACGACCGGTCGATCAACATGACCACCGGCCAGGGAGTCCTGGAAGCCTACCTCGACCCGATCTACCCGGTCTCGGCGGTCAACGCCGATAAGTTCCGGGTCATGGCCGCTTCGTTGTCCAGGGACGAGGTCATCCCGCTGCTCAAGAGCGACAAGGTCTTCTGGGGCAATACCCTGCACCAGCCCCGGCCGGGCTTTTTCGGCCTGGACGAGGTCAAGGCCCTCCAGCTCCCCCGCAACCAGCGCCAGCTGGTGCCGGTGCCGTTGGGCGGCCTGCTCGAAGGCGGGCACGGCCTGGTCTTCCTCCAGCTCGACACCTACTCCGAGCAGGGGTGGGACCGCTACCCCAAGGCCATGGTCCAAGTCACCGACATGGCGGTCACCGGGAAGTTCTCGCCCGACGACAACCTGATCTGGGTCACCGGCCTCAAGGACGGCCTGCCCGTAGCCGAGGCCGAGGTCGAGATCCGGGACGACAAGAACCTCGTCCGTTGGCGCGGCCGCACCGACAAGGACGGCAAAGCCGAAGCCCCCGGCTGGAAGTCGTTCGGACTGAAGGCCGAGGATGAGTGGTCCAAGCCCGAGCAGTGGATTTTCGCCCGCAAGGGCACGGACGTGGCTTTCCTCTGCTCCGAATGGGGCACCGGGATCGAGCCCTACCGCTTCGAGATCAATTACGACTGGTCGCCCGAACCCGAGCGTCTGCGCGGCTACGTCTACTCCGAGCGCGGCATCTACAGGGCCGGCGAGACCGTTCATCTCAAAGGCCTGCTGCGGACCCGGGACAAGGGCCGCTGGACGCTGCCCGCTTTCAAGACCGTGAGTTGTTCGGTCACCGATCCGTTCGATGCTTCGGTCCACAAAGCCCAGGCGAGCCTGGACGAGTTCGGCTCGTTCGCCCTCGACCTGGAGACCAAGGCCGACGCGGCCCTGGGCTATTACAGCGTCAAGGTCCAGGTTCCGCCCGCCGCGGCCGGCGGGAAGGCCGAGGAGTTCAACGGCAGCTTCCGGGTTGAGGCCTTCCGCCCGGCCGAGTTCGAGGTCCATCTGCGCGCCGCCAAGGATTCCTTCGTCTTCGGCGAGCCGTTCCAGGCCGAGGTCCGCGGCGGCTACCTCTACGGCGGAGCCATGGCCAATCAGAAAGCCGAGTGGACTCTGCGGTTGAACCCGACGTCCTACGATCCCCCGGGACACAAGGGCTTTATCTTCGGCTCCGACATCGACCTCTGGGAGTCCGACTACTCGGAGAACAGCCGCCTGCTGGCCTCCGGGACCAAGACCCTGGATCTCGATGGCAAGCTGTCCGTCTCCACGCCTCTGGTGCCGGAGAAGGAGACGTCCTCGGTCATGGCCGCCCTGGAGGCCACCGTCACCGGGGCCAGCCGCAAGTCCATCTCCAACCGCATCCAGACCCTGGTCCACCGCGGGGAATTCTACATCGGCCTCAAGCCGCGCTCGTCCTTCCTGAAGAAGGGCGAGAGCCTGGCGGCCGAGGTCATCTCCGTCCTGCCCGACGGCGCCCCGGCTCCCGACAAGCGCCTGACCGTCAGGCTGCTGCGGCGGGAGTGGCGCTCGGCCCGCAAGGCCGGCGTCGGCGGCCGCTACGAATGGGTCTCGGAAAAGACCGACACGGAAGTCGCCGCCAAGCCCGTCCGCACCGGCCAGGGCCCGGCCGCGGTCGATTTCGCGGTCGACAAGTCCGGGCTCTATGTCCTGACCGCCGAAGGCCAGGACGGGCGCAAGAACCGCATCGTCACTTCGACCTATGTCTATGTCACCGGATCGGACTACGTGGCCTGGGAGAGGCAGGACGACGACGCCCTGGAGCTGGTTCCGGACGCCGAGCAGTATAAGCCCGGCGAGTCCGCCCGCATCCTGATCAAGTCGCCTTACGAGAAGGCCAAAGCCCTTATTACCGTGGAGCGCGAGTCGATCATCGAGGCCCGGGTCGTGGACATCGTCGGCAGCGCCGTCCCGATCGAGATCCCGATCACGGCCGAGCACGCCCCCAACGTCTTCATCTCGGTCCTGCTCATTCAGGGCCGAACGTCCGGCGCGGCCGTGACCCAGGACGAAGATGTCGGCAAGCCTCAATTCAAGATCGGCTACACCGCTCTCAGCGTCGACCCTTCGGGCAAGAAGCTGGCGGTCGAAGTGGCCACCGACAAGCCGGCGTACAAGCCCCGCGACAAGGTCAGGGTCTCCCTGAAGGTCCGGAACGCGGCCGCCGCCGGCACGCCGGCCGCCCTCACCGTGGCGGTGGTGGACGTGGGCGTCCTCAACCTGATCGGCTACCAGACGCCCGATCCGTTCTCCTGGTACTACGGCGAGAAGCCGCTGTCCGTGCAGACCGCGGACTCGCGCATCCACGTCGTCGGCCAGAGGCACTACGGGGACAAAGGCGAGAACGCGGGCGGCGGCGGCGACGAGGAGGCCTCCGCGGCAGCCGGACTGTCCGAGGTCGAGCTGCGCGGGGACTTCAAGACCACCGCCTACTGGAATCCCTCCCTTGTGACGGCGGCGGACGGCACCGCCTCCTTCGAGTTCAGCCTGCCCGACAACCTGACCACCTTCCGGGTCATGGTCGTGGCCCAGACCAAGGACTCCTCCTTCGGCCGCCAGGACGCCTCGTTCAAGGTCAGCAAGCCGATCCTGCTGCTGCCCTCCACGCCACGCTTCGCCCGGGTGGGCGATTCCTTCCAGGCCGGCGTCGTCATCAACAACTACTCGGGCCGCAAGGGCACCGTGGCCCTCAGCCTGGAGGCCCAGGGCCTGACCCTCAAGGACAAGCCCGAGCGGTCCTTCGAGCTGGCCGTCAACGAGAGCCGTGAGGTTCTCTTCGCCCTCGAGGCGGAGAAGGAAGGCCGGGCCCGCCTGGCCTTCCGGGCCAAGATGGGCCCCGACTCCGACGGCCTGGAGACCGGCTTCCCGGTCCAGACGACCCGCGGCACGGAAACGGTGGCCACATTCGGCGAGGCCGCCGGGCCCATGGAGGAGAAGATCAACCTGCCCGACACCCTCCATCCGGACGCCACCAAGCTGGAGGTCACCGCGGCCGCCTCGGCCCTGACCGGGCTGAAAGGCTGCCTGGACTACCTGACTTACTATCCCTATCTCTGCTTGGAACAGAAGGTCTCATCCATCCTGCCCTACCTCGTCGCCCCCAAGCTGATCGAGGACTTCGATCTCAGCCGGCTCGACGCCAAGGCCGTCGAGAAGATGGTCAAGGGCATCCTCAAGGACATGGATTCCTGCCAGAAGGAGAACGGCGGCTACTCCCTGTGGCCCGACTCGGTCCGCGAGTCGCCCTACGCCACCGTCTACGCCGTCTTCGCCCAGATCAAGGCCCGCCAGGCCGGCTACGAGGTCAACGAAGATCGCCTGCTCCAGGCCGCCAACTACCTGCGGCAGCTCCTGTCGGCCAAGCCGCAGGACTCGCCCTATCCGTACAGCAAGGACGCCTGGCTCACCACCCAGGCCTTTGCCCTCTACGACTTGGCCCAGCTCAAGAAATACCAGCCCGCCGCCGCCGAGCTCCTCTTCCAGGCCCGCGGTCAGATGTCCCTCTTCGGCCGCGGTCTGCTGGCCAAAGCCATGCACGCCGGCGGCGGCCCGGCCGCCTCGCGCGACACGATCCTGCAGGAGATGCTCAATCTCATCAAGGTGGAGGCCCAGCAGGCCCACTTCGAGGAGAGCCCGGCCTCCGACCTGTCCTGGATCTATTCCTCCAACGCCCGTACGACGGCCCAAATCCTGCAGACCCTGCTGGAGACGGGCCGCCGGCATCCGCTGTCCGCCTCCATCGCCCGCTGGCTGGTGGCCCAGCGCAAGTCCGGGCGATGGGCGTCGACGCAGGAGAACTTCTTCGTCTTCCAAGCCCTGAACGAATACTACCGGGCTTATGAGAGCGAGAAGCCGAACTTCCGGGCCGAAATCGCCTTCGCCGGCAAGACCATCCTCAAGGAAACGTTCCAGTCCCTGCAGAAGACGGCTGCCGTCTCGCAGAGCCTGGCCGACGTCAAGCCCGGGCAGGGCCTGCCGGTCAAGATCGACAAGACCGGCCCCGGCACGCTCCACTACGGACTGCGGCTGACCTACGCCCCCCAGCGGGCCCTGGAGGCGCGGGACGAGGGCTTCGCCGTCTATAAAACCCTGACGGGTCTGGACGGCAAGCCGCTGGCCGACATCAAGGCCGGCCAGATCGTCCTCGTCACATTGGAGGTCTTGGCGCCCAAGGAGAGCCTCTTCGTCGTGGTCGACGATCCCCTGCCGGCCGGCTTCGAGGCCGTCAACCCGACCTTCGAGACCGAGAGCGAGGAGAAGTCCGGCCAGCTGGCGGCCATCGCCGCAGCTGAAGACGGGAGAGTCTGGTGGCGGTGGTGGGGCTTCAACCACATCGAGATGCGGGACGACCGGGTTCTGCTCTTCGCCGATTCCCTGCCGGCCGGCGTCCACAAGCACCGCTACCTGGCCCGGGCCCTGACGCCCGGCACCTTCTCCCTGCCCGGGAGCAAGGCCGAGCGGATGTATGCCCCGGAGACGTTCGGCCGCAGCGGCGAGCGGACAGTCAAGATCGTGAAGTGAGGCGCCGGCGGCGTTGGATCGCGGCGGCCGGGGCCCTGGCCCTGGTCCTGGCGGCCGCGGGGTCGCTCTACTGGCCGATCTCCAAGCGGCGCCTCGACCCGGGGCCGGTCGTCTCGCTGCGGATCACCGATCGCAGCGGAGAGCTGCTGAGGGAGATTCTTTCGGACGAGGGCGGGCGCTGCCGCTGGGTCGGCCTGGCCGACATCTCGCCCTTTCTGCTGCGGGCCACCGTGGCCTCCGAGGACAAGTCGTTCTTCGCTCACCCGGGCGTCGACGTCACGGCCGTCATCCGGGCCTTCTTCCAGAATCTGCGCAGCCGCCGGGTCGTCTCGGGCGCCTCGACCATCACCCAGCAAGTCGTCCGCAACATCTGGCGCTTCCGCCGGACCCTGCCGGCCAAGGTCCGCGAGGCCTGGCTGGCGGTCCGCCTCGACCACACCCTGAGCAAAGAAGGCATCCTCCTCCAGTATCTCAATCGCATCTCCTACGGCAACCAGGCCTTCGGCATCGAGGCCGCTTCGCGGCTCTACTTCGACAAGCCCTGTTCCGGCCTCAGTCTGGCCGAGTCCGCCTTCCTGGCCGCCGTGCCGCGGGCTCCGAGCGTGCTCAATCCCTACCGCAACTTCTCCGGGGTCAAGCGCCGCCAGGAGGACATCCTGCGCCGCATGCACGGCCTGGGCTACGTCGACGAAGCGGCTTTGGCGCGGGCTCTGGCCGAGCCGGTCGGCCTGCGGCCGGCGGCGGAGCGCTTCCGGGCGCCCCACTTCTGCGACTGGATCCTGGCCGGGATCCCGCGGGACGAGCGGCCCGGGGTGGCCGAGATCCGAACCACCCTGGACGCCGGCCTGCAGGCCAAGGTGGAAGCGCTCATCCGCAACAACCTGGCCCGCCTGGAGGCCAAGGGCGTGACCCAGGCGGCGGCCATCGTCCTGGACAACGCCAGCGGCGACATCCTGGGCATGGCCGGATCGCGGGACTTCTTCGACGCGGCCCACGACGGCCAGGTCAACGGCGCCCTGGCCCCCCGCCAGCCGGGCTCGACCCTCAAGCCGATCACCTACGGCCTGGGACTGGAGCGCGGCCTGACGGCGGCCACCATCCTGGAGGACGATCCCACCCCCTTCGCCACGCCGGGCGGAGCTTTCACGCCCGACAACTACGACGAGTCCTTCCACGGCGCGATCCGACTGCGGAGCGCCCTGGCCAGCTCCTACAACGTCCCGGCCGTGGCCGTCCTGGAAGCCCTGGGGCCGGACCTGCTCTACGCCAAGCTGCACGAGATCGGCTTCGCCGGCCTCAGCCAGCCGCCCGGCTTTTACGGGGTCGGCTTGACCCTGGGCAACGCCGAGGCCACCCTGCTCGAGCTCGTCCGAGCCTACGCCGCGCTGGCCCGGGAAGGCCTCTACAGGGACGCGCGGAGCGTCTTGCGCACGGTCGGCCATGACGGCTGGGTCCGGGAGTCCGACTCTCCCACGCCGGCGCGCCGGGTTTTCAGCCGGACCTCGGCCTATATCATCACCAGCATCCTCTCCGACCGGGATGCCCGCATTCCCTCTTTCGGATACCATTCGCCCCTCAACCTGCCCTTCCCGACCGCGGCCAAGACCGGCACCTCGAAGGACTACCGCGACAACTGGACGATCGGCTACACACCTGCCCTGACCGTCGGCGTCTGGGCCGGGGACTTCAGCGGCAAGCCCATGCGGAGCGTCTCGGGCATCACCGGGGCCGGCCCCCTCTTCCGCGACATCCTTCAGCTGGCCGCAGCATCTCATCCGTCCGGGCCGTTCCTCGAACCACCCGGCATCGTCCGGGCCGAGATCTGCCCGCTCTCCGGACTGCGACCCAGCCCGCGCTGCCGAGGCGTCATCCACGAGATCTTTGCGGCGGGCACGGAGCCGGAGACGACCTGCGCGCTGTCCCACGAACAGGCCGCGCCCGGCGCCGGAGGGGGGCCGTCCGGCCTGGGCTCCAAGATCCCGGCCCGCGGGCTGACCGTCCTGTCACCCGCCGACGGCGACGTCTACAAGCTCGATCCCGTCCTGCGGGGGGAATACCAGTCCATCCGGCTGCGGGCCGTGCTGGCCGCCGGCTTCCGGCCGGAGGCCGTCGAATGGTGGGTCGAGGGGAAGAAGATCGGGGAGGCCGGGCCGCCCTACAGCCTGGCCTGGCGGTTGAAACCCGGTTCTTATACAATACGAGCTCGCGCCCGCTCAACGACCGGGATGGAGGAAAGTCCTCCCGTCCGGATCACAGTCCTATCCTGATTCCGCCGGGCCGGGAAAGGAGACCGTCGATGAAAGAAGCCATTCATACCGACAAGGCCCCCCAGGCGCTCGGCCCTTATTCCCAGGCCGTCCGGCACGGCCAGATGGTCTTTTGCTCCGGCCAGGTGCCCATCAACCCGGCCACCGGAGCGATCGAGGCCGTGGGCATAGAAGATCAGACCCGGCAGGTCCTCGAGAACCTGACCGCGGTGCTGAAAGCGGCCGGCTGCGGCATGGCCGATGCGGTTAAAACAACGGTCTTCCTGACCGATATGGGCGAGTTCGCGGCCATGAACAAGATCTACGGCGAATATTTCCCGGCCCCCTGCCCGGCCCGCTCGACCATCCAGGTCGGCCGGCTGCCTAAGGACGTCAAGGTCGAGATCGAAGTCATCGCCATCCATCCCTGAGGGACGTCCGGGATCCTGACTACCTTAAAGAAGCTGTCCCGATACAGCTCGGCCGCCGGCCAGGGCGTGTCCGCGTAGAGAACGGCGTAGCTGACTCCGAAGAGCGCCCGCAGGCGGACGAGCCGGCCCGGGCTGATCGCCCGATAGCCGCGATCCATCGAGCGGGCCGCCGCGAATCCGCTCCCGCTCCAAGGTCCGTAAGCCTCCTCCAGGCGCCGTCTCCATTCGATCAGGGCCGAATCCGTCGTCGGCATGAACTTGAAGTCGGCCAGGAGCGCCCGGCGGGAGACGAGCCGGATTCGGCCAAGAAGCGGCGGCACAACCAGGGAGGAACCGCGCGGCAGATGGTCGCGGCAGAAGCGGGCCGCCCCGTCCTCTCTCTGGACGCCTTGATCGAGACTTAAAACCGGCCGCGTCAGGGACAGGAGACGGCCGGCTATCGGGATTCGCCCGGAAGCCGGGACGAAAAGAACCGCGATCAAGAGGCCCGCGACGGCCGCCGAGGCGAATCTTCGGGCTCCCGCCCGCCGCGGTCCCATCCATGCCGCGTAAACCAAGAGAAGCCCGGCCAGAGTCAGCCCCTCATGGCGCAGGGCCAAGTCGGCTTCACCGGGGCGGCCCAGCGAAGAGGCCATCAGCAGGAGCGCGCCGGCGGCGGCCGTGAGAAAGGCTCCGCGGGCGCGTCCACCCGGCCTCCCGGAGCGAATCAAGCCGCCGACGGCCCCCGCCGCGAGCAGATAGCCCAGCCATTTGAGCACCGACGTCAGCCGGAAGAGCTGGAGGATCGCCGCCGAGCGTACAGGCAGGACCTGGACGAACAGCCAGCCCGCGAGAGCCGCGCCCGGGAAGAAGGCCAGAAGAACGGCAATGCGGACGGCCAACGGCCGCTCGGCCGGCCCGCGTCGAATCCAGGTCCGGGCCAGAGCCGCGGCCGCGGCCAGGAAACCCGCGGCGACGACCCAGTCTCCGGCCCGGAAAGCCGCCGGCCAAAGATGGTGCGGAGCCCGGAAGCGGGCGTAGATATCGATGAAGGAGGCCGCGTCGAGGATGGGCGGCGGCTGGCTCCTGAACCAGATGCCGTAGGCGAATGCGGCCAGGACGGCCAAGCCGAGGAGGGCGGCGCCCCCCTCCCGAAGGGCGGTCCTTCGGACCGGCTTTTCGCCTCTCGGCGCGCAGATTGCCGGGAGCCTCTCCAAGACCGTCGCGGCGAGTCCGAGGGCCGAGACTTCCAGGCCGACCAGGGGATGGATCAGGGCCGCCGGCAGCGCGGCCGCCAGGGCCGCCGCGGGTCGGCCGCTCAAACCCATCCAAAGGGCGGCTAGGGCCAGGGGCGTGGCCGCGGTGAAGGCGACGGCGTTGGGAAGCCGCAGAAATCCCGCCTCGCCCAGGGCCGGCCCGTTGACGGCCATCACGAAGAGGACGGCGATTGCCGGGGCCGCGGCGGCTTCCGGGAACAGTCTTCGGGCGGCCAAGGCCGTGACGAGAGCCGTTCCGGCGTTCTGAAGGAGGGTCAGCAGGAGAAAGACGGCCGGCAGCGGTATGAGCCCTCCCAGGCAGGCGCAGAGGCGGGCGAAGTACTGGCGNNCCAGGATGCGCTCGATGTGGGGCAGGAGCTCGACGTGGTTGCCCAGCCCGAAGGTGTAGCCCAAGCCGAAGGTGGCCACAACTCCAGCCAGAATAGCCAGCAGGACGAGATCGGCCGTCGGAAGGCTGGAGCGGGATAATCGGGACATGCGGTTTCCGGGTCGGACGTCTCCTAGGTTAGGCCGAAGACGCGCTGCGTGCAAGGGGGCCGGGAGTCCTTGCGGACCGCTGCGTTCTCCTTTACAATACCCCTTCCATGCCGCTCTACGAGTTCAGCTGCGCCACCTGCCGGTCGAAGTTTGAGGCCCTGGTCCGCCTCGGCGGCGAAGCCGAAATCCGCTGCCCGGCCTGCGCCGGACCGGTCCGCAAGCTCCTGTCCGCGTTCGGGATCGGGGGCGGGGCCAGTCGCCTCAAATCCTCCGGCCATTCCTGCTCCTCCTGCTCCAGTCACTCCTGCGGCACATGCAAGTGAGCTTTCCGTCCCGCCGTACGGCCCGCCATCCCGGAGGGCCCGGCCACGTCCCCGATCCGAGTCATCTCCGGCCGCCGCGCCTTGCCCCGGCCGGCGAGGAGGCCCCATGAGGAAGCTGGTCATTGCCCTGATCGCCGTCGGACTGGCCGCGGTCCCCGCCGCCGCTACGGGAAGGCTAAGCCTGACGGGAGGGTACGCCTTGGGAACGAGGGCTATGATCGGCGGCGGCCCGGCCTTCGGGCTGTCCTTCGAACTGCCCATCAGCCGCGCCCTCAGCTTCGAGCTCGGCAGCGGATACGTGCAGGCCGCGGCCAAGGATGATCCGACCGGCCTGCGGGCCGGAACGCTGCGAGTCGTTCCGCTCGAAGCCGGCCTGCGCGCCAGGCTGGGCCTGGGACGCAGCCTGGCCCTCTTCGCCGGAGTCGGGGCGGGTCTCAGCCTGCCCTTCTCTTCCCTCGATCCGGATCTGGCCGAGGCCTGGGAGGCCGTCGGCTTCAACATCGAGGAAAAGCTTCATCCCTCCTTTTCGGCCTCGGCCCGCTGCGGGCTCGAGGCCGTCCTGGCCCCCGGGATCAACTTCATCCTGGAAGCCCGCTACCGCTTTCTAAGGGCAGGCGGGATCTGGTCCATCGGCGACGATCTCGGCTCCGAGAGCGCCGAGGGCAGCTTTTCGGGCCTGAGCTTGGATCATTTCGTCTTCGGCCTCGGCCTGTCCTTCGCCCTCGGCCGCTGACAGGGAGAACGACCATGAAGAGAATGCTTGCACCCGCCCTGGCGGCCGCCGCGGCCGTCCTGCTCATCCATCCTGCTTCCGGCCGGCTCCAGGAACCGATGCATCCTCCGGCCATGGACATCTCCCCCGCCTCACTTCCGGTTGGCGAGGGCGAGCCCAAGCTGCAGGCCGTCTTGGCCCGCCTGGCCGCCCTGGAAGCGGAGCAGGGCCCCGAGGCGGCGGCCGCCTACGCCCGGAGCCGCCGCATCGCCCTTCAGGACGGCGGCATCGTCGTCGTGGCCGAGACGGCCCGGGGGCCGCAGACCGGCCTGGCCGAGGATGCCGTACCGCTGGTGCGGGCGCGCATCCGGGCCCTGGGGGGATCCGTCCAGACGACCTTCCAGAGCAGGATCCAGCATGTCCTGCCGATCGCCTCGCTGCGGACTTTGGCCGCCGGTCCGGGCGTGATCCGCCTCCGGCTGCCGCTGCGGCCTTTCAAGCATACCGTCACCAGCGAGGGCGTGGCCAAGACGGGCGCCGATGAGTGGCAGGCCCTGGCCCCTTACCATAACGGCGTCCCGGCCAAGATCGCCATCCTGGACCTTGGCTTCTCGGGCTACAAGAGCCAGCTCGGCAAGGAGCTGCCGGACGAAGTCACGGTCAAGTCGTTCCGGGCCGACAACGACATCTCGGGCGGCGGTGAGGATCACGGCCTGGCCTGCGCCGAGATCGTCCACGACATGGCCCCCCTGGCCGAGCTGTATCTGGTCAATATCGACACCGACGTCGAGCAGGACCAGGCCGTCGACTGGCTGAACAGGCAGGGGGTCGAGGTCATCTCCTATTCCCTGGGCTGGTACAACGCCGGGGCCGGGGACGGCACCGGGCCCATCGACGAGGACGTGGCCGTCTCCAGCGCCGTCTGGGCCGTTTCCGCCGGAAACGGGGCCCTGGACCACTGGACCGGGACTTTCACCGACCCCGATGCCGACGGGATCCTGAACTTCTCGGGGACGGACGAGTACCTGGACTTCTACGTCCCCGCCTACGAGACGGTCGGCGCCTTCCTCAACTGGAAGGATTGGGGCTCCTTCGATGGGAGCGACTACAGCGGATCGAACCAGAATTACGATCTCTTCCTCTACCGCCATAACGGCGCCGCCTATCAGCTGATCGACGTCTCGTCAGGCGCGCAGACGGGAAGCCAGTGGCCGACGGAAGAGATCTTCGGCTGGTACTCCCCCTCCGACTCCTACTGGGCCGTGGCCATCCGGAAGACCAGCGCCAACCGTTCGATCGATCTGGAGATCTTCACCTATGGCAACAGCCGGGCCATCGAATACAACGTCACGGCCCGGAGCGTCTCCATACCGGCCGACTCCCCGGACGCCCTGACGGCCGGGGCCTCGGATGCGCACACCGACGCCTACCACAGCTACAGCTCACAGGGTCCCACGTTCGACGGCCGGATGAAGCCCGATTACGGCGCCCCCTCGGGTGTCTCGACCAAGACCTACGGCAGTGACGGCTTCTACGGCACCTCGGCCTCCGCGCCTCATCTGGCCGGGGCCATCGGTCTGCTCAAGGGATCCACGCCCTACACGATGTCCCAGGTCCTGTCCATCATCCGGAACCGGGCCGTCGACATCGGCGATCCCGGAAACGACTTCAAGTTCGGCTACGGCCGGATCAACCTCAAGAGATAGCCCGGTCCGCCTCGGCCCGGGCCCTCGATGGGGCCGGTAGGACCCGCTGGAGGGCGCCATGACAAGATTGTTTCATCTTCCGCTCCGCTGTTTCGTCGCGGCCGTTTTAGCCGCGGCCGGGATCACCCCGCTCGCCGCCGGGCCGGTTCCCGCCGCCCCGGCCGCCGAGATCCGGGCTGTCTGGGCCCACCCCGGCCAATTCCCCTCCGACCCGGACGAAGCCAGGACACGGATGAAGGCCGTGCTCGATGACTGGGCCCAAGCCGGCATCGACACGATCATCATGCTGGTCAAGACGACCTCCGGCTACGTCTACTGGCCTTCCGAGATCGCTGAAAGAGACCCGGCCTACACCCGGTACGATCTGCTGGGCCTGCTGATCGAGGAGGCCCGCCCGCGGGGTATGACGGTCCACCCCTGGTTCTGCGTCTTCAACGAAGGCTCCATCGTCGGACAGGTCCGCCAGCACCCGGATTGGCTCATCCGTTCCCCGCAGGGCGAGCTGGTCGGCGTGGCCAATCCGGCCCTGCCGGAGGTCCGGAATTACGAGCTCAGCCTGATGTTGGAAGTGGCCCGGACCTACCCCGTGGACTGGATCCACCTCGACTACATCCGCTACCCCTGCTCGCCGCAGGAAGTCTATTTCAGCTGGGACGCCCGGACCCGGGCCCTGTTCAAGGAGCATTCCGGCGTCGATCCCGTCGACATCAAGGCTCGCGATTCGGGCAACATCCTGTGGAACGAGTGGATCGACTGGAATCGCGGCCAGGTCACGACCTTCCTGCGCGAGATGCGGACCGGGCTGGCCGGTTTGGGTCGCCCGGTCAGGATTTCGGCCGCCGTCTTCCCTTCGGCCGGGGAGGCTCGCGTCCTGATCGGTCAGGATTGGCCGGCCTGGTGCCGGGAAGGTCTCCTCGATATGCTCTGCCCGATGCTTTACACCAACAACATCGGCTTCTTCGAGAAATACGTCCGGGAGGCGATGGCGGCGGCGGCCGGGCGGGTGCCCGTCCTGCCCGGCATCGGCATCGGCACCTCGCACAACCAGTCCACGCCGGAGATCATGATGACCCAGATCGCCGTCGGGCGCCGCCTGGGGGCGGCCGGTCACGTCTTCTTCTCAGGCTCCTCCCTGAAACCGGCGTTTCTGGAGGCGCTGCGGGCCGACCGGGCCCCGAAGGTCAAGTGATGGCTTTCTTGATCTTATCCTTCTCGATCAGCAGCCGGCCCTGGTAAGAGACGCAGTTGAGCAGGATCAGGACCCGGCCCTGGTCCGAAAGGTCGGCCTTGAAGACGCCGCGCAGGCCCTTCAGCGGCCCGGCCGCCACCTCGATCACGTCGCCGACCGAAGGCTCCAGGCCGTATTTCTGGAGCTCGATGTAGCCGTCGGTCTCACGCGCCCGGATCTCGTCGATCCAGGATCCGTCGATCGGGATGGGCCCTCCGTCGTTTCCGACGAGGGTCCTCACCCCTCGGGTGTATTTCACCAGCTTGTACAGGGCCGGATGATCGAAGAAGATGAAGAGGTAGCCCGTGAAGAAAGGCTTGACCAGGGAGCCCTCCCGCATGCGCGGGCTGTAGCACAGGAGGCCGGCTTCCTGGAACTGCTTCTCGACGTGGAACTCCTTCTTCGGCTTGGTCTGGACGACGAACCAGCTTTCCATGGGCCCCGTCTCAGTCGGCGATCTTCAGCCTGCGGTAGACGTCGGGCCGACGATCCGGCAGGAAATGGCGCCGGGCGTGGCTGGCCGGGATCTTGGCCGGATCGCAATCGGCCAGGAGGAGCTCGTCGCCGTTCCCGACGGCCCGAGCCAGGACGGCACCCGACGGGTCGACGACGAAGGAGCCGCCGGCGAATCGCAGGACCTCCTCCTGCCCGACCCGGTTGCAGAGGGCGGCGAAGTACCCGTTCTGTAGGGCGGCCGTGCGAACCTCGGCCTCGAACAGGCCTTCGCCCCATTCGTCGCGCAGGCCGGCTTGGGGAATGACCACGATCTCGGCCCCCTGGAGGGCCAGCCCGCGCATGTATTCCGGGAAGTGGCGGTCGTAGCAGATGGCCACCCCCACCCGGCCGGCCGAGGTGGCGAAGACGAAGTCGGAGCGGTCGCCGGGCGCATAGTAGCCCCGCTCGTGGAAGCCGGGGCCGTCCATGATGTGGACCATGCGCGTCGTGCCCAGCCAGCGGCCGTCGGCGTCGATGACCGGCGATGCGTCGTAGGTCCGATCCCCGTCCCTTTCGAAGAGGTTGAGAACCGCCACGACGCCGTGGCGGCGGGCCAAGGCGGAGAACTCCTCGGTCAGCGGGCCAGGGACGGTCTGGGCGAAGCGCCGGAAGTCCGGCCGGCGGGCGGCCGGGATCTGCGGCAGGAACGGCAGGAAGGCCAGCTCGGCGAAGGCAACCAGGCCGGCCCCGGACCGGGCCGCCGCTTCGAAGGCTTCCCTCCCGCGGCGGAGATTGTCGTCGAGGTCGGGACCGGCCGTCTGCTGGACAAGCGCGATCTTCACACCCGCATCCTCCCTGCGCGCCGGGCTGGTCAGACCGTGGCCGCCGCCTCGACCTGAGCCGCGGTCTTGGGGATCGGCCGGCCCAGGATCCGCCCGCCGTCCCGGGTTACCAGGATGTCGTCCTCGATCCGAACGCCGCCGAAGCCGCGGTAGGCGTCCAGCTTGTCGTAGACCACGAAATCGAGGGCCTTGCCTTCCGCTTTCCACTGGTCGATCAGGGCCGGGATGAAGTAGATCCCCGGCTCCACGGTCATGACGTGGCCGGGCTGGAGCGGGCGGGCCATCCGCAGGTAGGCCAGGCCGAACTGGCGGCTCCGCTCGATCGAGGCGTCGTAGCCGACGTTGTTCTCGCCCAGGTTCTCCATGTCGTGCACGTCCAGGCCCATCATATGCCCCAGGCCATGCGGGAAGAAAAGGGCTTGCGCGCCCCGGGCCACGGCTTCGGCCGAATCGCCCCTCATCAACCCGATGGACTTGAGGCCGTCGACGATGATGCGGGCGGCCAGGAGATGGACCTCCTTGTAGGGCAGGCCGGGCTTGGCGGCCATGATTGCGCCGACGTTGGCCGCGTGGACGATCTCGTAGATATCGCGCTGGCGGGCCGTGAACTTGCCGCCGACGGGGATGGTCCGGGTAATATCGGAGGCATAATGGCTGGCCGATTCGGCCCCGCTGTCGACCACCAGGAGGCGGCCCTTGGTCAGCTTGTTGGCGTGGCCGTGGTTGTGGAGGACCTGTCCATTGACGCTCAGGATGGTCGGGAAGGCCGTGGCGCCGCCCTCGGCCCTAGCGATGCCGTCGATGCGGCCGGCGATGGAGCGCTCGTAGACGCCCGGCTGGGCCATCCGCATGGCGGTTTCATACATCTTGTAGGTCGTGGTCAGGGCCGCTTCGATCTCCGCCACCTCGGCCTCGGATTTGATGGAGCGCTGGGCCACGACGGCCCGGACGAGGGCCTGGGACGCGCGGGACTTGGCCTCGGCCGGCGGCACGCCCAGCCACTCCTCCATCTTGAGCCTGTGCTCGGCCCGGTACGGCGGCAGGAGATGGACCATTCGGCCGCGGGCCAAGGCCTGACGGAGATAATCCGCCGCATCGGTCGACGGCCGGGTTGCCCGTACGCCCACCTCGGCCGCCCGCTCCTTGAGCGTGGGCAGGAAGCCCATCCAGATGATGTCCTCGAGGCCGATGTCGTCGCCGAAGAGGATGTCCGTGCCCTCATCGACGTCGACGATGCCGGCCAGGCCGGGCGAATCGAGCCCGAAGAAGTAAAGGAACGAAGAGTCCTGCCGGAAGGGATAGCCGTTGGCCGCGTAGTTCATGGGGCTTTCGTCGTTGCCCAGGAACAGGGCCAGGCCGGAGCCGAGATCCCGTCGCAGGCGGCGGCGGCGGGCGGAGTAGGTGCGGGCGTCGAACATGGGCATCCTCCCGGAGAAAAGATCGAACGCGCGGGCGATCACAGGGAGAGTAACAGACTCGGACCGGACAGTCAAAGACGATCCGACTTGACGAAACCGAGGAGGGATGCTACCTATCTTCCCCGACGGGATCGGTTGTTACCGGATTCGAGAGGAGAAACGACGTGCGGCGAAATCGAGCCCGGGCTGCTGCGGCGGGACTCCTTCTCTGCCTGCTCTCGGCCGCGTCGGCACGCGGGCAGGTCAGGATCGGGAAAATCCTGTCTCCCTCGACGATCAACCGGTATCAAAGCCGCCACCTCGTCCTGATCGACTTCTGGGCTACCTGGTGCGGGCCGTGCATCGTAGCCGGCAGGCAGCTGGAAGTCCTGCTGGAGGCCTTTAAGGACGATCTGACGATCGTCTCGCTGTCCAGCGAGAGTGAGCCGGTCGTCCGTAAGTTCATCGCAGCCAATCCGTCGCGGCTGACCGTGGCCCTCGATGACGGAAACCGGACTTTCGACTTCTACGGGGTTAAGGACACCGTGCCTTATGCGGTCCTGCTGAATCCCCGCGGCCGGGTCCTGTGGCGGGGCCATCCTTCGGATCTTTCGGCGGACCGGCTGGCCCGGCTCATCAACCAGAATCGAGGGGTAAAGACCGACCCTTCAGCGCCCGTCATCCGGATCGCCGGAGGGGCGGCCGTTGTCCCCAAGCCCGCCGATCCCGGCCTCCTCTCGGTCTCTCTCTCCTCGGCCACAGACAGCCGCTTCATCGTCACGGACGAGGGGATTGATTTCCTGGGCCGGAGCAGCCGGCTTTTCGGCGAGATCCTGAGAAAATCCCGGCATGATATCCAGGTCGAGAACGACCCGTTGATCCAAGTCCGGATCGGCTCCCGCTTGTGGCAGGCCGGCCCCGAGGCGGTCCTGGCCGGGATTTTGGGCCGGCTCAAGTGGACCCACCGCGTCGCGGTCGAGCCGACCGCCTATTACAAGCTGACTGTGGAAGACCCGAAGCGGCTGTGGAACAGCCGGCGCTTCGACCTGGGGCGGTACGATGGAGCTTGTCTGGTCGGTGAAGAAAGCATCTCCGTGGACAATGCCACCATCGACGAGTTCGCTTTCCGGCTTTCGGAAGTGCTGGACTACCCCGTCTACACACTCTACGACTCCCCGGTGAAGAGGGATTGGATCGTTCACTACCGAAACCTGGACTTGGCCCGCAGCGAGCTGAACAGCGAGCTCGGCCTCCGCCTGGAGCTGACGACAGGCGAGCGCGAAGTCCACTATTTTCGCTGAGCCGGGATCCGGGCAGACCGCAGCCTCTCCAGCCGAGGGGGATTAAAAAACAAGGAAGAAAAAGGCGGCGGGNNCCGCCTTGACTTGATCTATCCGTCCGAAGTCTTCGTCAGGCCTTAGTCGAGGATCCGGAACTCCGTCCGGCGGTTGACCTGATGCTCGGCCTCCGTGCACTCGACACCGTTGGCGCAGCGGTTCTTCAGCCGGGTCTCGCCATAGCCGCGGGAGACCAGCCGGGTGGCGGAAATGCCGCGGGACACGAGGTAATTGACGACCGACTGGGCCCTCTGCTGGGACAGGGTCAAGTTATAATCGTCCTCGCCGCGCGAATCGGTATGGGAGGCGATCTCGACGCTGATGTTGGGCTTGTCCATGAGCAGCCGCAGCAGGTTCTCGTCGATGATCGTCCTCGACTCGGCCGTCATGACGGCGCTGTCGTACTCCCACAGGATCGGCAGGGCGGTGTAGTTGCCGACCAGGTTGCAGTCGACTTCCTCCCAAACCGTCAGGCCGCCCTTCTGGTCCAGGACCTGGCGGGTGATCTCGCGCATTTTGGCCGGGACGATGACTTCCTCGATCCGGGCCGGGACGTCGACGACCTGGCGCTGGATCATGGCGTACTCGGCCGGGACTTCGATCTCGTCCACCCTGGCCGCCTGGGCCACGACCTGCTTCCGGTAGGTCGCCGTGGCCTCAGCGACGCTGGTGCTGGTGCTGACGGCATCCTTGATCAGGGTGGTGATCTCGAAGTCCTGCGTCTTGGACGGCATCTGCACGTAGCAGACTACGACGCAGTCCTCTTTGTTGACCGACGGGCAGTCGGCCAGGAGGGTGTACTTCCAGCCCGCGGTGGGCGGGAAGACCTCCAGGGTCCTCACCCCGGGTGCGAAGGAGGCCGGGACGATGGCGAAATCCTGCCGGGCTTCCCTGGCCACATAAGAGACTTCCACCGTCTCGTAGACGGCCGGGACATAGACAAGGCGCTTGCTGGCTTCCTTGATCATGACCCTCTCTTCGACGGTCTTGTAAGTGCCGGCGATGGCCCTGAGGGTCTTGTAGGCCGGGGCTACTTCGATGGTCTCCGTGATCGTTTTGAAGGTGTCCTTCGTGACGCACTTGACGTAGCACTTGCCCGGAACCGGGTTCGGGGGCAGGTTCTCGACCTGGGCTTGGGCCGCGATCGAGAACAGGAACATGCATCCGAACAGAATCAGGAAGACTTTCTTCATCGCAACTCTCTCCTCTCTTGGAATTTGATTAACGATTGAAAGACAAGGGACTTGGTAGGGAACGGCCACTCGCCCCTCGCGAAAAAGAACACCGACGGAACACCATGGCCCCTCGCTCTATTCATATACTATTTGAATTTTTACGATTGTCAAGTTTGAATCGCAGGGCTTGGGAGGGGGGGGACATACTCCAGACAGCGGTCAGCGGAGTCGGCTGGAACCGAGCTTGGACGAGACAAGGCCCCAAGGCCTTGTTTATGGGAGGGAGGGGAATTCGGGTGGTAGCGGGGGTTGGATTTGAACC
>DFYJ01000125.1 GCA_002383325.1 Candidatus Aminicenantes bacterium UBA4085
GGCCGCCGGGCGTTGTCGCCGCGGGCTGACCGCTCCGCTGCCCGCCGCCGGCGGCGCCGCCCGGAGGGATCATCCCTCCTCCAGAAGCCATCAGCATCTGGATCATCTCCTCGGACAGCATCATCTCGCCGCCGCCTCCCCCGCCCCGCCCGCCGCGGCCGAAGAGCGCGGCTAATCCGGCGCTGAACATGCCGGTCTTCGAGGCCCCGGCGACGGAGGCCTCGGCAAAGGCGGCCATATNNGAGCCGTAGCGGCCTTGCGCGTTGGGGGGCGTGATGAGGTTGTCGCTCCCGCCGAAGGACAGAATGGCCGCTATGGCGCGGTGCTTGACCCACCAGGCCAGGACGGCCTTGGTCTCAGCCTCGGAAACCATGTAGCGCCCGGCTCCGGGCTTGGCGTAGGGGTACTCATGCATGAAGTTGCGATTGATGTCCACGCCTCCCGGGCCATCCTCGTTGATGAACCCGTCGCCGTCGTTGTCGATCCCTTCCCCATACAGGGCGTACTCGCCGCGCTCCCCTTTTTTGGCATCGGCCTTCCGCAGGAGCCGCTTTTCCTCGGGATCGGCGATGTAGGCGCCGTTGGGATCCCTGACCCGCATGAAGGTGATGACCCCGTCCTTGTTAAGATCCTCGGGCCCGTCCTCATCCGTGCGGCCGTCGTTGTCATCGTCAAAGGGCGTGGCGTTGGTCCGGCGAAGCGCCTCGGCCGCGTCCGGGCTGATCCGCGGCAGGATATAGAAGGTGAAGGCTTCCAGCCGGGTCTTGATCTCGGGCTTGGCTGCGTTTTTGATCAAGTGGTCAGCGGTGAAAAGGGCCAATTCACTTCCGTAGAGGTGGTCGCCATCCAGGCCGGCTGCGATCAGCAGGGCCGGTCGCTCGTCGGCCGGTGATCCGCCGGGAGAGGCGATGCGCAGGGCCCAGAGATCGCGTCCCTGCCGGGTCTTGCCGATGGATTCCAGCTGGACCAGCTGGGGGTTGGCCTTGGCCATCCCCTGCAGCAGGGCCGTCATCTCGGCCTGGGAATGATACTTGCCGAAGTCTTGGGCCCCGGCCGCCGCAGTCACTGCTAGGGCCAGCAGAACGGCGCCGATCGCCCTGGTCGCATGCTTCATCGGGAGCCTCCTCAGATCGTTAAGTCGCGGAGATGGGAAGCCCGGGCGGAGAGCCGTCAGCCCGCCGCCCGGGCCGGCATATCACTTGAACATCGGGTCGGGCAGGATGGACATCTTCTTGGCCGCGATCTCCTTGCCGTCGACGATCAGGGCCACCTTGTATGTGCCGTTCTCGGCCCGCAGACCGCCGCGCGGCCCGCCGGGTCCGCCTTGGCCGCCTGGCCCGCCCGGCGCGCCGACGGGAGCCTGCTTGTTCAGCCCCCAGGCGACCTTCTGCAAGCCCTTCTTGGCCGAGCCGGAAGCGATCTCCTGGATCAGGTTGCCTTCCAGGTCCCTCACGACCACCTTGACGCTCGCGGCGTCGGCCTTGAGGTAGTAGTAGATCGCGGCCGCGACGGCCGGGTTGTCGACCTTGGCGAATTCGCCGTACTGCTCGCCTCTTCGCTCGTAGACGTTCCAGCGGATGACGTCCTTGACGTCAAAGAGGTGGGCGTCCTTGGCGAAGACCTCGGCCTTGAACTCCTTGGCCGGGCCGATGTCGGCGATGTAGTAGCCGCGCCCATAGGTAGCGATGGCCATCTCGCGCTCGCGCTTCTGGATGGCCATGTCGCGGACAACCACGTTCGGGACCAAGTTGGAGAGCGGCGTCCAGGTCTTGCCGCCGTCGATGGTGACATGGATCCCGGCGTCTCCGGCGATGTAGAGGACAGATGCGTTGTCGGGGTCCTCCTCCACGTCGAAGAGCGGATTCTGCAGTCCGCAGGAGATGTCTTCAAAGGTCTGGCCTTTGTCCCGGGTGACGAAGAGGCAGGTCGCGTCCTCATTGTGGGTCCGGTAGCCGCTGAAGGCGACATAGCAGACGTTCTCGTCGAAGGCCGAGGGGACCACCCGCTTGACCCACTTGTCATAGGGAATGCGGGCGCCTTTGACGATCGGCTTGGGCTTGCCGGCCTTATCGTAGAACTTTTCGGTGAAATTGACCCAGGTGGCTCCGGAATCGGGCGACATCCACAGGTTGCCGTCGTCCGTGCCGGCCCAGTAGAGGCCCGGCTTCTTGGACGACTCGGCGAAGGTGTAGATGGTGGCCCACTGGAGGTTGGTTTCCTTGGCTTCGTCCAGCTTGGCTTTGTCCGCTTTGCTCAGGTCGGGGCTGATGGTGACGAAGGAATTGCGCTCGCCGCGGCTCAGAGAGCGGTGGACGAACTGGGAGCAGATGTAGACGATCCCCGGATTGTGGGGTGACAGGACGATCGGCGCATTCCATTGGTAGCGCTGGGCGGGAATCCCGGCCGCGGACTCCTCGGGGGTCGTCCGCTTGGCCAGGGATTGGGTCTCGCCGGTCTTCAGGTTCATCCGGCTGGAGGAGCCGAACTGGCTCTCGTAGTAGATCCACTCGGGGTTCCACCAGTCGCGGACGACGTAGAAGCCGTCGCCCGTCGGCAGGTAGGTCCAATCATTGGCGAAGACGCCCCACTGGTTGCGGTTCCGGCTGGGGCCGATCCAGGCGCCGTTGTCCTGGGTCCCGCCCATGACGTTGTAGGGCTGCTCGTTGTCGACGGACACGTCGTAGAACTGCTGAGCCGAGACGGTCGACTTCTGGTGCCAGTGCTTGCCTCCGTCCCATGACTCTCCCGCCCCGCCGTCGTTGGCGCTCATGATGTGCAGGCCGTTGTCCGGATCGACCCACATGCCGCGGTGGTCGACGTGGAGCTTGTAGCTGCCGTTGTCCCAGGGGACCACGGCGAAGGTCTTGCCGCCGTCCTTGGACATGATCACGTTGGTGTCGGGGCAGTAGACGACCTGGTCGTTGCCCGGATCGACGTAGATGCGGCCGTAGTAGCCGCCCTCGGTCTGGTTGACCTGGGCCGAGCCGCCGCTGGCCTTGTACCCGGTCATCCGCTTCCAGGTCTCGCCCTGATCGTCGCTGCGGTAGACGACGCCGTTGCGCTTGACCGGCTGCTGGTTGGCCAGGACGCCGCCGTAGAGCATCTCCAGAGCGTGGCGGTTGAGGATCTGGGCCCGGGCCTTGGCCTCGCTCGAGTCGGCCTTGGGGGCTTCCTTCCGCTGCAAGGCCTCGATCTCGTCGATGGCCGCCATCAGGGCCTTGTTCTTGGCGTGGACCTTGCGGGCCGCGGCATTCAAGCGGGCCGGGTCCACCCCGGCCTTGGCCAAGGCGTCCTTGTCGGCGATGAACTCGTTGAGCTTCTTGACCAGGTCGGCTTCGGTCTCGGCCGCGAAGTCCGGCATCTTGGGAGCCTGCTTGGCCAGCTCGGGAGGGATCTTGTAGCCCTTGAGCTTGGCCATCGTCCAGCCCTCGGCGAAGAGGCCGCCGCCCCGGCCGCCGAAGCCGCCGGCCCGGAAATTGGCCGCGCCGTCCCGCTCGGCCAGGCCGAGATTGACGCCCTCGTCCAGCCGGGCATAGACGATCAAGGGGTTCTTCTCCAAAATGGCCAAACCTGTCCGGCCCAGCTTGGACTCGACCGGAAGGCCCTTGGTCAGCGGCTTCCAGTTCCGGCCGCCGTCGGTCGTCTTGTAGAGGTTGTTGCCGGGATGCCGGTCGATGTAAGTCCAGGCCCGCCGGTAGGTCTTGTAGGCTGCGGCGATGACGACGTTGGCATCGCGCGGGTCGAGGACGAAGTCGGCCACGCCTCGGTCCTTGACTGGAAAGATATTGGCCCAGGTCTTGCCGCCGTCGGTCGACTTGTAGAGGCCGCGCTCGCAGTCCATGGCGTTGTCGTAGAGCTTACCCTCGGCCGCGACATAGACGATATCGGGATTCTTGGGATCGACCGCGACTTTGGGGATGAAGAAGCTTTTATCCAGTCCGATCTTAGTCCAAGTTTTGCCGGCGTCCAGAGACTTCCAGACGCCGTTGCCGTGGCTGCTGGAGCGGGTATGCATCGGCTCGCCCGTGCCCAGATAGAGAATTTTGGGATCGGACGGGGCGATGGCCAGGTAGCCCAGGCTCATATTCCCGTACTTGTCGAAGATGGGCTCGAAATGGATGCCCGCGTCCTCGGTCTTCCACAGGCCGCCGCTGGCGGTCAGGACGTAATAGGTCGTGGTCTGGCCTCGGGGCACGGCGAACTCGGTTATCCGGCCGGAGAAATTGACCGGGCCGATCCAGCGCCAGGAGAGCTTGCTCCAGTCGTCGACGGTGGGAGCAGTCTGGGCCGCGGCCGTCAGAGCGGCTCCAGCCAGCATCGCGGAGGCCAAGAGGATCAGGGCGAGGCGGGATGTGCGAGAGGTCATGTCATGGGCTCCTTGGGAAAATTGGGGAGCGGGCGCAGGGCGACCGCAAAGCAGGGTAATGGGCTGGATCGGAGAAGAACGTGAGGTCGAGAAAGAGGCGGTATGGTCTGCTCCGTCATGCGACGTCCTTTGGACGTCCCGATGGCTTCCTTTCTTCCCGGCCTGCCGAGAGCGAAGGGGAAGGGATATTCCAGACCCGGGCCAAAGTCAATATCGTCGGGTCTCGTTGACTTTAAGCCACTCGCGCACCTATAATCGGGCGACCCGACACGGACGAGGAGAGAGGCATGGCCAAGAGCGAAGATCCCAAGGGCGCCGAGTCAGGCGCCGTCGAGTTCCCCGCCCGGGCCTGCCGCCTGGGAGCCGGCCTCAGCGTCCAGGCCGAAATCACCGGCCGCGAGGACCTCGTCCTGCAGGGCCCGTTCAAGGGACTGGTCGCCCTGACCGGAGCCGGCTTGTACATCGACGCGCGGGCCGAAGTCGAAGCCGAGGTCGAGGCCGCCGAGGTCATCGTACACGGCGCCCTGACGGGGAACATCCGGGCCGCCGGGCGCGTCGTCCTGGCCGCCTCGGCCCGGGTCAAGGGCAACATCACCGCCGCCCAGATCACCATCGAGGACGGGGCGATGTTCCGCGGCGCGATATGCATGAAGCCGAAGGGCGACTGAGCCGCCGGTTCGAGCCGCCCCGCACCTCACGCCCCTTCGAGCTGGTCTCCGACTTCTCCCCGCAGGGCGACCAGGTCCGGGCCATCGCCGAGCTGACCGAGGGGCTGGAGCGGCCGCTCCCCCATCAGGTCCTGATGGGGGTCACCGGCTCCGGCAAGACGTTCACCATGGCCAACGTCATCGCCCGAGCCGGCCGGCCCGTGCTCGTCATCTCCCACAACAAGACCCTAGCGGCGCAGCTGTACGGCGAGTTCAAGCGCTTCTTCCCCCGCAACGCCGTCCACTACTTCGTCTCCTACTACGATTACTACCAGCCCGAAGCCTACATCCCGGCCTCCCACACCTACATCGCCAAAGAGGCCACGATCAACGATGAGATCGACCGCCTCCGGCTGGCCGCCAGCAACGCCCTCTTCTCCCGCCGCGATGTCATCATCGTGGCCTCTGTCTCCTGCATCTACGGCATCGGCGNNGCCGCGAGCTGGTCCGCCGGCTGGTCGGCGTGCAGTACGAACGGCAGGAGACCGATCTGAAGCGGGGCGGCTTCCGGGTCCGCGGCGATGCCGTCGAGATCTACCCGGCCTACGAGGAAACAGCCTTCCGGATCGAGCTGGACGGCGACCGGATCGGGCGCATCGACCGCATCGATCCCCTGCTGGGAAAGGTCCTGGAGTCCCCGGACGAGGCTGTGGTTCACCCGCGGACCTTCTTCGCCACGCCGCGCGATATCCTGGACGAGTCGGCCGCGGGCATCGAGGCCGAGATGAAGGAGCAGACCGCTTTTTTCCGGGACAAGGGCCTGGTCCAGGAAGCCGAGAGGATCGAGGAGCGGACCCTCTACGACCTGGAGATGCTGCGCGAGTTCGGCCACTGCCCGGGCATCGAGAACTATTCCCGCTACCTCAGCCGCCGCCGCCCAGGCGAGCCGCCCTACACCCTGCTGGACTATTTCCCGGCCGGCTTCCTGACCATCATCGACGAGTCGCACGTGACCGTGCCCCAGATCGGCGGCATGTACGCCGGCGATCGCTCGCGCAAGCAGACCCTCATCGAGAACGGCTTCCGCCTTCCCTCGGCCTTGGACAACCGCCCCTTGCGGTTCGGGGAGTTCGAAGACCGGGTCGATGCCGTCATCTATGTCTCGGCCACGCCGTCCCGACACGAGATCGAGCGGGCCCGCGGCCGGGTCGTGGAGCAGATCACCCGGCCGACGGGACTGACCGATCCGGCCGTCGAGGTCCGCCCGAGCCGGGGCCAGGTGGAGGACCTGAAGCGCGAGATCGAGGCCCGGGCGGGACGGAACGAGCGGACCTTGGTCACGACCCTGACCAAGAAGATGGCCGAGGACCTGACCCGCTACTTCCACGAGCAGGGGCTGCGGGTCCGCTACCTGCACTCGGACATCGAAACCCTGGAGCGGGTCAAGATCCTGCGCGAGCTGCGGCGGGGCGATTTCGACACCCTGGTCGGGATCAACCTCCTGCGGGAGGGCCNNTCCTGGACGCCGACAAGGAGGGCTTCCTCCGCTCGGCCACGGCCCTCATCCAAACCTTCGGCCGGGCCGCCCGCAACATCAACGGCCGGGTCCTGCTCTATGCCGACGTGATGACCGACTCCATGCGGGTGGCCATCGCCGAGACCGACCGGCGGCGCGGACTGCAAGAGGCCTACAACCGGGCCCACGGGATCACCCCGCAGTCCATCCACAAGTCCCTGGACGCCATCCTGTCCAGCGTCTACGAGCGGGATTACATCGACTACACCAAGATCGCCGAGGACAAGGACATCTACATGTCCCCGCTCAAGCGTCAGAAGCGGATCGAGGAGCTGGACGAGCAGATGCGGGCCGCGGCCAAGGCCCTCGATTTCGAGAAGGCGGCCCGCTTGCGGGACGAGATCGCCAAGCTCCGCAAGCACGACCTGGAGCTGTTGAATGACTAGCCTGCGGGCCAAGATCGCCGGCTTTCCCGAATCGCCGGGCATCTATTTTTTCAAGAACGCGGCCGGCGGTGTCGTCTACATCGGCAAGGCCCGCCGTCTGCGCGACCGGGTCCGCTCCTATTTCCAGCCGAGCGACGATCCCAAGGTGGCGGCCATCCTGTCCGAGACGGCCGATGTAGACTACATTCTGACGAGCACCGAGCGCGAGGCGGCTTTCCTGGAAAACAACTTCATCCAGCAGGCCCAGCCCAAGTTCAACCTGCGGCTCAAGGACGACAAGAGCTTCCCTTACCTCAAGCTGACCGTAGGCGATCCTTATCCGGGCCTCTACTTCTGCCGCAAGGTGGTGCGGGACGGTAGCCGGACCTACGGCCCGTTCAGCCCGGCCCGGGAAGCCCGCCGGACGATCCACCTGCTGGCCAAGTCTTTCGGCATCCGGACCTGCCGGGAGCCGGTCTTCCGCGGCCGCAAGCGGCCCTGCCTGGAGTACGACCTGAAGCTGTGCGCGGCGCCGTGCGTCGGCCTGATCCGTCCAGCCGAGTACCGGGCCCGGGTCCGCGATGCCCGTCTGCTCCTGGAGGGGCGGACGGCCAAGCTGGCCGAAGCCCTGCGGGCGCGCATGGAGAAGGCGGCCGCAAAAGAGAGCTTCGAAGCCGCCGCCCATTGGCGCGACGTCCTCAAGGCCCTGGACCAGGTCCGGATCAAGCCGGCCCTGATCTCCGTCCGGCAGGAGGACCAGGACGTCTTCGGCCGGACCGCGGGCGGGGGGCGCGAGGCCGTTTATGTCTTCATCATGCGGCGGGGCAAGGTCGTCCGCTCGCACGAGATGCCGCGGCCGGCCGAGCCGGAAGAGGAAGAAGGCCGGGCGCTGGCCGGAGCGATTCGCTCGTTCTATGCCGGCGGCAGGGAGATTCCGCCGCGCATCCTGCTGCCGTTCGCGCCGGCCGGGAGGGAGGATCTGGAGGCCGAGCTGGCCGGACCGGACGGACCCAAGCCGGCACTCGTCATCCCGGCCCGGGGCAAGGACAAGGCCCTGCTGGAGATGGCCCGGCGCAACGCCGAGCGGGTCCTGGCCGCGGCCGATCGCAGCCTGGCTCCCCTGCTCGAGCTGCGGGAGGCGCTCGGCCTGTCCGTAATGCCGTCGCGCATCGAGGGCTTCGACGTCTCCAACACCCAGGGTGTCGAGACTGTGGCCTCGATGGTCTCTTTCGAGAACGGATCCGCCCGCAAGGACGGATACCGCAAGTACAAGGTCCGGACCATCGAGGGCCCCAACGATGTAGCCAGCTTAGCCGAGGTCGTCGGGCGCCGCTATGGGCGCCTGCTGCTGGAGAAGTCGCAGCTTCCCGACCTGGTGCTCGTGGACGGCGGCAAGCCGCAGCTCCGCGCCGCCGGCCGCGTCCTGGACGGGTTGGGCCNNACCGCCTGCCGCGGACGTCGGCGGCGCTGCAGATGCTGCAGCAGGTCCGCGACGAAGCCCATCGATTCGCGGTGGCCTTCCACCGCCGGCGGAGAGCCAAGCGGGCCCTGGAGGGATGAGGAGATGGCCAAGCCGAGCCGGGCCAAGAGTTTCGAGCCGCGGCGCAAGACCCGCCAGCCGGCGGCGGCCGGGATCGGAGCCGGGCGGG
>DFYJ01000047.1 GCA_002383325.1 Candidatus Aminicenantes bacterium UBA4085
TTCCTTCAGCGCTTCCACGCCCGCCGCGCCGGAGTTGAACAGCCAGGCTCGGGCGCTTTGAAGCAGCCTTTGGAAGGCGGCCCTCTGCAGATCCCGCCGCTCCTCCGTCGCCGACAGTAGGTGGGGATTGAAGAACGGAACGGGCTTGGCCGTCGCTCCGGACTTCATACCCGGGCTCTCGCCAGCGGCCAGGATGCGCAGGGCCTCCTCGGGCGAAAGCTCCACCACGGCCGGCGAGACGGAATCGTTGCGCAGGATGACGATCCTCTTGAGCGTAGTCCGGCGGGCCACCGCCTGGGCTCCGGCGATCCAGTTGGGATCGATCAGGCCGTGGGCGTCCTTGGCCGCCTTGTAGCAGAACGGCGAGCCGCGGTCCAGGCGGCAGTCCTCGCCGCGCAGGCAATCGGCGTCTTTGCAGTCGTCCTTGCGCAGGACGACGTTCTCGCACCGGCTCCCGTCAAAGAGCGGCGCCAGCCGTCCGAAGATCTCCACGGCCGAGGTCGGCAGGAAGGCCTTGCGTTCGACCGCGTCGGCCAGGGCGGCCTTGCCGGCGTAGCGGACGAAGAAGATATCGCCGGCATGGAACTTGTAGCGCGGGTCGCGCAGCAGGCCGGAGAACAGGTCCGTCTTCTTGGTTCCCGGGGGGCCGATCAGGACCAAACCCTCGCCGGCCGCGTCGACCGACATTCCCCGCACCGGATGGACTCCGAACGACCGCTCGCCGACGTCGGCCGCCAGCCCCAGGGCCAGGCTGCGCAGGGGCCCGTAGGCGTCGCAGTTGATCAGGACGCCGGTCTTGGTCTCGGAGTTGTAGTGAGCCCGCGGCTCGCGGCCGGGGATGCCGTCCACGGCGTAGATGACCCCGTGCGGCTCCAGCCCCGCTTCCAGCTGGGCCGGGTACCAGTTGTCCATCCAGAAGTCGCTCAGGTGGGCGACGTTGGTCCGAAGCTGGACCACGACCCCGTTGATGACCGCGTTCCACTCGAAGCTGTTCTCCAGGCCCAGCCTCGACTCGGCCTCGGCCACCAGCCCGTCGCGGACCGCAACGCTCATCCCGGCCTCGACCGGGACGGCCTTGCGGACCCGGGCCGTATAGTTGGACAGGGCCACCCGCCGGGCCTTGCGGGCCGGCTGCAGCCTGGCCAGGGCCCGGGTGATGCGGTCCAAGCCCTTCTCCAGGTTCTCCATCGAGGTGGCGTAGGACAGGCGGATGTAGTCGTCCGCCCCGAACGAGTCGCCCGGGACGACGGCCACGCCGGCCTCGCGGAGCAGGTAGTAGCCCAGGCTGTTGGAGTTGCGGATGGGCGTCCCGTTGAACTCCTTGTCGAAGAAGGAGCGGACGTTGGGGAAGAGGTAGAAGGCGCCTTGGGGCTTGAAGCAGGACAACCCGGCGATGGCCTGCAGCTTCATCAGGGCGTAGTTGCGCCGCCGGCCGAACTCCTGGACCATGCGGGCGACTTCGAACTGCGGCCCGGAGACCGCCTCCTGCACCGCCCGCTGGGAGATCGAGGCGGCGTTGGAAGTGGTGTGACTCTGGATCTTGGCCATGCCGGCGATGACGTCGGCCGGCCCCAGGGCGTAGCCGATGCGCCAGCCGGTCATGGAATACGACTTGGAGGGGCCGTTGATGATGACCGTCTTCTTCTTGATGTCCTCGCCCAGGGCGGCGAAGCTGGTGAAGGGGAAGTCGTCGTAGACGAGCGAGGCGTAGATCTCGTCGGCCACCACGTAGATGTCCTCGCCCCGGACGACGTCGGCCAGGGCCTGAAGCTGGGCCCGGGTGTAGGCCGCGCCCGTCGGATTGGAGGGCGAGTTGAGGATGACCGCCCGGGTGGCCGGCGTGACGGCGGCTTTGAGTGTCTCCGCCGTCAGGACGAAGCCCTCCTCCTCCTTGGTCTCGACCAGGACCGCCTTGCCCTTGGCCAGCTTGACCTGGTGGGGGTAGGTGACCCAGTACGGGACGGGGATGATGACCTCGTCGCCCGGGTCGAGCAGCGCCAGCATCAGGTGGTAGAGCGAGCTCTTGGCGCCCGAGGAGACTATGATCTCGTTGGGCGCGTAAGCCACTCCGAAGTCCTCCTTGAAGCGGGCCAGGATGGCCTTTCTCAGGGCCGGAGTGCCCTCGTTCTCGGTGTATTTGGTGAAGTTGTCCTCGATGGCCTTGATCCCGGCCGCCTTGATGCCGGCCGGGGTGGGGAAATCGGGTTCGCCGATGCTCAGGTCGACGACGTCGATGCCCTCGGCCTTGAGGGCTTTGGCCTTGGCCGCGATGCGCAGGGTCGGCGAGGCGCCGATTTGCTTGACTCGTTCGGAAACCATGGTTGCACCGCCCTGTTATGAAGAGGGCTTATTTGGCCGGCTTGCTCTCGTCGGACAGCTTGTCCTTGAGGAACTTCTTGATGTCCGCCCCGGTCAGCGACTTGACCACGTCCGGCACCTGGGCCAGGATTTCGGCCACCTGGGCCGTGATCTTGGTCGTGCCCAGGGACTTGTCGCCGCCGATGACCGTGATCTTGTCCACCCGGCCCAGCGGCTCGGCCACTCCGCGGACGATCTCGGGCAGGACCTTCATGTACATCTCCAGGACCGCGGCGTCGCCGTACTTGTCCATGGACTGGGCTTTCTTGAGCATGGCCTCGGCCTCGGCCGCGCCCCGCTCCTTGATCCGGGACGCCTCAGCCTGGCCTTCCAGCTTGACCGCCTCGGCCTTGCCCCGGGCCTCGGCCTGGATGCGGAACTCCTCGGCCTCGGCCTCGGACTGGATCTGGTATTTGCGGGCGTCGGAAGGCTTGACCACGTTGGCCTGGAGCTCCTTCTCCCGGCGCTGGATCTCCAGCTCCTCGATCTTGATGGCCTGCTCCTTCTCCACCTGGCGGACCTTCGACTCCTGGAGCTTGATCTCCTGGTTCAGGCGATGGCGCTCCAGCTCGTAGGCGAAGTCGGCCTGGGCCTTCTTCTGGTTGACCAGGGTCAGCGAATCGGACTTCTTGGTCTCGTTCTCCCACTGGGCCTTGGCGATCTGGGCCTCGGCCTGCAGGCGGGCCACCTCGGCCTCCTTGCGGGCCTGGGAGGACTTGATGACGGCTTCCTTCTCGCCTTCGGCCTCGGAGATGGCCGCGTCGCGCTTGGCCGCGGTGATGAGCGGCTTGCTCAGGGAGCTGATGTAGCCCTGGCTGTCGGAGAACTCCTTGAGGGCGAAGGCCAGGAGGACGAGGCCCATCTTGGCGAAATCGGCCTTGGCCGCGGCGATGACCTTCTCGTTGAACTCGGCCCGGCCGCGATAGATCTCCTCGACCGTCATGGTCCCGATGACTTCCCGCATCCGGCCTTCCAGGACGTTGATGGCGACTTCGCGGATGCCGTCCTTGCCGATGGCCAGGAACTGCTCGGCCGCGATCAGGACGGCGCTCTCGGTCGAGTCGATCTTGACCTGGGCCGTAGCGTCGGCCAGGATCGGCACGCCGCCGTGGGTCAGGACCTCGGGCGTCCTGATGGACAGCGGCACGACTTCCATGGGCAGGGTGTCGGCCGTCTCCAGGAAGGGCATGACGAAGGTGCCGCCGCCCAGGCGATAGCGGTAGCCGACCTTGATCTTGCCTCCGTCGGGGCCGGTCACGGTCTTCTTGCGGCCGGAGATGATGAGGGCTTCATTGGGCCCGACCCTCTTATACTGCTTGGACAGGAGAAGGGCGAGCAGGGCCAGGAGGACGAGGACGGCTCCGGCCAGGATGAGGATGCTGAGAAGACTCATGAGGGCCTCCTTGAAGGGTGGTCGGTCATCGGGGGCTCCGCGGACCTAAATTGTTGGAATCCAATTATTCTCGTCCCGGCGGATCAAGTCAAGCGGCCGCGCTCCCGGTCAGCCGCCCTTGCGGAGGCGCCGCTTCAGTCCGGCGGCCAGTCGGCGGAGGCCGCCGATGCGGCCCGGCGCCGGTCTCGAGGCGGCCTGCTCGGCCCTGACCCTCTGGACGATGGGGCAGCCGGGGCTGAGCAGGCAATAGGGGCTCAGCTCTCCCCGGGCCAGATAGGACCGGATCTCCTGCATCGCGGGCGAGTTCCAGGCCTCGGCGTAGCCGGCCATCGGCGCGATCTCCGAACCGCCGTAGCAGCATGGCAGGATGCCGCGCCGCAGGATATAGAAATTCTCCCACGGCTCCCGGCAGAGGGGCATCCCGTCGGGACGGGCGCCGTCCGGAACCTCTCGGGGACTCATGCCTCTCCTCGCGTTTCGCCGTCGTTTTCGGGCGGCTTGCCGAAGTCGAATTGATTGGCCACCTCGACGCGGTAGAGCTTGGAGAGCTCCTTGGCTCTCTCGAAGAGATCCCGCAGCTCCTCCCGGCCGAGCGCCTCGCGGGCAAAGTCGAAGAGGTACCCGCCCCTCTCGATCGGCGGCTTGGCCCGGCTGGGGTACTGCAGCGGCCGCAGGACGACCTTGTCCGCGTCGATCCGGGCGGCCAGGCGGAAATACGCCTCCAGGTCCCCGGCGTTGACCCGCATCGGGATGAAGACGAGGAAGATCTTGGGCAGGCGGCCGGCCCGCTGGCGGGCCTCGTTCAGCCGCTCCAGCGAGGCGACGATGTCGTCCCAGCGGTCATTGCGGATCCTGGCGTAGGTTTCCTTGCTGGCCGCGTCCAGGGACACGTAGAGATGGACCGGCCTCCCGGCCAGGGCCCGGATGGCCCGCGGGCTGAAGGCCTGCCCGTTGGTGGAGAGCTCGACGACCTTGCGCCGGTCGGCGAGAAGATCCATGATCCCCTCCATGCGGGGGTGGAGGAGAGGCTCTCCGAAGGAGCAGTTGACCAGGGTCCGGGCCGACCAGAAAAAGGGCCCGTAGCCGCGCAGCGCGTCTTCGTCCACCGGCGCCTCGACCCGCTCCCCCTCCATGTCCTTCATCTCGTCCCAGAGGCAGTAGACGCAAGGCGGGGAGATGTTGCAGCGGCCGTAGAGGTCGATGCCCAGGCTCAGGGGATACGAGGTCAGCACGGTCCGGCCGGCCTTCATCTCCTCATGGCTGGCGAGCGCATTGCGGCGGAAGAAGGCCGACTCCTCGTGCCACGAGGCGTCATCGTGGAACTCCAGGGGCGCGACCCGGACGCCGAGATCGCGCCCGTCCCCGGCATGGTGTTCGGCCGGGAGCAGCTTGTTCAGCTCGAGATCGAGGACGAGCGGGAGGCCCGGCTCCATCCTCTCCCGCAGCGGCTCCAGGTCGAGGCCGTAGTGTCCCCAGCCGCGGATGACCGGCCAAGTCGCCAAGGGCCGTCCCCGGTGCGACAAGGTCATCTCCTGGCCGACGTCGTGGAAGCCGAGGAACATGGGAATAGTCAGGAAGCGATGGGCCCGGACCCGGCTCCGGGGCAGCAGAATATCCCCGCGCCGATCCATCCAGCGGAAGACGGAAGCCTCCTCGCGCTCCCAGTCGTACCATCCGCCGCCGAAGATGGGATCCTCCTGCGCCTCCGGGTCGATCATCTCGGCCCGCTGGACCATGAGGCCGAGCGCCCGCCCGCCGGCCGGGTCGTCGAAGGACCGGTCCAGCTTCAGGGAGACGATCGCTTCGTCTCCTCCGGCCAAGGGAAAGAGGAGCGAGGTGAAGCGCGTGGGGACTTCGCCGGTCCGCCCGATCGGCCGGCCGTCGAGGAAAGCCTCCAGCCGGGGCGACGGCCGATCAGAGAAGAGGTGACGGGCCACGATGAGGAGGCAGCGTGAGCCCGGCCGCCGGCCGGCAGGAAGGTGAAGATCCGCCTCCGGGCCCATCCAGCGGAACGGGACAGGGTCCCGGTCCTCCCAGTCGTACCAGCCGCGTCCACAGCGGACGGACCATGCCCCCATCGTACTCCACTCCATTCATCCGGCAGGGCGGGTCGGTGGCGCCCGTCCCCCGGGGGACTGTCTCTCAGCGCTCGCCGTAGGCCATGAACAGGAGGCTCTTGCGCTTGAGGGCTTCCTTCTGGGCCTCGACGATCTCCCGGATGCCCTTGTCGGCCAGCTTCAGCAGCTCGCTCAGCTGGTGGCGGGAAAAAGGGCTGCGCTCGGCCGTGGCCTGGACTTCCAGCAGCTGACCGCGGTCGGTCTGGACGACGTTCATATCGACCTCGGCCGCGGAATCCTCCCGGTAGTCGAGGTCGAGCAGCAGCTCCTCCTTGAACATGCCGACGCTGATGGCCCCGACCAGGTGGCGCAGGGGCATCTGGTCGAGGTCCTTCTCGTCCATCATCTTCTTGAGGGCCAGGGCCAGGGCCACGCAGGCGGCGTTGATCGAGGCCACCCGCGTGCCGCCGTCGGCCTGCAGGACGTCGCAGTCGAGGATGATCTGGCGTTCGCCCAGAGCCCGCAAGTCGGTCACGGCCCGCAGAGCCCGGCCGATGAGGCGCTGGATCTCCTGGCTGCGGCCTGAGGGACAGCCCTGGACCCGCTCGCGCACCGTGCGCTTTTCCGTGGCCCGCGGCAGCATGGCATACTCCGCGGTCACCCAGCCCGAGCCTGTGCCCTTGATGAAAGGCGGGACCTTCTCCTCGATGGTGGCTGTGGCCAGGACCCGGGTCCGGCCGCACTCGATCAGGGCCGAGCCGTCGGCCACCTCGAGATAGTCGAGCTGGAAGCGGATGGGACGGGTCGCGTCGGCCGGGCGGTCGTTGGTTCTCATGGGTTCTTCTTTTCATCCGCCGGCCGGGTGTTCCAGCGCTTGTGGATCCAAAGCCAGGGCTCGGGTTCGCGGCGGATCTGATCTTCGATCATCTTAGTGTAGATGCGTGTCGTTTTCAACACGTCCGCCGCCCGGTCGTCCGAAGGCTCGACCGTGAAGGGGGGCAGGATGCGCAGCAGGTAGCGGGATCCGCGGGGATGGCAGAACATCGGCAGCAGCGGCGCCCCGGACTTGAAGTGCAGGCCGGCCAGCCCGGGGGTCGTGGCGGCCGTCCTGCCGAAGAAATCGACGAAGACGGCCTGGCCGCGGAGCACGTTCTGGTCGACGACGATGCCGACCATGCCCCCCTCGGCCAAGGCCCGCATGACATGCTTCCCGGCCCCGGACTTGTAGATGATCGAGGCCCCCTGCCGACGGCGGAGGCGGAGGAGGTCGCGCTCGATGAGTCTGTTGTCGAGGGCCCGGACCACGGCGCTGACCGGACCGTAGGCTGAAAGCACCGACGGGGAAGCTTCCCAGTTGCCGTAATGGGCCGAGAAGATGAGCACGCCCTTGCCCGCGGCCAGGGCCTTGACCAGGTTGTCGCGGCCCTCCACGTCGACCAGCTCGCGAATCCGCGCCACGGACAGAGTCGTGAACTTGATGGTGTCGAGAGCCGTGCGGACGAAGTGGATGAATGAGGCGCGGGCGATCCGCTCCCGCTCGGCCGGGCTCTTGTCCCCGGCGAAGGCGATCGTCAGGTTGCCCAGGGCGATCCGCCGGTGCCCGGCGTCGAGCCGGTAGAACAGGCGCCCCAAGCCGCCGCCCAGGGCCAGGACGAGAGGCCTGGAGAGGACGTGGATGAGTCCGACCAAGACCCGATAGGCCAGATAGCCGATCGTCTCGCCCATGGCGCTCACGAGCCCTTTTCCGCGGCCCGGCTGAGGCGCGACAGGACGGCTTCATAGAATCCGTCCGGGATCTCCAGGCCGAGCTTGAGGAAGTGAGCCGTCAGGCCCGTCGCCGTCCCGATCCGATCACGCAGCTTGACCGCATCCTTCTCCGTGGTGATGAGGCTCCGGCAGGCCGCCGCCCGGGCCGCGGCGGAGATGCGGGCCAGCGAACGATCGGGATAGTCATGGTGATCGGGGAAGAGCAGGCGGGCGGCGGGGCGCAGACCCGTGGACTCGAGCAGGGCGAAGAACCGCTCCGGCCTGGCGATGCCGCAGAAGGCCAGGCAAGGCTCCGGCGGGGCTTCGACCGGCGCGTCGGGGCCGCCGCTTCCGAAGGCGAAGATCCCTCGGCCGACCGTTCGATACGGGAAGAGCAGGGGCGCCGGATCGCCCGGCCGGCTTCCGATCCTGGGGGCCGGCCCGGCGTGGAGGACGATGTCCGCGGCGGCCAGAGCCGACGGACCCTCCCGCAGGACAGAGCCGGCGCCCGGGCGGACCAGGACGACGTCCAGGTCGCGGGCCAGCCGGAAGTGTTGGAATCCGTCGTCGAGGACGGCCGCGTCGAAGCCGTCGGCCTCGGCCTTGCGGCAGGAAGCCAGCCGGTCGCGGCCGACATAGACGCCGGCCCGCGGGACATTGAGGGCGGCCAGGAGGGGCTCATCCCCGGCTTGGGCGGCGCTCGCCCGCAGGGCGCGGCCGTCGGAGACGACCCCGCCCATCTTCTCCCAGGCGCCTTTGTATCCCCGGCTGATCAACGCGGGGTGGAAGCCCGCCTCGAGGAGGAACCGCAGCAGGTCCACGGCCAGGGGCGTCTTCTCCGATCCCCCCAGGGCGATGTTGCCGACGCTGAGGACGGGGATCGGAGCCCGAGCTGCCCGCGCGCCCCCCCGGCCGAAGCGGGCCCGCCGGATGCGGCAGACCAGCCGGGAGCCCAGGGAATAGAGAAGAAGAAGCGGCTTCATATGGCCTCATGATATAACAGAAAAGCCCCGCCGATTAAATGGATTCCGCCCCGCGGGACCGGCTTTACTCCTTTCGGTCGTTCGCCTATAATTCCGGCGGTTTCCTTCCAGGAGGTATGCCCCATGAAACATCGCCTGCGTCTCTCCGCCGTGCTTGTCCTCATTGCCGCCGCCGCTTTCGCCTGCGGCAAGAAGACCCAGGTCATGGGTGTGGATCTGGCCGTCGAATTCGGCGATGCCAAGCTTTCCGACAACCTGATCACCGACATGACCTACACCTGGAAGACATCGGCCGACTTCAAGCCCCTGGACCGGGACTTCAGCATCTTCGTTCACTTCTGGCACAACACCAACCTGGTCGTCCAGGACGACTACATGCCCGAGGTGCCGACTTCGAAATGGGAGGCGGGCAAGGAATACGTCGTCAAGCGCCGCATTCTCATCCCCAGGTTCATCGACGAATTCGATCCCACCTTCAAGGGCGAGGAAACGCTCCGGCTCTCGGTCGGCTTCTACAACGCCTTCGACCGGACCGGGAACGCCCAGCGCGAGGTCTTGTCCAGAAAGCTCAAGGTCCTGCCGCCGCCCCTGGGGACGCCCGAGGTTATCTACGAGAGCGGCTGGTACGACCTGGAGATCGACCAGAACTCGGCCCTCAAGCAGTGGCGCTGGACGGCCAAGGAAGCGACCTGCGTCGTGGACAATCCCAAGCGTGACGCCGTCCTGGTCATCCGGGGAGGGGTCAACAAGGATTTCGTCCCGGACCAGAAGCTGTCCTTCAAGATCAACGGCCTGCCCTTCGATGAGTTCGTCCCCGAGGACGCGAACTTCGAGAAGACCTACACCATCAAGAAGGAGATGGTCGGGGACAAGGACGAGTTCATCCTGACGATCGGGGTCGACAAGCCGTTCGTGCCGGCCAAGTCCATGCCCGACTCCAAGGACGAGCGCGAGCTCGGCGTCATGATCGGGCTGATCTATTACCGTTAATATTCGCGACGTCCTCGCGGAGACGGCCAAGGCCGGAGTCTCGTCGGGGACTGCCGAAGTTCAGGGGCGCTTGATCCAGAGCGGCGCGCCGCGGGCCGAGGCCGCCTGGTTGAGGAACTTCGTCAGCTCCTCCTTGGCTCGAGCCGCATCGGTCCGGGCTTCCAGCAGCTTCTGATAAGTCTCGGCGATGGACTTCTGGATCTGGTCCTTGGTCGACATGCTGTTGAAAGTATAGAGCTGCTGGTTGAGGGCCCGCGTCTTGAGGTCCAGAAGCTCGGCCCT
>DFYJ01000144.1:0-76616 GCA_002383325.1 Candidatus Aminicenantes bacterium UBA4085
GGCTTTCCCCGGCGCCTTTCGGGCCTGCCGGATCGGACGGGCCGCCCTGGGCAACGACGCCGGCCTCATCGGAGCCGCCGCCTGGGCGGCGGGGCCCCGGCCCGAGAAAATCAAGCCCGAGGCAACGTTCGGGAGACAAAACGTGTATGGAAACGACGAGGAGACCTCATGAATAAAGGAAGAGCTCTGCGCGCAGCCGCCCTCCTGATCCTGGCCGCGGGGTTGGCGCGACCCGCCCTGGCCCAAAGCCCCAACGCCTCCCTGCGGGGGCGGGTCGTCGACGCGTCCGGGAAGCCCCTGGCCCTCGTCTCGATCATCGCCCAAAGCCCCTCCTTCCAAGGCCAGACTGACATGCAGACACCGGCCTCGGGGCTCTTCGATTTTCTGGCCCTTCCGCCCGGCGTCTACAGCCTGCGCTTCGACCTGCCGGAGCATAAATCCGTCGTCCGCCGCGGGATCATCCTTCTGGCCGGGCAGACGGTCAAGCTGGATGTGATTCTGAAGCCGTCGGAGATCGAAGAGGACGAAGTCTTCGACACGCCCTTGTCCGTCCTCGACGTCTTCTCCGTCAAAAGCGCCTTCCGGCTCTCCTCGACCCTTCTGGAAGCCGTCCCGTTCGGCCGCGACGTGCGCGACCTGCAGGCCATGGCCCCGGGCGCCGTGGCCGAGGGCAAGCCCTACGACCGGGCCGTCTCCATCCAGGGCGGCGGCGTCCGGGGCCAGGACTATAAGCTGGACGGCGGCCTGGCGACCGATCCCTCCGCGGGCTTTCCCATCGGAAACCTCAACGTCGACATCCTCGATCAGGTCGAGATCATCTCCACCGGCAAGCCGGCCGCCGAGGGCCCTGGCCGGGGAGCGGCCCTTCATCTCCTCAGCCGCTCCGGCGGGAACGCCTTCGCCGGCAGCCTCCGCTTCCACTTGACCGACTCGGCCCTGAGCATGGACAGCTTCGACGCCGCATCCGTCAGCGGCCTGGCATTGGAGCCCACCGACCGGACGTCCGGCCTCTACGACGTGTCCCTGAACCTGGGCGGGCCCCTCTGGGAGGACAGGGCCTGGTACTTCCTGAACGCCCGCCGGCTGGCCTTCAGCCAGGCCAATCCCTACGATCCGGGCGCCCGCCTGGCGGCGGTAGGCACGGGGACCACCACGGCCTTCGACCGCAAGCAGGGCGAATGGATGGCCTTCCTGAAGGCCACCGTCAACGCCACGGACAAGATCCGCTACGCCGGCTACTTCCACTGGAACAACCTCTACCAGCCGGTGGACGAGGCCTCCTTCGCCCCGGACCTCTCCTACGACGCGACGTGGACCCGCAAGAGCGAGAACTCCTACGCCACGAGCCACGCCGGGATGTTCGAGCTGTCCTCCCGGACGCGGGCCGACGTCCGCTTCACGTACATCGCGCGCGACGTCCCGCAGCTGTCCCGCAACATCTACGAGTACACCTACGTCGACTACCTCAACCAGGTGACCTGGGGCTCGGCCCCCTACAGCCTTCGCAGCTCCTACAAGCGGACCAGCGGCGAGGCCAGCCTGACCAGCCTGCTGGACGGGCTTTTCGGCGAGAGCCATGTCCTGAAGGCCGGCCTCGCGATCGAGGAGTCCAACAGCGTCCGCGACTGGTGGCGGATCAATCCTTATTACTCGATGTGGTACGACTGGAACGCCGGCAATCCCTATTACGTCGACCCGACCCGTTCCATCGGCCGCCTCAGCCTCTTCGCCTCCGGCGTCGCCGAGGGCGGCCTCAAGGCCAAGGACGGCTTCCGGCGCTTCTCCATCTTCGCCCAGGACGGCATCCAGGCCGGCCGCCTGGCCCTGGATCTCGGCCTGCGCTTCGACTACAGCCTGGAGTTCCTGCCGGTCCAGAGCCGGGGCGCCCTGACCTTCGAGTACGGCCCCGAGCTCAATGCCGAGGGCCTCGCCGACAACGACCTGATCGAGGCCTTGACCGCGGAGCTCACCGAGGCCGGGCTGACCTCGCCCTTCGATGCGGTCGCCGTCTATTACCGGCGGCTGGTCGAGTTCCTGAACCTGTCGCCCCGGGCCGGCCTGTCCTACGATCTCTTCGGCGACGGCTCCACGGCCCTCAAGCTGTCCTTCGCCCGGGACTACGACACCATGTGGACCAGCTTCTACGCCTCGTCCAACATCTTCTCCCCGCAGACGGTCTCGTGGGACTGGTATGACCTCAACGGCGACGGGATGATGGACCTGCCCGGCATCGACGACTATGTCCTGCTCGAGGATGTGAGTGAGGACGCGGAATTCAATCCGTTCACCTATACCGACGCGGACGGCGCCGCCCACAAGCTCAAGGCTCCCCGCTACGACACCTTCACCGCCTCCCTGGAGCGGGACCTGGGGCGGGACTTCAGCGTCTCGGCCCAGTTCACCCTGCGCGACGCGAGCAACCTGATCTCCCTGATCGACGTGGAGAACGGCTATGACGCCTCGGCCAGGGACGCCGCCGGGCTTATCTGGCTGCCGCTGACCGTGACCGAGCCCGGGCGGGACGGCCTCCTGGGCACATCCGACGACAGCACGCTGACCGTCTACGGCCTTCGGGCGGACCGTCCGGCTCCCGTCTACAAGTACTCCAACATCCCCGAGGCCCGGCAAAAATACGTCGCCGGCATCCTGAGCTTCGAGAAGCGGATGTCGCACGGCTGGCAGATGTCCGCCTCCATCGTGCTGAGCTCGTTCAAGGGCGACCTGGGCGCCGACGCGGCCGCCAGCTACGCCTCTACCTCGACCTACGCCAGCCCCAACGGCCTGACCAACGCCTACGGCCCGCTCTGGCTGGACCGGCCGTTCCAGGCCCGACTCATGGCCGGCGTCCAGCTGCCCCTGGGATTCAACCTGGGGGCCTACTTCCGGTACATGTCGGGGGCTCCCTACGGCCGGACGCTGGCCCGGGTCTATTTCCCCGAGGGATTCGGGGCCCGGACGGCCTACGTCACGGTCGCGGCCGAAGCCCTGGGCGCCGGCCGCGAGCCGGCCTTCAGCAGCCTGGACCTCCGGCTCAATAGAGGCTTCCGGGTCGGCCGGGCCGGAAAGATGGATTTCTACCTGGACGTCTTCAACCTGCTCGGCACGAGCGCCCTGACTAAGGACAACGACGCGGCCGGAGAGCTGCGGACGGCCTATGATGCGAACGGGAACCCCGTTTCGATCTCCTACGCCGCCTCGACATCCTACGGCTCGATCCTGTCCTACTACGGCGTCCGGACGATCCGGCTGGGGGTCAGGCTCAGCTTTTAGTCGAAAGCCACGGATTTCTTCTGGGAGTCCTTGGCCGTCGCGTTGACGACGGTGACGGTCAGCTGATCGCCGCCCTTGAGCTTGGCGATGGCGGCCGCGTCCCGGATGTCGATGGGCACATCCATGACGAACTCCCGGCTCCCCCGGGCCACCAGCTCGTCTTCCGTCAGGCTGACCGGGAAGGACGCCTTGGTTTCGTAGACCAGCTCCTTGTCGGAATTCCGGACCTCGACCGCGACGTCGAAGGACGTCCGCAGGACCCGGCCCTGCGAGGTGAACCAGATGCGGCCGTAAGCCAGGCTCAGGCGGAGGGCGGCCGCGACCCGTCCGGGGGTCCGCTCCGCGAAGTCCAAGCCGATCTCGTAGTCGAAACGCTTGCTGCCGGACTGGAGGATGCCGGTCATCGTCCGGGCCCCCTTGGGCGTCGCCGAGCGATCGGCGATGTTCAGCTCGCGCAGCGCCGTCATGTCCATGGTCGACAGGCGGTAGCGGCCGTTGCAGTTCTGATCGACGAAGACAACCGGGTAGTTGGCGTAGTACCAGACCTCCCGGCAGCGGCGGGCCATGGATGTCCCGACCGGATTGGTCTGCCGCTCGCTCGGCGGTCCGTAGAGAACGTAGATGCGCCCGCGGTCGGTCAGGAAGCCGGCCTGGCCCTCGCCCAGGAAGAGCTTGTCGGCCGTGGCCAGGCGCATCTCGTACTCCTCGCGGAGCTCATTGGCTTCGGTGGCCGGGTCGGGGTCGCGCCGCTTCCAGAAGGCCTCGACGAAGGCGGCCTTGTCCGCGTCCGGCAGGGCCAGGAAATTCCGCCGCTCTTCCGAGGTCATCAGGTAGCGGGCCTTGGACAGGAACTCGGCCATGGGCGGAGCCAGCTCCTTCTCCTGGCGATAGACCGCGCAGGCCGCCAGCAGGGCCGGCAGGATCGCGGCGAACAAGAGGGCTTTGGCTTTCATGGGCTCTCCTTGCTTCGGCCGGACGCCCCTAGAGGGCGCTGGCCTTGGCGTAGTACCGGTTGATGTATTTCTCCTGCACCTCGAACGACCAGTGGACGTCCCGGATGTGGGCCGCCGCCGCCTCCCGCCGCCCCTTGCGGATCAGAGCCGTCAGGGCGGCGTGCTCCCCGATGGAGGCCTGCTCCCAGGCCTTGACGAAGCCCTGGAGGCGGGGGAAGTCGTAGAGGCGCCTCTTCAAAACCCTAACCGTTCGCTTTAGGAGCTCGTTGCCCGCCAGGTCGAGAAAGACATCGTGGAAGGCCAGGTTCTTCTCGTAGTAAAGGTCGAAGCCGTTCCGCCCGATGGCCGCCTTCATCTCGGCGTTGAGCCGGTCCATGCGGTCCACTTCGGCGGCCGTCAGGCGGGGGAAGGCGTCCCGCAGGGCGGCGCTTTCCAGGGCCCCGATGATCTCGTAGCAGTCGCGGATATCGCGCAGGGTCAGGCCGTTGACCACGATCCTGCGGCGGGGCAGGATGGAGACGAAGCCTTCCATCTCCAGCTGGAGCAGGGCCTCGCGAAGAGGTGTCCGGCTGACGCCCAGCCGCCGGCTGGTTTTCTCCATGTCGATGGCCGCCCCGGGGCGCAGGACGCCCGTCCGCATCTGCTCTCCCAGGTGCTCGTAGACCTGCTCCTTAAGCGACTTAATGGTCAGGATGGGTTTCGTTTCCGCCACTCGATTCTCCCCGGGGCGCTGTCCCCGGCGCCCAGTATATGTGAACGCGGCGGGGGGATTCAACTCATTGGGCGCGAGGCTGCGTCTATGGGATAATGGGCCTTCCCAAGGAGCCCGCATGATCGACATCCAGAACGTCTCCAAGAGCTACGCCAAGGGCAAGGTCAAGGCTGTCGACGGCCTGACCCTGACCGTCCGGCCGGGCGAGATTTTCGGCTTCCTCGGCCCTAACGGGGCCGGCAAAACAACGACCATCAAGCTGATCGTCGGGCTGCTGCGTCCCGACGCCGGGACCATCGCCGTGGCCGGCTGGGACAACCAGCGCGATCCCCTCAAGGCCAAGGCCGTCACCACCTACGTCCCCGACACGCCCGAGATCTACGAGCGGCTGACCGGCCTGGAGTACCTCAACTTCATCGGCGACGTCTACGGCGTGCCCCGAGCAGACCGGCTCGAGCGCATCCGCAAGTGGCTGGACGTCTTTGAGCTGACCGGGGCCGTGGCCTCCCCCATCCAGAGCTACTCCCACGGCATGCGGCAGAAAATCGTCCTCATCGCCGCCCTCCTGCCCGGGCCCAGGGTCATGGTCCTGGACGAGCCCATGGTCGGCCTGGACGCCCGGGCCGCCCACCATATGAAGGAGCTGATGCGGGACCACTGCGACCGGGGCGGAACCCTCTTCTTCTCCACCCATATCATGGAGGTGGCCGAGAGGCTGTGCGATCGCATCGGGATCATCCACAAAGGCCGGCTGATCGCCTGCGGGACCATGGCCGAGCTGCGGGCCGGCGCCGCGGCTCGGACCATCGACGCCGTCGGGACGTCGCTGGAGTCGATCTTCCTGGAGCTGACGGAGCGATGAGCAAGCTCGGAGCCCTGGTCCGAACGTCCCTGCGGGTCAACTTCGGGCTGTCGGTCCTGCGGCCGCGGGAGATCCTCAAGAAGAAGAAAGACCTTTGGCTGATCCCGCTCGTCGGCCTGGGCCTCGTCGGCCTCGTCCCGCTTCTGGTCTACTACTTCAAAGGCCTCCGCTGGGTCTACAACCTGCTCGCGCCCATGGGCCAACAGCCCGCGGTCCTGACCTTCGGCCTCCTGGCCGGCCAGTTTCTCATCCTTGTCTTCGGGTTCTACTACGTCATCTCGGCCTTCTACTTCTCGCGCGACATCGACCTGCTCGTCCCGCTCCCGCTGACGCCGACCCAGGTTTTGTTGTCCAAGTTCACGGTCATTTTGGTCAACGAGTGGATGACCGCCGCCCCGCTGGTCCTGCCGGTCCTGATCCAGTTCGGCCTGTTGTCCAAGGCCGGCCCACGCTATTGGATCGAGGCGGCCCTGGCCTACCTGCTCCTTCCGGTCATCCCCCTGGGCATCGTGGCCATCCTGGCCGTCGTCCTGATGCGGACCGTCAACTTGGGGCGCCGGAAAGACTTCCTGATCGTAGCCGGCAGCCTGATCCTCATGGCCTCGGCTTTCGCGGGCCAGTTCGCCCTGAACCGCTCCATGAACGGATCGTTCGACCAGTCAGCCGTGGTGGGGCTCTTGGCCTCGCCGGATGGCCTCGTCCAGAAAATCGGGGCCCGCTTCCCGCCCAGCGTCTGGGCCAGCCGGGCGCTGGCCTTCGGATTCCGCGCCCCCGGGCCGGCCGGGCTGCTGCTCTATTTGGGCGCTTCGCTGGGGCTGTTCGCTCTCATCCTGGCGGCCGCCCGGCGCTTCTTCTACCGCGGCCTGATCGGACTGAGCGAGCGGACAGGACCCCGCAAGGCCCTGGCCCGAGGCGCCCTGGAACGCGGGATCGCCGGAGGGGCGAGGCCGGCCCGGGCGGTCTTTCTGAGAGAGCTTCGGATCATGAACCGGACGCCGATCTTCCTCCTCAACGGCGTCCTCTCGGCCCTCTTGGTTCCCGTCATCTTCGTTCTGATGAGCAAGTTCGACACGGGGACGGGCTCCGACTCGGCCCAGATCATCGGCTTGCTGCTCTCGGCCAAGCCCGCGACGGCGATCCTGGGCTCGGCCCTGTTCATGACCGTCTGCGCCGCCATCAACGGCACAGCCTCCTCGGCCTTCTCCCGGGAAGGCGCCCAATTCTGGATGTCCCAAGTCATTCCGGTCGCGCCCCGCGTGCAAGTCAGGGGCAAGCTGCTGCACGCCCTGGCCATCGCCTCAATCGGTCTGGCCGCCTCCGTGGCGGCCTGCCTCTTCGTCTTCCGCCTGCGGCCGCTCCACCTGGCCGTGGCCGCGGCCCTGGCGGTGCCTGCGACGTCCCTGCTCACCTCGGTCGGTCTGATGATCGACCTGGCCCGGCCGCTGCTCGTCTGGACCAACCCGCAAAAGGCCATCAAGCAGAACCTCAACGTCCTGCTGGCCCTGTTCGCGGACGCCGGGATCCTGTTCGGCGGATTCTGGCTGGTCAAACTTCTGACGGGGGCGGGGCTGCGGACGAGGCCGCTGCTTCTCGCGATCGGCGCGATTTTCGCCGTCCTGGGCGCCGCGGCCTATGTCCTGCTGGGCGCCTTCGCCGAGCGGCGCTACCGGGCCATCGAGAGCTGATTACCAGAAGATGGCGTAGAGGACGAGGGTCGCGGCGATAATCAGCGGCCCGAGCCACTTGACGGCCCGGGCGGGGGTCATGTCGAAGCCCTGCTGGACGGGCATGACCACCGGCACCTTCAGCGGCTTGAGCAGGGTCATCAGGGTCAGGACGACGACCAGGATCACGAACGTGATCGCCATCCGGTTGAGGAAGGCGATCGAGCCGAACTTCCACATCAACAAGCCGTAAATCGGGGCATTGAGCAGCAGCGACACCAGGCCGGCCGAACGGGGGGCCTTTTTGACGAACAGGCCGAAGAGGAAGGCGGTCAGGACGCCGGGCGAGACGAAGCCCTGGAACTCCTGGATGTAGTTGAAGATGCCCTTGAACTTGGGGTTGCCCAGCTGGGGGGCGATGAGGCAGACGATGATGACGAAGGCCAGGGTGGCCCAGCGGCCGAGGCGGACCAGGGTCTTTTGGGTAGCGTCCTTGTTGATGTGCCGCTTGTAGATGTCCATCGTCAACAGAGTGGAGACGGAGTTGAGCAGGGAGCCGAGGGTGCTGATGACCGCTCCGGCCAGGGCCGCCAGGATGAATCCGCGCATGCCGGGCCCGACCAGGTTCTTGATCAGCAGCGGGTAGGCCTGGTCCGTAGTCGCCCCGGGCGCCAGCAGCTGGGCCTTGTAGAGCTGCCAGGAGATGATGCCGGGGATGATGATGATGAACGGGATGAGGAGCTTCAGGGTGGCGGCGAAGAGGATGCCGCGCTGGCCCTGCTTGAGGCTCTTGGCGGCCAGGGTCCGCTGGGTGATGAACTGGTTCAGACCCCAGTAGTAGAAATTGGGGATCCACAGCCCGATGACCAAAGCCGGCCAGGGAATGACCGGATGGCTGGCCGGCATGATCATGTGCAGCTTATCGGCGTTGGCCGCCACGAACGGGCTGACGCCGCCGACGGCCTTGAGCCCCACGACCAGGGTGACGATGCCGCCCAGGATGAGGGCCGAGCCCTGGAAGAGGTCGGCCCAGGCCACGGCCTTGAGGCCGCCCCAGGTCGTGTAGAGGGCGGCGATGATGCCGATCATCCAGACCGATTTGACCAGCTCGACGCCGAAGATCGTCTGCAGAGCCAGGGCGCCGGTATAGACCACGGCCGCGAAGCTGACCAGGACGTAGATGATCAGCAGGTAGAGAGCCATCAGGCTGCGGGCGGCCGGCGTGTAGCGATACTCCAGGTACTCGGGGATGGTGTAGATGCCAGCCTTGAGGAACTTGGGCAGGAAGAAGGCGGCCACCAACACCAGGCAGATCGCGGCCATCCACTCGTAGCTGGCCACGGCCAAGCCGGCGCTTCCGGCGCCCTGCCCGGACATGCCGACGAACTGCTCGGTCGAGATGTTGGCCGCGATGAGCGAGAAGCCGATGAGAGGCCAGACCAGCCCGCGGCCGGCCAGGAAGAAGTCCTCCCCGGTGCGGCTCTTGCGGCTCTTGTACATGCTGACGCCGATGACGACGGCGAAGAAGGCGGCGAAGATGGTGATGTCGGCCCAATGCAGGTTCATGGTCGGCTCCTTGGTCGGATCGCTTCGGCCGGACCCTATTATATCCACCCCCCCAGCCTTGGCAACCGGCCCATTTCGGCTACGATAGAGAGGCCGCCCCGGGCGCAGGAGGATAGGACATGGAAGAGCTCGATTACACCGTGACATCCGCAAAGCCGTTCGACCAGGCCGTCGAAGCGGTCCTGGAGGAAGCTAAGCGGCAGGGTTTCGGCGTCCTCCATATCCACGACGTCCAGGCCACCCTGGCGGCCAAGGGCTTCGCCCGCGGACCGCTCAAGATCATCGAGGTCTGTCACCCCAAGCACGCTTTCGAGGTCTTGGCCAGGAACCCCAAGATCTCGCTGATGCTGCCCTGCCCGGTCAGCGTCTACGAAGAGGCCGGGGCGGTCTGCGTCAGCGCCCTCAAGCCCATGCTGATGGGATCGTTCTACCCCGAGGCCGGGATCAAGGCCACGGCCGCGGCTGTCGATTCGGCCGTACGGGCCATCGTCGATGCGGCCCGCTGAGGATCTCTCGCCCGGCGCCCGCCCGACCGCCCGACCGTTGTTCCCTCCGCCGGAGGAGGGTGGTATCATAAAGAAATGAGCCGCCGACGCCGTTGGATGGTGCCCGCCCTGCTTCTGGCCGTCCTCTCCGCCTGCGCCGCGGCGGGACCGGAACCCGCTCCCCAGGCCGCGCCCCAGAAGCTGCGCTACGAGATCGTCAAGACTTACCCGCATGACAGAATGGCCTACACCCAGGGCCTCTTGTGGTGGGAAGGCCAGCTCTACGAGAGCACGGGGCAATGGGGACAATCCAGCCTCCGGCGGGTGGATCTGGAGACGGGCAAGGTCCTGCAGAAGAGCGACCTGGACGCCCGCCTCTTCGGCGAAGGGCTGGCCTTGATGGGCGGCAAGCTCTACCAGCTGACCTGGGAATCGGGTCTCGGCTTCGTCTACGATCGGGCCACTTTCCGCCGGCTGGCGACGTTCACTTACGCCAGCGAGGGCTGGGGGTTAACCGTCCTGGGCACGGACCTGGTCATGAGCGACGGCTCCAGCATCCTGTCCGTCCGCGATCCCGAGACGTTCGCCGAGCTGCGCCGCATCCGCGTCGCCGACGACGAAGGCCCGGTGGTGATGCTCAATGAGCTGGAGACGATCGACGGCCGCATCTACGCCAACATCTACCAGTCCGACCGGGTCGTGGTCATCGACCCGGAATCCGGGCGGGTCACTGCCGAGATCGACTTCCGGGGCCTGCTGCCGGCCTCGGAGCGGCGGCCGGACACCGACGTCCTGAACGGGATCGCCTGGGACCCCCAAGGCAAGCGGCTCTTCGTCACAGGCAAGTACTGGCCGCGCCTGTATCAGGTCCGGCTGCTCCCCGCCGCCCGCTGAGACTCCCGAACCGCAATTAGGGGGACACCATACATAACTCCCGAATTATTTCGTCCTCTGTCGAGGACACACAGTCGAGATTCTCGAATCCGGATCGCGTTCATGGCAGAACACTATACATATTAGAAGTCCCATAATAGAATGGAGTTGTTTTTCTTGGCTCTACCGCAATATCTCGGGAAATCTTCCGATTAGATACATCGCTTCTTTTCAGCATCGATTTAGTTTCAGGCTGACTGTGTCCGGACAATTATGGGAGTATTAGTAATTCGCTAATTCGCCGACACGAGAGTTCGGGAACTACTATGGCGTCCTCCCATCCTAACGGCTCGGAGGGCGGCGAAGGCCCGTCCCGGAGTTATTGACAGGCCGGCGCCGGCGCGGCTAAGATGCGGGCCATGGAACCCCGGCTTTTCAAGACGGCCGCGGCCTGGCGAGGCTGGCTGGCGCGACATGGCGGCCAAACCAGGGAGATCTGGCTGACCTACTACAAAAAAGGCTCCGGGAAGACGTCTGTCGCCTACAGCGAGGCGTTGGACGAGGCCCTCTGCTTCGGGTGGATTGACTCGACCATCAACCGTCTCGACGACGAGCGGTACATGCAGCGCTGGACGCCGCGCAAGCCGACGAGCGTCTGGTCGGCCGCCAACAAAGCCCGCATCCGCCGGCTGACGGCTGAGGGACGCATGGCCGAGCCCGGGAAGGCAACCGTCCGGATCGCCAAGCGGAACGGCTCCTGGGATAAGCTTAACGATATCGATCGCATCGACCGCGGCGGAGCGGCGCCCGAAGAGGTTTCGAGGGCCATCGCGGCTCAACCAGAATTGGCCGCGCGCTTCGAAGCCCTCCCGGCATCCAAGAAGAAGATGTTGACCTATTGGATCGCCAGCGCCAAGCGGCCGGAAACCAAGGCCCGCCGCATCGGCGAGCTGGCCGACATCATCGCCACCGGCCGCACCCCCGGCTTCAAGAAATAGGGGTACAGTATACGTAATTCCCTATTTCCTCGTCCGGTCCGACCGTCAGAACTGATTGGTCAGGAAGATCGGCAGGGTCATCTGGTCGATCTGGCTTTGCAGCGCCTCGATCTGGTCGATGTGGGTGTCCTCATCCTTGAGGATCTTCTCCAGCAGCTCGCGGGTGGCGAAATCGAGAACCTTGCCGGCCAGCTCGATGGCCTTGTTGTAGGCTTTGACGGCTACCATCTCGGCCCCGTGATCGAAAGCCAGCATCTTGGGGATCTCGGCCCCAATGTGCATCGGGTTGAGCTTGGAGACGACGGGCGTCCCCTCCAGGAACAGGATGCGGCCGATCAGGGACTCGGCGTGCTTCATCTCATCGATGGCCCGTTTCTCGAAGTGCTTGTGGAGCTTTTCGTAGCCCCAGTCGGCGCACATCTCGGAATGGACCATGTACTGGCTGACAGCGGTCAGCTCGTCGGCCAGCAAGTCGTTGAGCGTGGCGATCAGCTGGGTGTTTCCCTTCATGGAACTCTCCTCTCCTTGAGATTGACGGGATCATTATACTCCCGAAAATTCGTGGCGGCACCATCCTCTCCTCGCTGTTGGCCGACATCCCGATCCGCCCGGCTTCACGGGATTTAGCGAGATGATGAAGAAAAGGAGAGCCAAGCGGAGCGTCGCCGAAGGGTGACGGTTAACGTCAACAAAATAGTTCGGGAGTTATGTATGGTGTCCCCCTATTTATTTGATAGAATGCGCCCGGAGGAAGCGCATGAGTAAGCTCGAAGGCAACCTTTCTCTCTACGGACTGACGATGGTCGCCATCGGGGCCTGCATCGGCTCCGGCATCTTCCTCAGCCCCTCTCTGGTGGCCGGCTACCTGTCCTCGCCGCTCCTTATTCTCCTGGTCTGGGGCCTGGGCCTCCTGCACGCCCTGACCGGGTCCCTGACCTTCGCCGAGCTGGGGGCCATGATGCCCAAGGCGGGCGGCCAGTATGCCTACCTCAAGGAGATCTTCGGCCCGCTGACGGCCTTTCTCTACGCCTGGGTGACTTTCATCGTCATCAACGGCTCCGGCATCGCCGCCCTGTCCCTGACCTTCGCCAAATACACGGCCTTCATCGTCCCCCTGTCCCACACCGGGACTCTGGTCCTGGGCGCCGCGGTCATCGCCGCCATGGCCGCCGTCAACATCGTCGGGACCCGCTTCTCCGACCTGTCGGCCAAGGTCTTCACCGGCCTCAAGCTCGGCGGGCTGGCCCTGATCATCGGCGTCGGAGTGATTCTGGGATCCCCGGCCCGGACCGGCTTCCGGCTCGGCCTGCAGTCGGCTTCTACGGCCGATCCCGGCATCGGCTGGGCCGGGGCCTTCGGCTTGGCCTTCGTCGGCGTCTACTTCTCGGTCGGCGGCTGGCAGCACGCCTCCTACCTGGCCGGCGAGGCCCGCAACCCCCGCCGCACCGTGCCCCTGGCCATGATCCTGGGGGCGATCGTGGTGGGGCTGGTCTACTGGCTGGCCAACCTGGGGTATCTCTTCCTTCTTCCGGTGGACCGGATCGCCGCCTCCGGCGGGGTAGCGGCCGAAGCCCTGCAGACCGTCCTCCCGTTCGGCGCCGTCCTGATTTCGATCATGATCGCCCTCTCCGCCCTGGGCACGGTCGGCATCTATACCTACTCCGTGCCCCGGATCTTCTACGCCCTGGCCGACGACGGCCTGTTCTTCCCGGCCTTGGCCCGGGTCCACAAGCGCTTCAAGACACCGGCCAACGCCATTCTCCTGCAGTCGGGATGGGCCATCGTGCTCCTGTTCATCTGGAACACCTTTGCCAACATCATCACCTACCTCGTCTTCATGGACGGGATCTTCATGCTGCTGACGGGCATCGGGATCATGAAGCTGCGGCGGACCCGACCGAGCGCCGAGCGACCCTATCGCACGCTGGGCTACCCGTTCACTCCTATCCTGTTCATCTTGATGTCGGCCTTCTTCATCGGCGCCACTCTGCTCGAGAAGCCGGTCCAAGCCCTGGCCGCCAGCGCGGCCTGCCTGCTCGGGCTGCCGTTCTACTTCTACTTCCGGGGCAAGAAGAGGGCCGCTGTCAACAGTCCGACATCATCGGCAGTCTGACAGCCTAGGCCGGGCCATCCCCCTCCCCGGCCCGAAGCCGCTCTACTCGGGCATCACCGGGATGATGCGGGCCGCCCAACCGCCGCCCGGAGCCATCCGGATGGTCATCGACGGGCTTTCCAGGAGGCCCTTCGTCACCTCGCGAAAGTCGTTACCGTCGCGGTCGGCGTTGACGCCGTCCTGGAAGATCGTGGCGGAGTAGCGGCCCGGACCCAGGAACGACAGGTCCAGCGTCAAGGTCCGTTCCGTACCGTCGGTCATGGCCCCGATATACCAGACTCGGCCGCTGCGCCGGGCCACCACGACGTAATCCGCCACCTTGGCATCCAGGACCCGGGTCTCGTCCCAGACTGTCGGCACCTTGGACAGGAAGGCCAGGCAGGAGGGCTCGCGCCGGTAGTTCGTGGGCGAATCGGCCAGCATCTGGAGCGGGCTCTCGTAGACCACGTACATGGCCAGCTGGTGGCAGCGAGTGCCTTGGCTCATGGGCTTGCCGTAGTGGATCTGGAAGTTCTTCGTGCCGCCGTTGATCATGGCCCCCGGGGTGAAGTCCATCGGCCCGGCCAGCATCCGGGTGAAGGGCAAGGTAACGTTGTGCTCGGGGGTGATGTCGCGGCTCCATTTGGAGTGCTCCAGGCCCATGACGCCCTCGCTGGTCAGGACATTGGGGAAGGTCCGGTACAGCCCGGTCGGTTTGTAGGCGCCGTGGAAGTCGACCAGCATCCGGCGCTTGGCCGCCTCGGCCGCGACCTTGTAGTAGAAGTCGACGACCGGCTGGTCGTCCCTCTGCATGAAATCGACCTTGAGCCCCTGGACGCCCCAGCGGCTGAACTGATCCATAGCCTGGTCGAGCTGGGTGTCGAGGGTCTTCCAGACGACCCACAGGATAATCCCGACGTTGCGCGCCTTGCCGTGGGCCACGATGGCCGGGATGTCCATGCCCGGCTTGACCGTGAGCAGGTCGCCGAGCATATACCAGCCCTCGTCCAGGATGACGTATTCGATCCCATTTTCAGCGGCGAAGTCAATGTAGTGCTTGTAGGTCTCGGTGTTGACGCCGGCCCGGAAATCGACGCCCGAGATGTTCCAGTCGTTCCACCAGTCCCAGGCCACCTTGCCCGGCTTGACCCAGGCAAAGTCGCTGCCGGCCGACTTGGCCAGGCGATAGACCAGGGTGCTCTCGATGAGGTCCCCGTCGCGGCCGGCGATCATCAGGACCCGCCAGGGGAAGCTCCGCGTCCCGGCCGTCTTAGCCAGGTAGGGCTGGCGGGCCGTCACCACGATGTTGCGGTCGTTGCGGGCCTCCTCCTTGGCCGGGTAGGCCGGGAAGACACCGACGAGCTTCATCGGGAACTCCGGGGAACGGGCCAGGTAGAGTCCGGCATAGCTCTCCAGGTCGGCCTCGGTGACGGCCACCTTGGGTCCGCCCTCGACGGCCACCAGGGCCGGGCACGAGGCGAACTTCTTGGCGTCGATGGCGCCGAGGAGCGTCGGCTTGAAGATCCTCTCCTGGTGGGTCTGGAAGGAGTCCTCCTCCGGCCAGAAGACCATGTGGTTGCCGGTGAAGGTGAACTCGGCTTGTTCCGCGGCCACGGTGATCGGTTTGGCCATGGAGGTGGCGAAGCGGTAGGCCACCCCGTCCTCGTAGGCCCGGACAATGAAGGCGTAGCCGCCGGCGAACTCCAGCCGCAGCTCGTTGTAGCGGTCGCGGATCTCAGCCGCCTTCTGCCGGACAAAGGGCTTGATGATATTGTCGACGGAGCGGATCTTGTCGGACTTGACCGTCCCGGCCCGTCCCAGGACGGTCCCGCCGGCCAGGGTCATGGACACCGCCGAGCGGGCCACTAGGGGCTTGCCCTTGTAGAGGACCTCGTAGGTCAGGGTGTTTCCCGTCGCGACCTTCACCTGGATGGTCTTGTCGGGCGAGAGAAGCGAAAAGGCCTTGGCCTTAGCCGCGGGAGCGGCGGCGGCGAGTCCGGCCAGGGCCGCGGCGGCGGCTAGGAGCGCGAGGGGGCGGACGGCGATTTTTTTCATGGGGAACCTCCCGAATCGATCGCCCCGATTCTGCCCGAAAGCCGGCCCGGTTGCAATCCCCGCGACCCGACCCGACAACCCGACCCGGCAAATTGCCTTCGGGCCGCCTCCCGTGTTATAAGCGGACGATGTTTTCATCGACCAAGACTCTCCTCATCATCAACCCCGAGGCCGCGCAAGGCAAGGCCTTCCGCCGCTTCGAGAATGTGGAGCCGCGCCTGCGGCAGATCTTTCCCAGCCTGACCATCCGCCTCTCGGAGTACGCCGGGCATGCCGTGGAGATCGGGCGCTGGGCGGCCGGCCAGGACTTCGACCTCCTCCTCTGCCTGGGCGGCGACGGCACGCCCTACGAGGTCGTCAACGGCCTCTACACCGAAGGGCGCCCGGCCCGCCGCCCCGATCTGGCCGTCATCCCGGCCGGCACCGGCAACTCCTTTCTGCGCGACTTCGGCGTCGAGACGCCCGAGGCGGCCATCGCCCGCATCCTGGAGGGCCGGAAACGGCTGGTCGACCTGGTCGAATTCACTTGCGACGAGGGCGGAAAGACCGTGCGCCGCTACAGCCTCAACATCATCGGGGTCGGCCTGATCGCCGACATTCTCAAGCTGACCAACGAGAAGCTCAAGCCTCTGGGCGCCCTCGGCTACAGCCTGGCCGTCCTGCTGCGCCTGGCCAAGGGCATGAACAACACGATCACCCTGACGATCGATGGCCGGGCGCGGACGATCCGCGACAGCGCCCTGGTCATCTCCAACTCCAAGTACACCGGGGGCAAGATGAAGATCGCCCCCGACGCCGACACGGCCGACGGCAAGGCCGATCTGGTCGTCTTCCGGGAGGTCAATCGGCGCGAGATACTGGCTATCTTCAAGGGCGTCTTTGCCGGGGCCCACAAGAGCCACCCCAAGGTCGACATGGTCCAGGCCGTCGAGATCGCCGTCGGGAGCGATCCGCCGCTGCGGCTGATGGCCGACGGCGAGCTTCTGGGCCTGACTCCCCTGCGGGTCAGGGTTCTGCCCGGCGAGCTGACTCTGCTGGCATGAACGAGGCGCTTCTCCGTCTGCGCTCGCTCCTCATCTGGATTTTCGTCTTCCCGATCTTCATCGTCGGCATCTCGGCCATCTTCCTGACCGCTCTCGTCTACCGCGGGCCCCGCCTCGAGTCCCTGATCAAAGCCGTCAGCCGGATCATCCTGTTCTCCGTCGGCATCCGGCTCCAGACGCGGGGACGGGAGAACTTCGATCCCGCCAGCCGCTACATCGTCGTCATGAACCACGTCAACTTCTTCGACCCCTTCGTCTTCTTCGCGGCGTTCCCCGGTCCGGCCCGCGGCATGGAGGAGGAGAAGCATTTCCGCTGGCCGCTCTACGGGGCCATGCTGCGGCGGATCGGCATGGTCCCGGTGGACCGCGGCCACCGCCTCAGGGCCCGCGAGAGCCTCAAGCGGGCGGCCGGCCTGATCCGGGCCCGGCCGGGCTTCTCCTTCACCGTCATGGCCGAGGGGACGCGGACGAGGGACGGCAAGCTGGGCCCCTTCAAGCGCGGCGCCTTCATCCTGGCCGCCGAGGCTGGGCTGGACATCCTGCCGATGGCCCAAATCGGAGCGGGGCGGATCAACCGCAAGGGCAGCCGGCTCATCCGCCCCGGTCAGATCGACATCGTCATCGGTCCGCCGATCTCCCCGGACGGAGCGACCCGCGAGAATCATGAGGAATTTTTGGAGCGGACCCGGGCCTGGTTCCTGCGCTACGTCGATTGAGCGGCCGTCAGCGTTTGGGGCCCAGCAGCTTCACTTCCTGCAGGCACATGGCGTACCTGCTGCCGCGGGGACTGGACGCGAACTTGGTCCCGATCCAGCCGTTGGTGAAGTTGGCCGAGTAGCACAGCCACAGCGTCCGCCCGTCGGCCGAGATGAACTTGGACGGGGCGTTGACGAAGTAGGCCTGCTCGCCGAAGTCCTTCAGGTAGGCGGCCAGCCGCCAGGGCCCGGTGACCGCGTCGGCCTCCAGGATATAGGTCGAGAACTTCCACACGGTCAGGCCGCCGTCGGTGACGAACATCAGGTATTTCTTGAGCGGCGCGTCGTAGGTGATCGTGACGCAGCCCATGGCGTTGGCCCACTCGGCCAGCGGCCGGATGCGTTCGAAGTCCTTGGTCCAGACCGGCCGCCCGGCCTCGTCGTGCCCGCCGAAGTACTCGTAGCGACTCGCGTCGTTGATCGCCGCCGGGGAGGGGATGACCCGGGCCAGGTAGACCTGGTCCCCGGTGATCCAGCTGAGGTTGGCGATGCGGTCCTCCATATCGGTCTGGACGGCTCCATGCCCGACCAGATAGGCCTTGGCGTCGGGCGAGTGCTCCATATTGCGGCCGAAATCCACGAAGTGGAGGGCGCCCATCTTGACCGGGCCGCCCTTGCGCTCCGGCTCGGGGAAGAGTGCCCGGCCGGGCTCGCACGTGTGCGGCGGATCGAGCCAGGTCATGCCGCCGTCCTCCGAGATATAGAAGCCGGGCGTGGGTCCCAGGACGGGCCAGTTCAGTCCATAGCCGGCGTTGAGCAGCCCGTAGGTCCCGTAGTACCAGATGCCGTCGTGGACCAGCGTACCGCAGGGGTAGCGCCCCTCGTAGGGCGCGGGCGAGCCGGGCCGGATGCCGAGCGGCCGGATCCTGAGCTTGAGGGGGTCATCGCCCTCGATGACCGCCTGTCCGGTTGCGGCGTCCTTGCCGGCCGACGAGACCCGGACCTCGTCGACCCGGCCGTCGGTGAAGGGCGAGTACATCTTCCCGTCCGCCGCCCAGGACGGGTACCAGGTGTCGGCGTCGGTGTACTCGGCGTGCCGTCCGGTGAACTCCAGTCCGGTGATGTCCGTGGACGGAGGAAACGGGCAGTCGGCCGGCGGCGTCGAGGCCCAGACGAAGCCCCTCGTCTCCGGTCGGGGGCGGCACGAGGCCAAGCCAAGGATCAGCCCCGCGGCCGTCAGGGCGATCGTCCAGGCCGTCTTCTCCATCCGTCGGGAATGTGCGCGCATGGCCTCCCCCGTCGAAGCGATCGGAATCCCTTTCCCTTTCCTTTCTACCATAAGCGGGAAAAGGGGGTCAACGTCGGCGACTCGGCCGTCAGGGGAATCACCCCCCCAAATCGCCCCCGGGGGTGATGGACGTCGGGGGGCAAGGAGGGCTAGACTGTCGGCGTCGGGCGAGGAGCCCCCCGAATTCCGCCGACAGGAGAGAGTGCCATGCCGAAAGCCATCGCCAAGACCACGGTCGCCGATAAGGACATCCAGATCGTCATCGCCGGAGCCGGCGGTTTTATCGGCGGCAACCTGGCCGCCTATTTCAAGGCCAAGGGCTTCCGCCGCATCCGGGCCGTCGACAAGAAGCCCCTGCGCGACTGGTACCAGCGCACACCCGGCGTCGAGTGCCTGCGCCTCGATCTCAGCCAGGAAGCCAATTGCAAGCGGGCCGTGGAGGGCGCGACGGAGATCTATCAATTGGCCGCCGACATGGGCGGCATGGGCTTCATCGAGCGCTTCCGGATCGAATGCCTCCGCTCCGTCCTGATCAACACCCACATGATCGAGTCGGCCTGGAAGGCCGGCTGCGAGCGTTACTTCTACTCTTCCTCGGCCTGCGTCTACAACACCGACTTGCAGAAGGACCCCGACGTCCGGGCCCTCAAGGAGTCGGATGCCTACCCGGCCATGGCCGAGCGCGGCTACGGCTGGGAGAAGCTGATCTCCGAGATGTTCTGCCAGGAATACCGGGCCGAGCGGGGGATGAAAACCTTCATCGCCCGCTTCCACAACGTCTACGGGCCCTGGGGCACCTGGACCGGCGGACGGGAGAAGGCTCCCGCGGCCATCAGCCGCAAGGTCATCGAGGCCGTCGACACCAAGTCGGGCCGCATCCGCATCTGGGGCGACGGCACCCAGACCCGCAGCTACATGTACATCGACGACTGCGTCAAGGGCATCGACCGCATCACCCACACCGACGCCCTGATCGCCACCCCGATCAACCTGGGCACCAGCGAGCTGATCTCGGTCAACGACCTGGTGACGATGGTCGAGGGGATCGCCGGGGTCAAGCTGCGCCGGACCTACGAGATGGACGCGCCGCGGGGCGTGGCCGGCCGCAACTCCGACAACACCTTCATCCGGAAGATGCTGGGCTGGGAGCCCGATACGCCGCTGCGGGTGGGGATGAAGAAGACCTATGACTGGATCAAGAGCCAGAACGAGTTGAAGAAGGCCGGCCACAAGACCGTCGACTGATCGTTCCGCCCGGGGGCCCATTTGTCAAGGCCCCGGCCGGAGCGTATAATCGCCGCCTGCGAGGCTCGTTCCAACATGAAAACCGTCGTCGTCGTCGGCAGCTTCGACGATCTCCGCTCCCGCCAGGCCCGCTTCCTCGAGGAAGCCGCTAAGATCGGCGAAGTCCACGCCTGGGTCTGGCCCGACGCGGCCGTCCGCAGGATCGCCGGCAAGCCGGCCAAGTTCCCGGCCGGCGAGCGGGTCTACATGGCCCAGTCCCTGCGCTTCGTCAAGAGCGCCCGGATCGCCGCGGGCCAGCCGACGGCCCACGCCCTCCCGGGCCTGGAGGTCATCAAGCCCCAGGTCTGGGCGGTCATGGAAGGCGAAGCCGTCGAGGAGAAGAAGGCCTTCTGCGCCGGGCTCGGCATCGAGCTGAGGGCCATCCCGGAGAGCAGCCTGCTGGCCATCCCGCCGGCGCCGCCGCTCGAGCCCCGCCTGGCCCACCGCCGCAAGGTCATCGTCAGCGGCTGCTTCGACTGGCTCCACTCCGGTCATATGCGCTTCTTCGAAGAGGCCGCGGGCTACGGCGATCTATTCGTCGACGTCGGCAGCGACAACAACATTCGGATGCTCAAAGGCAAGGGCCATCCCCTGCTCAACCAGGACACCCGCCTCTACATGGTCCTGGCCGTCAAGCACGTCAAGCAGGCCTTCATCGGGTCCGGCTTCGGCTGGCTCGATGCGGCGCCCGAGATCGCCCGCATCAAGCCCGACATCTACCTGGTCAACGAGGACGGCGACCGGCCGGAGAAGAAGATCTTCTGCGAGGAGCGCGGCATTCAGTACCTGGTCCTCAAGCGGACGCCCAAGAGCGGCCTGCCGCCCCGCGACAGCACGACCCTGCGCGGCTTCTGATTCCGCCATGACCACCCCTTCCCTCACGCCCGGAATCGCGGCGCTGCGCGCCTTGGGCTGGGACGACTCCCGCCAGGCCGAGGCGGAGACGCTGACGGGACCGGGCCTCGTCTTCGCCCGAGTGGCGGTCGAACACCGGGAGATGTACCTCGTCCTGACCGCCGGCGGCGAGCGCACGGCCGAAGTGTCCGGGCGCTTCCTCTTCGAGGCCGAGTCCCCGGCCGACTTCCCTAAGGTCGGCGATTGGGTGGCGGCGACCGATTTCCCCGACGAGGCCAAGGCCGTCATCCACGCCGTTCTCCCCCGCCGGACGTGCCTGTCGCGCAACGCCGCCGGCCGCCGGACCGAGGAGCAGGTCCTGGCCGCCAACATCGACACGATCTTTCTCGTCCAGGGCCTCGACCTGGACTTCAACGTCCGCCGCCTGGAGCGCCAGATGGTCACGGCCCGGGCCAGCGGGGCCGAGCCCGTGGTCGTCCTTAACAAGGCCGATCTCGTCCCAGACGCCGGGGTCTTCCTGTCGCAGGTCCGCGTGGCCCTGCCCGGGGTGGAAGCCCTGGCCGCCTCGGCCCTGGCCGAGACGGGCCTGGATGCCCTCAGCAGCCGGTTGCTCCCCGGCCGGACCCATGTCCTGCTAGGCTCCTCCGGCGTCGGCAAGTCCACCCTGATCAACCGGCTCGTCGGACGCGACATGCTGGCCACCGCCCCGGTGCGCGGGGACGACTCCAAGGGCCGCCACACGACGACCCGCCGCGAGCTCATCGCCCTGGAAAGCGGCGCCCTGCTCATCGACACGCCGGGGGTGCGCGAGTTCCAGCTCTGGGAGTCGGATGAGGGCATGGACGAGGTCTTCGCCGACATCGCCGCCCTGGCCGAGGGCTGCCGCTTCGGCGACTGCACCCACACCCGCGAGGCGGGCTGCGCGGTGCTGGCGGCGCTCGAGGCCGGGACCCTTCCGGAGGGCCGCTACCAAAGCTGGCTGAAGCTGCGCAAGGAGCTGGCCTACTTGGAAAGGCGCCAGCGGGAAAAGCCCGGCGATGAAAAGAGGGCCTGGTTCAAGGAGATCCAGGGAGCCCTCAAGACCTACCGCAAGGTCGACCCCAAGTCCCGCTTCCGGGACTGAGGCCCTATTTCTTGGGCAGGAAGTTCTCGATGGCCCAGGTTTCGCTCACGGGGAAATCGCCAGAAGTGTAGACGAGCCTGCGAGTCGGCAAATCATCGGAAAAAGAAGAAATCCGGTTCCCCGAGATGCCAGTTTTGACCGGCGCACCGCCATCGATCGGGACTCGCCAGAGGTGCATCTTGCCTCCGGCATCACGCTTGGCCACAAAGACGCTCCGGCTATCTGAAGACCATCCCGTGTGATAAAACACCTCGTTCTCATTCTTCTTATCAAAGGCTTCGCTCCAGAGCGCTTTTGGCTCCCCTCCCGCGGATGGGACCAAATGGAGAGAGCGAACGGCTTCCTCGCTCGTTACGAAGGCCACATACTTTTCGTCGGGGGACAAGCTCATGAAGGCGGCTCGAACAGGCCCGGGCCAGATCGTGGAGCGAGCCGAGCTTGCCGTTTCCAGCCTGATGAACTCGGGTGACCTTGAGTTATTCTCGGCATATCCGAAGACGACGCTTTCCGACGAAGAAATCAGCGGAAAGTAGCCTTTCACGGAAGGAAAAACCGCCTCAACTTTACCCGATTCTGTGGCCAGTTTCTTATAAACGTATTCCCCCCCTGCATTCCGGCCCATGAACAAGACGGACTTGGAATCGGACGACCAGCGTAGGGGAGTGAAATTGCTGATTTTGATATCAACGGAAAATGCCTGCGACTTGCCCGTCACAAAGTCATGGACGACGATCGTGTCCGAATCAACCATAGAACCGAATGCGTCTGTCCGGGTAGATAGAAAAGCAACTTTTTTCCCATCGGGCGAAGGCTCGCTTGTGGAATTTTGGCCCTCAAACGACTGGACAATCGCCTTGGGTGGAACGATGACCCGGCCCGTCTCAAGATCGACTTCGGCCGCCACGACGTCCTGACGTATCGAGAACAGGGAATAGAAGAGTGCGCCCTGCGAGGTCATCCCATTCGCGATGATCCGGCCCACGCCGGGGCGTCGCAATGCTGGTTCTTCAGCCGCACCCGCCGGATTCCATTTGAGCGTATAAAGCCCATTCGCGCCGGACCGGTTGCTCGTCATTACCAGGCAGGCTCCCTCCCGAGGCCATCCAAATAAGACATCTTCGGCCGGATGGCGAACGATGGGAAAATCGCGGGAGCCGGCAATTTCAAGAACGGAGATATCCCGGTTGAAGAAGTCGCTTTCATTGTTAAAGTCGAAGGCAACAAAGCGATCGTCTGGGGAGAAGAAGGCATGCATGATCATCCTTGGACCCTTCGTTCTCGGAGGCATGGCCTTAAGGACTTTTTCGACTCCATCCTTCGTTGAGATCAAGCTCAGGCTTTGGCTCTCCCGATCGGAAATGAGGGCCAGGATCGATTGGCCATCCCAGGACCAGTCGAACGGATCGACTTGTCTCCCCTTCTGATCAAAGAGAACCCTCGTCGCACCTGACTCCAGATCGGCGATTCGAAGATCGAGGCCTCCCTCCTTGTTGTACCAAACATAGGCGATCCGCTTGGTGTCCTTGGACCAGACTGATTCGCCGGCGAACTGAGCGGGTTTCTCATAGGTTGCATCAAAGGTCAGCCGACGATCAGACATCCTCGACAGATCGAGGACATAGAGATCACCAGCCCCGTCTTTCGAGTAGGCCCACTGCTTTCCATCGGGCGAAATCGCCCCGACTGTCTCGGCCTCGGAACCCCAGATCTTACGGAGCCGAAGCTCGTCGGAGGCCTGAGCGGCCGGGCGACCGGAAGAGGCCATCGCGGCCAGCCGCTCCTTGGCCAGCTTAACGGCCTCCGGCTGCTCGGGGAAGCGGTCGATCACATCCTGGAAGGCCTTGCGGGCCGCCTGTGCCCCCTGCTTCTCGTAACAGACGCCGATATAGTACTGGGCCAGGGCCGCCGTCTCGCGGGCCTGTGTCGGCGTCGCAACGAGGGCGGTCAGGATCTTCAGCGTCCCCTCGATATCCCCCCTCGTCTCAAGGAGATATTTGGCTTTCTCCAACTGAGCCTTGCCGTCGTCCTGGCTCGAAACGCCCGCGAGGACCAAGGCCAGGAGAAGAGCCCCCACCCAAACAACTCGGTTTCTCATCATGATTGCCCTTCCCAGGTTTATTCCTGCGGGCCCAATCTAGCGCGATTTCCGACGGGAGGTGTCAAACGGCGGTCAAAGATCGTCAATAATTGTCACCGCCGCCGAACCGGTAGCCCCCGCCGTAAACCGACAGAATGTATTCGGGGCGGGCCGGATCGAGCTCGATCTTCTTGCGCAGCTTCAGGATGTGGTTGTCGATCGTCCGGGTCGTCGGGAACCTCTCATAGCCCCAGATCTTGCCGAGCAGGGCTTCCCGGGAGACGACGTCCCCTCGATGGGCCATTAGATATTTCAGGATCTCTGCTTCCAGCGCGGTCAGATCCAGGTCTCGGCCGGCCCGCTTGACCCGAAGCCGGGCGAAGTCGACCTCCGCCTCCCCGAATCGCAGCACGTCCGGGACGGGCGTCTTCCTTTTCTGCGCCCGCCGCAGCTGGACCCGGATCCGCGCCAGAAGCTCCCGCATGCCGAACGGCTTGGTCATGTAGTCGTCGGCGCCGACCTCGAGGCCGATGACCTTGTCGACTTCGTCGCCCTTGGCCGTCAGCATGATGACAGGGGTGTCGAATCCCTTGCGCCTCCATTCGCGGCAGACCTCCAGGCCGTCCATGTCGGGCAGCATCAGATCGAGCAGGATGAGGTCGGGCGGCTTAGCGGCCGCCTTGGCCAACCCGGCCTTCCCTCCCGACGCCGCGTCGACTTCGTAGCCCTCCGCCAGGAACCGGGCCCGCAGCCCGTCGACCAGCTTGGCCTCATCCTCGATGATCAGGATCCTCGTTTTCATTGCGCAACCCCCTCCGCGCCTTCCTCCCTCGGCAGCCAGACGGAAAAGACGCTTCCCCGGCCGACTTCGCTCTCCACATCCACCCCGCCGCCGTGGGCTTCGGCTACGTACTTGACCAAAGTCAGGCCCAGCCCGCTTCCCCCGGCTTCCGATGGCCCGGCCTCCGACAACCGGACAAAGCGGTCGAAGATCCGCTTCAAGTCGCCGGCCGGAATCCCGCGGCCTTGATCGCCGACCCGCAAGACCGCCCGGCCCGGTCCGCGCTCAAGACGGACCGTGATCTCCCGCCCGGGAGGCGAGAACTTGGCCGCGTTGCTGAGCAGGTTGACCAGGACGCCGGCCATAGCCTCGGCATCGAAAATCGCGGGCAGGGAGCCGGGGATTTCGGCCCGGACCGAGAAGCCGCTCTTCTCCAGATGATACCTGTAGGATTCGAGAGTCTCACGGACCGTCCGGGCCAGGTCTCCGAATCTGATATCGAAAGCCTTCCGTCCCGCCTCGATCCGCGAAAGATCGAGGACGTTCCCGATCAGATGGGAGAGCCGCTCGCTCTCCTTGCCGATGATGAGGCAGGCTTCGTCCCGTTCGCTTTGGCTCATGCCCTTCATATCCAGCATGTTCTCGGCATAGAGGCGGATCAGCGTCAGCGGCGTCTTCAGCTCGTGCGAGACGGTATGGACGAACTCGTCCTTGAGCCTGACGGCTTCCGCTTCGCGTCGGATATCGCGGAGGATCAGAACCGCCCCCAAGGCCATAAGGCCGACCACGAGCCCGAGCAGGGCTCCGAAGAGGATCTTCTCGCGCCGTCCGGATCTTTCCCATTCGGCCAGGAGCGGCCGGCCCGAGACGGCCAGCTTCCAGGCCAGCGGCAGCTTCCGGAACGGAAGGAGCAGCGCATCGGGCCCCGGCTCCAGGGACGCGCCGCCGAAAGGAGGCCGGCCGTTCTCATCCACAAGGCCGGCGATCTCGGCCGGCGCGGCGCGGCCGCCGGCCCCGAGGGCGGAGAGGACCGCACCCCAGGCGGATTCCAGGTTGCGGCACACGCCCCCATAATGGATTCGGCCGTCGATCAGCATCGGGCGGACAGAGACCGTGTGGGCAACGCCCGACAAGGAGACAACCAGGCGGATAGGATCCTCGTCGGGCCGACGAGAATCCGGCTCCGGTTTTACGGCCCGGACGACGGCAGGGACGGCGGATTTCCGGAAATCCTCCAAGAAGTCGAGCCATCGCTTGGATTCTCGCGCCGCCTCCAGCCGGCTTTCAAGCTCGGTTCGTCCCGGCCCTGCCGCCTCTTTCTCAAGGACAGCCTTCGCGGCGGCCTCGACCTCGACCAGGAAAAACGCGAAAGCGGCCGGATCCAGAGGCCATTCAAGGCGGCTCATTCGTTCGGCCAACCCGGCCAGGAGCTTCAGGCCGGATTCGGCCCGGCCGCTCCGGATTTCGAGCTCGGCCGACCGAAGGCGAGCTGTGAGGCCGAAGGGATGCCCGACGCCGTTGTGGAACCCGGAGTAGCGGTCAGCCAAGGCCCGCCACAAGGCGGCCGCTTCTCCGTCGCGCCCCGACCGGGCCAGGCAGCGGGCACGCCCGTCCATGGCCCGCGCCCGCAAGGCCGGCGTCGAAGATGCCGCCTCCGCCTCGGCGTAGAGTCTCGAAGCGGAAGCCGCGTCCCCGCGGCCGAATTCGGCCGCTTCGGCGGCGGAGAACAGCCGAAAAAAAAGCCGCATCCGAGGCCAAACCCCCACCCGAGGGCCGGATTGGTTCGCCGATCCGCAGCGGATAGAGCATGCGAAAATCCTCGTCCAAGAGAAACGGGAAGGCCTCCCGCGTTCGCATCGCGGCGAGATCGGCGCGTTCCCGGGGCAAGGCCTGGAACCTTTCTATGCGAAGCCCACCCCCGGCCTCTTCGATCAGGGTGTTCTCGACTCTCTCCAGCAGGGCTTCGCTCGCGGCATAGAGGCTGTTACGGGCCAGCGTCCGGACGGCGTCGTGCCGCTTGGCGATCGCGAACCAGCCGAAGACGGCGACGACGAGCGACGGCAGGAGGATGGCGGCAAGGAAAAGGGTCATGGCCTTGCGGCCGGCGCGGACCCCTTTTCCCGATCTGGCCATGAGTGGATGGGAATCGATTGTATCAGAACGGAGAGCGGAATTGTCAAAGCCCGGTCAAGGATTGTCACCGATTGTCCCGGCCCCGGGGGGCGCCGCTCAATCGGCGTGGAAGACTTCCTCCATGGACGCCTTCCCCTTACCGACACCCCGCCTTTCCGGGCGGGACAAATCCCCCTTTCTATTCGGGCCAAAGTCTGATAATTAATTACCATGATATTATAAATTGACTTTTATGATTTTCATGGTACGATACTTACCATGATCGACCGTTCTGACCTGAAAACCAAGCTGAATAGCGCCCTCCGCAGGAGCCCGGCAGTCGCCCTGCTTGGTCCCCGTCAATGCGGAAAGACGACCCTGGCGCGCGAATTCATCAAGACGGACTCCCCGAATTATTTCGATCTCGAGGATCCCGAAGCTCTGATCAGGCTCTCCGAAGCCAAAACGGCGCTGTCGCCGTTGAAGGGGCTGGTCGTCATCGACGAGATTCAAAGGCGGCCCGAGCTTTTTCCGGTTCTTCGCGTTCTGATCGACCGTCAGCCGTCTCCGGCCCGGTTTCTGATATTGGGCAGCGCGTCTCCCGAACTCCTTCGACAATCATCGGAAACGTTGGCCGGCCGGCTGGAATTGATCGAAATCGGCGGATTCGACCTGAAGGAAACCGGCTTTTCTTCATACTCCCCTCTCTGGATTCGAGGCGGCTTGCCCCCATCCTTCCTCGCGCCAAGCGACGAAGAGAGTTTCATTTGGCGGAAAAGCTACATCCGGCTGTTTCTCGAACGCGACCTTGCCCAGCAGGGAATTCGCATTCCGTCGGTCATTTTGCACCGGTTCTGGACCATGCTCGCCCATTCTCACGGCCAGATTTGGAACGCCTCCCCCCTGGCCGCTTCCCTGGGTCTCAGCGAGCCGACGATCCGCCGCTATCTTGATCTCCTGACCGGCCTTTACATGGTCCGGCAGCTCGCCCCCTGGCACGCCAACATCAAAAAGCGGCAGGTCAAGTCACCCAAAATCTATCTCCGCGATACTGGGATTCTCCATGGCTTGTTGGGACTGAGAAGCGAGGTCGATGTTTTACGGCACCCTCGATCCGGAGCATCCTGGGAAGGATTCGTCATTGAAGAAGTCCTTCGGATCCTCGATCCGGATGAGGCCTATTTTTGGGCCACCCATAATGAGGCCGAAATCGACCTTATTCTGTTGAAAAAAGACCGGATGTTCGGCCTCGAATGCAAGCGGGCGGATGCTCCCGGCTTGACTCCGTCGATCCGTTCGGCGCTCCGGGATCTCCCTTTGGAGCGAATCACCGTCATCTATCCGGGGGAAATACCCTACTCTCTTAACGATAAAGTCGCTGTCGTTCCCGTCGGGAAAATCGCCGGGGGTTGGTCGGCTTTGTTCGGCTGACAAGCTTTCGCCGCTCAATCGGCGTGGAAGACCTCCTCCATCGGGGCCCACCACTCGCCGGGGACGCGGCTTTCGAGCGGCCACTGCATCGGCATGCAGACGGCCCACCATCTCTGGGTCGCCGGGTCAGCCGCCATGCGGGCCATGTCGGCCTCATAATCCGCCCCGTGATACTCGAAGGTGCTGAAGAGATATAGCCGCCCGTCGTCCATCCGCCGCAAGTAGATCGTATAGTCCCGGATGTGGCAATCGCGGATCATGGCCAGGACCTCGGGCCAGACCGCGGCGTGGAGGCGCTTATATTCCTCGCCCTTGGCTTCGTCCAATCCGATAAGGGCTCCGTAGCGCATCATATCCGTCCTCCTCTCACCGGGCAGCCAGGCCGCCGAGGTAATTGCCGTAGGTCAGGAGCAGGACCGCCCCGACCAGGACGACAAGAGCCGCCCGCAGAACGGCCAGCGTCAGGCGGCGGCAGCGCCGCCACTCGCGGAAGACGACCCCGACCAGGTTGCTGAACAGCACCAGCATGATCATGTGGATGGCCCAGGAGGTGAACTTATAGGTTCCCATCCGGACGTGGCCCAGGTTGTAGAAGAAGAACTGGCCGTACCAGAAGAGGCCTGTGACCGCGGCCAGGAGATAGTTCAGGGACAGGCGAGGCCGCGAGGGCGCCGGGGCAATCTCCGCGGCCGGACGCAGGAATTCGCCCCAGGTCTTGTTGCGGGCATGGAGCCACAGGCAGTAGACCGCCGTCGTCAGGAAGGCCCCCGTGTTGGCGAAGATGTAGACGACGTTGCCGCGGAAGACCCCGGCTCCGAAGCGGGTCGCGACGTCGGCGACGGGCTCCCCGGCCTCCAGGGCGAAGCCGTAAACGGCCGAGAGCACCCCGGCCAGGAGCGAAAGCAGGAGCCCCTTGGCCAGAGAGAACTCCCCCGCCCTCTGCTGGGCGGCCAGGTCGCTCTCCTTGAGGCGCCCGGCCCAGCCTGTCAGGAAGATGCCCAGGGCGCCGATGGAGATGCCGGTCAGAATCCAGCCCGAGCCGGCCTGGCTCAGGGTCGCGCCGAGCGTGCCCTTGACGATGGGCGGGATGAGCGTGCCGAGCACGCTGGACAGCCCCACGGCGATGGCGTAGGTCAGGGAATAGCCGATGTAGCGGATGGAGATTCCGAAGGCCGTGCCGCCGACGCCGTAGGCTACACCCAGCAGGAAGGACTGGAGCATCGGACCACGCGGGGCTTCGCGGAGCACGGCGGCCAAATCGGGGATGGTTAAAAAGCCCCCAGGACCGGCAGCAGGAGCCAGCAGAAGGCCGCTTGGACGAGCCAGTAGGTCTGCCAGGACCAGGCCCGGACACGCTTCTGCGGCGCGTAGCAGGTGGCGGCAAAAAAGGCCCCGACGGCGTGCATCAGGACGCCCAGCGGCAGACTGGCGGCGACGGGGTTCATGGGATCACACGCTCTCCTCGTAGGGGCCGAGCCGCAGCGGGTAGCGGCCATGGTCGCGGACCAGCTTGACGACCAAGTCGTAGATGCGGCCCGAAACGCCGCTGGTCACGGAGTGATCGGACTGGAAGATGTAGCCGCCGCCGCGGGCGGCGTTGAGCTTGCGCAGAACCTCCCGCTTGACGGCCTCGGGATCGCCGGACTCCAGGACCCGGATGTCGCCGTTCCCGCAGAAGGCCAGCTTGTGGCCGTAGCGGCGGCGCAGGTCGAGGACGTCCAGGCCGGCCTTGGCCTCGAGGGGGTTGTAGGCGTCGACGCCGATCTCGATGAAGTCGGGAAGCAGCGCGGCCACGTTGCCGCAGCCGTGGTAGATGACGGGCAAAGAGGCGGCATGGGCCAGCTCGATCATGCGGGCCACCCAGGGCTTGAAGTGCTTCCGCCAGTAGGCCGGGGACATGAAGGTGCTCTTCTTGTAGGCCACGTCGCCCCAGATGACGAAACCGTCTAATAGACCCGCCGCCGCCCCGATCTGGGCCCGGGTCATCGCCAGGTAGTAGGCCCCGAGGCGATCGATGACGGCGCCCATCCGATCCGGCTCCTGGCCCATCCAGAGCATGGCGTTGCCCTGCCCGACCAGGCGGGTCAGGCACTCGCTGGCTTCGATGATGCTGCCGTAGACCGGGAAGTCCGGCCGCAGGGAGCGGACGGTCTCGATCCAAGGCGGCGAATTCCGCTGGAAGCCGTCGCCGACGCCGGAGATCTGGTTGTCGCCCGAGGCGAGGAAGCGGCGCGGATCGGCCGGGTCGTCGAACTCCGCCCGCTCCAGCTTCTCGAACGCGTCGATGTCCCAGGCCCTCATCTCGGGCATGGGCACTTCGAAGCTCTTCCGGATGACGGCCCCGAAGCCGGTCTTGATGATCACTTCCTCGGGCGTCTCGCCGATCGTCTCGAAGGGCCGGATCCAGGGATCCATGTTCGGGGTGGTGACGGTCCAGTCCAGGTCGTAGTGGCGATAGATGTCGGTGTCGCCGGGCAGGCCCAGCTCGGTCCGCCAGCGGCGGAGAAAGCCGCCCCAGAAAAAGTCGCTGATTGGGACCCGGTCGGGCTCCTCGTGGCGCAGGGCCTTGTTCATGCGCTCGAGCTTGCCGAGGGCGCTCGCGCTCCGGGCGCCGCGTCCCGCCATCGATCCGGTTGTGTCGGAATCGCTCATGACCCGTCCTCCCGGCTCGCACGTCCTCGCGGCGGCCGTCCCGACCGCCGAGGCGCGGCCAGCATATCGTCGGCGGACCGGGGGTGTCAAGGACAGCCCCGGGCATGATTCTTGCTTTGGAAGGAAGCGGACGAGGCGGGATTTCCCCCGCGGAGTTCTGCTATACTTAGGATAAACAAAGGAAAAGCGCGTGCCCAACATCCTCCTGCGCCTCCGCCGCCCTGTAAAGAAGCTTGCCGCCGTCCTCCCTCTTCTGTTGGCCGCGGCGGCGGCTTGTCTGGTCCCGGGGCCGGCCGCTCTCGGGCAGGAGATCGCCGTCCGGCCGCAAAAGCCGCTCCAGCACGAGGTCACGGTGGCCCTCAAGCTCGTCCAGGTCTACGTCACCGACAAGAAAGGCAAGCCCGTGACCGACCTGGAGAAGGGCGATTTCACGCTCATCGACAACGGAGCGCCGGTGACGATCACGGAGTTCGAGCGCCATGTCCTGGCGCCCCCGACGGCCGCGTCTCCCGCTTCCCCCGTCTCCCCCGTCCCGCCGGCGGCTCCCGCCGCTCAAGCCGCCCCGGATCCGAAGGACAAGCCCGATCTGGGCCGCAAGTTCTTCCTTTTCATCGACTTCGCCTTCAACAGTCCCCGCGGCGCCCTCAAGGCCAAGGAGGCCGCCCTCAGCTTCCTGGACAAGGAGGCGGCCGAAGGGGACGAAATCGGACTGATCTCCTATTCCACGGTCAACGGGCTGGCCATCCACGAATTCCTGACCACCGATAAGGCCAAGGTCCGCAAGGCTCTGCAGGATCTCAACGTCAAGGCGGGCGCCGGCCGGGCCGACGACGTGGAGCAGGAATATTGGCGGCTGGCCACCGAAGGCAGCGGGGCCGGCGACCTGTCGCGGGACCTCATGGTCCGGCGGCAGGACTCCCGCAGCCAGGCCCGGGCCTTCATCCTCAAGCTTACCGCCCTGGCCAAGGCCTTCCGCTACATTCCGGGCCACAAGAACCTGCTGCTCTTCTCCACCGGCATCGCCTCCTCGCTCATTTACGGCAAGGTGGAGGGATCGCCCCAGGCAAGCAGCGGAGCCTCCAAGTTCGAGGCGCCCGACCGGGTCCTGGTGGAGGACTACGAGACGCTTTTTCGCGAAATGGGCGCCGCGAACAGCTCGATCTTCTCCTTCGACACCCGGGAGACAGCCAAGCCGGCCACCCTCTTCGACTACGATGACCAGACCTTCGGATCGAAAGGCAGCCGCGACATCTTCAGCGGCGGCGGCGTCCACCAGAACCCCCAGACCGTCCTCAAGGACGAGGGCATCACCGGCCTCTACGCCCTGACCAGGCTGTCCAAGAGCACGGGCGGGCGCTACTTCGGCAACATCAATGAATACGCCGGCAACCTAGCCGACCTGCAGGCCATGACCGGCAGCTACTACGTCCTGGGCTACAGCGTCGGTCAGGCCTGGGACGGGGCTTTCCACGAGGTCAAAGTCGAGGTAGCCCGCAAGGGCCTGGACGTACGGACCCAGAAAGGCTACTTCAATCCCAAGCCCTTCACCGAGTACACCTCCGTAGAGAAGACGCTCCACCTGCTCGACCTGGCCCTGAGCGAGGCGCCGGTCTATCAGACGCCCCTCTACGGAACCCTGCAGGCCCTGGCCGGGCCGGGCGAGCCGGGGACCGGGAAGGACCGGGTCGTCCTGCTGGCCCGCCTGCCGGCCAACACGGCCGACCGCCTGACCGGGAGCAAGGCCGAGATCGTGACCTTCGTCTTCGACGCCGAGGACCGCCTGGCCGATATGCGCCGGGCGGAGGAGAAAATCTCGGGCTTCTTCGACAAGCCCGTCTATTACGCCAGCACGGTGTCCCTGGCGCCCGGGGAGTACTCCTGCCGCGTCGTCGTCCGCGACCTGGACACGGGCTCCGCGGCAATCGCCTCCTGCAAGGCCTTCGTCCCCGCCACGCCGTCCAACGGCCTGCGCATCCATACCCCGCTGCTGCTCGGACCTGCGGTCGAGAGCGTCTACCGGGAAGGCCGGCTGGCCGCGGCGGGCGGCGCAGCCGCGGGAGCGTCCGTCGACTGGACGGCCCTCTACCCCTTCGACCCGGCCCAGAACTCGCCCCTGCCGGGGGTCCTCTCGAACGCCGTGCCGGCCCTGCGGATCGTCCTGCCGATGACGAACTTCGGCCAGGCCCGCGACCGGGTCGGCTTCCGGGCCGCGCTCCTGAGCACCGAGACGGCCGAGCAGTTCGGGCTGACCATCACGCCTGTGGCCAGCTCGGTCGCGGGAGGGACCGTCATCCAGACCTTCGATATCGCCACGCTGGGCCTGAAGCCCGGGCGCTACACCATTTATTTCTACGCCGAGGACAAAGACGCCGGGACGCTGGCCCACGTCGCCGCGCCGCTGGCCATCCGCTAGGAGCGCGGGAACCAGACCCTCATCTCGCCGGCCCCGCGGTTGGCCCAGGCATAGTACGGGACGAGGACGACCTCCCGGGCCGCGGCCGCGTTTCCCGATGAAGCCGCGGTCCGGGCCCGGACCATCATCACGCCGCCGAGAAGATCCGGACGCGCCTCGGCCGTGAAGGCCGCCCCATCCGAAAGGACGAGATCCAAAGCCCGGCCGACGTTGTCGATGCCCTCGGCGCAGTAGACAAGCGGGCCGCGCTGAACGGCGGCTTTTCCCGCGTTCTCGGTCACCAAGGGATGGGACAGGACGCGCCTCACCGGCATAGGGAGCCGCAGCTCGATCCTGTCCCCCTTGATCCAGCGGCGGCGGACGACGGCGCACCCGTCCCGGAGCTCGATCGGCGTCTCCCGCCCATTGACCCGGAGCGAGGGCTTCTCGGTCGAGGCATCCAGGAACCGGTAGAGATCGGACGGCGCGGGTTGCTCCCGGGCCCAGCCCGGGATGCGGACATGAAGGGCGAACTCCGTCGGCTCCTCGGGATCGACGACGATCAGAACGGTTCCTTCCCAAGGATATCCCGTCTCCTGGGAGACCCCGACTGTCCGCCCCGCCAGCTCAGCCTTGGCCGCGCTGGTCATGAAGAGGTTGACGAACAGGGCGTCGTCTCTCCGGGCGTAAATATAGCCCGGCACCGAAGGCAGGAAACGGGCGATGTTGGGTGGGCAGCAGGAGACCTCGAACCAGGGCGCCCGGCCGACTTGTCCCTGGTAGAGCGCGGTCCGGCCGTCGGACTCCAGCGGGTTCTGGTAGAAGAAGGCCGTGCCGTCCAGGGAAACGCCCGACAGCAGCCCGTTGTACATGACCCGCTCCAGGACGTCGACATAGTCGGCCCGGCCGTGCAGGAGGAACAGCCGCTGCTGCCAGAGGGCCTGGCCGACGGCGGCGCAGGTCTCCGTATAGGCGGTGCGATTGGGCAGCTCGTAGGCATCCCCGAAAGCTTCCGAGCCGGCCCGGGCGCCGACGCCCCCGGTGATGTACATCTTCCTGCCGACAACATTCTCCCATAGCCGATCGATAGCCCGGATGTAATCAGGATACCCGCCCAGCGCGGCCACATCGGCCATTCCGGCGTACATGTACATGGCCCGCACGGCATGGCCCACGGCTTCGTCCTGCGCCAGGACGGGCTTATGGTTTTGCATGTACTCGTCGGAGTCGTAGACGGCGAAGGGGTCTTCGGGCGCATGGGGCGAGCCCTGAAAATAGCGTCCCCGCTCGTCGAGGAAGAACTTGGCCAGATCGAGATAGGCGGCGTTGCCGGTGGCCCGGTAGAGCTTGCTCAGCCCTATTTCGATCTCCTGGTGGCCGGGGAAAGCGCGGCGCCGACCCGGGCCGAAGGTATGGACGAGAAGGTCGGCGTTCCTGATCGCGATATCGAGGAAGGCGCGGCTTCCGGTGGCCTGGAAGTGGGCCGCGGCCGCTTCGTACATGTGCCCGACGTTGTAGAGCTCGTGGCTGACCCGGAGGTTGGACCAGCGCTCCTGTCCGGCTCCGGGCGCGGGGTGGGCGGGATCGACGGTCCGGGTGGTGTAGAGGTAGCCGTCGGGCTCCTNNCCCGGCCAGCCGCGCTTGCAGGGCCGGATCGGGCTTCAGCATCAGGGAATAGGCGGCGGCCTCCATGGCCTTGAAGACGTCGGAGTCGTTATACCGCTTGCCTTGGAAGGCGCCCTTCATGAGGCCGGCGGCTTTGCGGAAGTTATCCAACCGGCCGGTCTCCTCGTTCTTGTCCAGGGCGAAGGGAATGGTCACGGCCCGGTTGGTCTCCAGGCGGGGGGCCCAGAAGGAGTCCGAGAGGCGGACATCGGTGAAGGGAACGGGCCGGATGGGATAGTCCGCCGCGGGGGCAGAGGGTAGCGGCGCTGGGCGGGCGCAGGCGGACAGGAGGATTGACGCGGCGGCGGGAGCGAAGACGGCCATTCGGGGGTGGAGCAGGCTCAAGGGCGCCTCCAGACTGGAGCGGCGTTGCGGACGGAGGCTATTCTAGCACGGGGCCCGGTCCGGGTGTCCGGACCGGCCAGCGCTTGCCGCGCAGGAGGTAGAGGAGGGCGTTGCCGGCGATGTACCCGAGCGTGAGAGCGGGACCCACGATCAGGGCCCCCGGCCCGCGCAGCGCAGCCAGGCCGAAGGCAAAGACGGCCACGGTTGCGGCCAGTTGGGCGCCTACGGCAATCCCCACGGGATTCGTCAGGCCGGTCTTAACCAGGACGCCGCGCTGATAAGAAAGGAACGCTTCCAGAAAGGGGAGCAGGACGAGCAGGCCGCCGGGCAGGACGGCAAAAGCGGCCAGATCGGGTGTCAGTCCCGACAGGCCTCGGTACCATAAGCGCGCCAGCGGCGTCAGCACGACGGCCGCCAGGCCGAGAGTGGCCAGGGAGCCGACCCGGAGGGAGAAGCGGGCCAAGCGGCCCTTGGCCCGAGGATCGTCGTCGAGGCGGGCTATGACCACCTCCTGAAGGGCGATGCCGCCGGTGCGGAAGATGAAGGCCAATCCGACGATGACAGGCAGGACGGCCAGCGACTCGATCGGGTTGCGGCCGCGGGCTAGGAAGAACGTGGTCATCGGGTTGATGAAGAACGACAGGAGTGACGTCAGGGCCAGGGGGAAGTAGAACTTGCGGATGGCGGCGCGGGTCAGGGCCGAGCCGAAGGGAGAGTCCTCGTCGCGCTGCCGCTTGAGGAACCGGACGGAGCGGCGGGCCATGAGCCGGCTGGCGGCGGCTTCGGCCAGGACGCCGACGCCCAGGGCGCCCGCGCCGACGCTGGCTCCCGGAAGGCGCAGGACCAGGGCCAACAGGAGGCCTGTGGCGGCCATGGTCACGAGGCGGACAACCGTTCCCCAAGTGACCGCATGCGGGCGGCCGTCGCGTATGAGGATGCCCTGGTAGAAGCGCCGGTAGCCGATGGCCCCGGGCCACAAGACCAGGAAGAGGATCGAGCCGCCGGCCAGGGAGGCCACGTCGGCCGGCAGGCCCATGGCGCGGCGGGCGATGAAGCTGAAGGCGGGCGGAGTGACAAGGACGGCCATCACTACGGTCACCAGAGCGTTCAAGGTGAAGGAGAAGCGGCGCATCTTGCGATAGGCGGCGCCGTCGCGGCAGAGGGCGTTGGAGGCGGACAGCATCATGACGATGGGCGCCTCGACAATCCAAGCCAGGGACGTGACGACTCCGAAAGCGGCCAGGTTCTCCTTGGGAGCGGCCAGCCGGGCGATGACCGCGGCCAGAAAGGGGCCCTCGGCCGCCATCATCAGCCAAGTCGCCTCCAGGGGCAGCCAGAAGCGCAGAAGCCCTTTGGGACGGGGAGCGTCAGTCTGTCTGGCCAAATCACTCATCGGTAATCGCAAAAGGATAACACAGCCCCCCCAAGGCCGCAAAACGGACAGGGGTCAGGTCTTAAGATTCAAGATATCTCGCGACATTTAGCGTCGCTCTTTACAATAAAGCGTCAAGAGAAAGAGAAAACTTGAATCTTAAGACCTGACCCCTATCTCGTATAAAACGATGCTCATCGGAGGCAGGCTCAGGCTGTCGGCCATGGGGACGTCGGTGAGCTCGGTGATCCTGACCCCCGGCTCCCGGCCCGGCACGTTGCAGGCCAGCTCGTCCGCCCCGGTGATGATGTACTTCGCGACGGTCTTGGCCGGCTTGAAGCCCTTGAGCGTCAGGGGCAGCTTTTGGGCCGTCTTGGTCGGATTGACCACAGCCACCGTCAGAATCTTCTTCTTGGCGTCCTTCCAGGCGGCCGCCACGTCGAGCGGCTCGGGGGCTCCCGAGACCCGGACCGGGATGGAGCCGAAATGATTCCGATAGAGCTTGAGCACGACGCCGGTCGAGTCCAGCACCGCCGCCGTCTTGGATGTCTTGATGGCCCCGATGACGTTCACGGTCTGGGCGTAGTTGGCCATGATGAAGAGGTCGGAGTTGCGGAAGAACTCGTGCAGACCGGCCGCGACCCCCAGGGCATCTTTGAGAAAGTATTGCGTGCCCAGCTCGCCGTAGAGATGCGGTCCATACCAGTAGTTCCACTCGTCCAGGGCGACCGGGATCGGCTTGTCCTTGAGGGCCGGGATCGACTTGCGGTAGGCGCGATGAGCGTCGGCAATACGCTTGATCTCGCGGGGCATCTGGCTGACGTGGTCGAGCAAGCCGGACCGGGACTGGACATAGAAGTGCTCGCTCATGAAGTCCATGAAGCGGGCGCTTTCCTTGAGCATCCCCTCGCTCCATGCACCAATGGCGCCTACTCCGATCAGCTTGACGGCCGGGTCCTCGACCCACATCCGGTTGGCGAAGCGGTTGTGCTTGAGGGCGTAGTCGGCGAGCGGCATATGGCCGAGCTGCCAGTCTCCGTACATCTCGTTGCCGATGGACCAGAACCGGACCTTCCAGGGCGCCGGATGCCCGTTCGCAGCCCGCAGCCGCCCCATGGGCGCGTCGGCCGGACCGTTGACGTACTCGACTTCGTCGGCGGCCATCGTCTCGCTGCCCTGGCCGCTGTTGACGGCAATGTACGGCTCCGTCCCGAGGATCTCGCACAGGCGCAGGAACTCGTGCAGCCCGACGTCGTTGGACTCGACCCCCAGCCAAGCCGGATTTTTGCGCGGCGGACGCGTATCGCGCTCGCCCAGGCCGTCCCGCCAATCGTAGCCGCTGACGAAATTGCCGCCGGGCCAGCGGTATACGGGCGAGTCGAGCTCCTTGAGCAGGGCCAGGACATCCGGACGGAAGCCCTCGACATTGTCGGCCGGCATCAGCGAGACCGCCCCGATCCGGAAGGCTTCCCGGCCGCGGCTGATGATCTGCAGACCGGCCTGATCGCTCGAAGCGGCGGCCGTGAAAGCCAAGGGCAGGGTCGCGTAATCGCCCTTCGGGCCGCGCAGCTCGACCGCCTGTCGATCGTCCGGCCCCGGACCCCAGATCAGGCTGACTTCGATCGGCACGGCCCCGGGATCGGCGGCCAGGACGATCCTTCCGACGTAGGACTTGCCGGCCACCACACCCAGGCCTTTCTGGACGATGCCGCCGGGCGCGCCGTCGCCCTTCAGCCGGATCTCAGGCGCCTGAACGCCGACATACGGCAGGATGGGATTCATGCGCACGTTGCGCGCTTCGCCCACGGCTTCCCAGGGCGAGTCCTTGGCCCCGACCGGATGGAAGAACTTGCGGTCCTCCAGCATCTCGGCCCAAATGCCGCCGTAGATGCAGCGGCCCAAGTGCTCGATGAACTGGCCGTAAATGTACTTGGAGATCGGCGTCCGGAGCGCCCCGGCCTCGATCGTCGCCTTCGGGGTTGCCCTCCGGGCCTGCCCATACGCTCCCCCCGCCGCGATGAGGAACATGAGCGCCGCCGGCCCGAGCGCCTTTCTCATCACTTGACCTTCCACTCCTGGATCCCGGCCGAGAACTTCTCCGGCAGCTTGATCTCCAGCCGCAGCCCGGTCGTCGTGACGGGGGCGAAGCGGACGGTGTTGTAGGCATCCTTGGCCGTACCGTAGGCGTCTCTGGCCTTGACCGGGACCCAGGTGGGCCCAACCTTGTAGAAGGCCCGCCACTCGGCCGGCACCCGGCACTCGCCGCCGCCCGTGTCGTCGAACCAGTAGACCGAGGTCTCCGACAGCCGAACCGGCTTCACGAAGTCGTACTCGACCCACTCCGCGGTCCCCTTCTTCGGCCACCAATGCATGTAGCCGACCGAGTCGTCGGACCGCTCGGGGTCATATTGGTCGTTGATGCCCTTGAGCCTCTGGGCGCCCTCGGAGGCGGCGGCCTGGGCTTGGGCCGAAAGTCCGGGCTCGGGTGACGGGCGGGCCTTGCCGGGCTCGCGGGCGATCCAGACCTCCATCTCGCCCCGGCCGCGGTGGGCCCAGGCGTAGTAGGGGATCAGAGTCAGCGGCTGCGGCCGGGCCGTCGCTTGTCCCTTCTTGATCTCCATGGCGACCGCCGGGCCGGTGATGACCATCAGCCCGTTCAGCAGGTCCGGCTTCGGCTCCGGGGTCAGAACGGCCGCATCGTCCAGGACCAGCCCGGCCGCCCGGCCGCCATGGTCGATGCCCTCGGCGCAGTAGACCAGCGGCCCGCGCTCGACCGCCACCCGGCCGATGTCGGACTTGACGGCCTCGTGGGCCAGGACCCGCCGCACCGGCATGGGCAGGCGCAGGTCGATTGTGTCGCCGGCCTTCCATTCGCGGGTCAGGGCGGCATAGCCCTTCTCGATCGCCGCCTCGACAGGCTCACCGTTGACCTTGATCGTGACCGGATCGGAGGATGGATCGGCATAGCGGTAAAGATCGCTCGGCATGGGCCGGCCTTGGGCCCAGCCCGGCACCCGGAGCAGGATCGTCAGCTTGGCCGGCGCGGTCGGGCCGATCTTGAGCATGATACCCCCCGACCAGGGGTAATCGGTTTTCTGCTCGAAGGCCACAGCTCCGGCCGCGGTCTTGACGGAAGCCGTGCCCGAAGCGTAGAGGTTGACGTAGACTTTGTCCCCCGCCGTTCCGTAGACGAAGCCGCCCATCTCGGCGATGAAGCGGGCCACGTTGGGCGGGCAGCAGGCGCAGCCGAACCAGGGCGTCCGCTCGTGCTGGCCGAAGGAAGCCAGCGGATTGGGATAGAAGTAGAGGTCGCCGCTCATCCCCGCCCCCGACAGGAAGGCATTGAAGGCGGCCCGCTCGAAGAGGTCCATGTACTTGCCGTCGGCCTTGGTCCGGAACATGCGATAGTTCCACAAGGCGTAGGCAATGGTGGCGCAGGTCTCGGCGTATCCGCTCGGGTTGGGCAGGTCGTAGGCCGGGCCGAAGCCTTCCCACCCCCCGGCCGCGCCGATGCCGCCGGTCAGGTAAAGCTTCTTGCCGACAACGTCCTCCCAGATCGCGTCCAGAGCGGCGACCAGGCCGGCGTCTCCGGTCAGGGCCGCCACATCGGCCATGCCCGAGTAGAGGTAGGCCGCCCGGACGGCGTGGCCGACCGCCTCGGTCTGCTCCCGGACGGGCTTGTGATCCTGGGCGTACTCGCCGTAGAGCTCGTGCCCGGCCGCGATGCCCCGCTGGTCGATGAAGTAGCGGGCCAGCTCAAGGTACTTGGCCTTGCCGGTGGCACGGTAGAGCTTGACCAGCCCCAGCTCGATCTCCTCGTGCCCCGGGACGCGATGGACCTGCTTTTCCCCGGGGCCGAAGGTCTTGGCGATGAAGTCGGCGCTCTTGACGGCCACGTCGAAGAGATTCCGCTTGCCGGTGGCCTGGCGGTGCGCCACGGCCGCTTCGTAGAGATGGCCCATGTTGTAGAGCTCGTGGCTGTCCTTGAGGTTGACCCAGCGCTCCGGCCCGGCCATGGCGTGGGGCTTCTTGGGGTCGATGGTCCGGGCCGTGTAGAGGTAGCCGTCGGGCTCTTGCGCGGCGGCGATCTTGGCGATCCACTCGTCCAGCTTCTTGTCCAGCTCGGGGTTCGGCTTGAGCATCAGGACGTAGGCGGCGGCTTCGATGGTCTTGTAGACATCGGAGTCGTCGAAGGCGTAGCGGCTGGCGAACTTGCCGCCCGTCTCGCCGCGCAGAGCCGCGGCCGCCAACTCAAAGTTCTTGATCCGCCCGGTCAGCTCGTTCTGCTTCATCTGGTGGTCGATGCTCACGGCGATGTCCGTGGCCTGGCGCCCCCCCCAGAAGCCGCCGTCCAGCTTGACGGAGGTCAGGGGGACGTCCGCGACCGGGTAGTCGGAGACGGGCTTGGAAGCGCAGGCGGCCGCGGCCAGGGCGGCGGCGAAGAGGAGGACGATGGATCCGATGGAGCGATGGGACATGGCGACTCCTCGATCTGGGATGAAGGTCATCCTAATATAATCGAAAAGCCCAAAAAAGTAATCGACCTCGGTCGGCGGCGGCCTTGACACCGCCCCGGACGGGGCTTACGATGAAGGGGCACGGGGGAAGGATCGTTGCATGTCCCCCTGCCTGCAAGGAGATAGTCATGCCCTTCCTACGCCGTTCCCTCCCGATCATCCTGCTGATGGTCCTCGCCGTGGCCGTCCTGGTCCTACCCTCCTCGGCTCAGGTCAAGTTCCGCGGCCGCTACCTGAGCGGCGGCCTGACCGACCCGGTCCAGACCGTGAACATCGAGATCCTGTCCTATTCAACCGTCGAAGAGATCTCCGCCCTGGCCAAGGCCTTCACGGAGCGGGGTGAGACGGGCTTCCACGAGGTCTTCCGTTCGATGAAGAAGGGCTCGCTGCAGATCACCAGCGGCCGCGGCCTGAGGATCGATTTCCATGCCGCCCACGAGTACAAGACGGACAAGGGCCTGAAGATCGAGCTTATCGGCGAAAACGGGCGCTTCGAGATGGGCACGATGCAGAGGCCGTCCACCGGCGTCGAGGTCCTGGTCTGCATCCTGGAGATCAACGAGAAGGGCCGGGGCGATGCCATGATCTACGAGGACGCCAGCTTCAAGATCCTGCCCTCCGGCCAGATGACGATGGACGAGCACAAGAGGGCGCCCAAGATCATCGGCGGGGTGACCCAGCTCATCCAGAAGCCGAAGAAGCAGCCCTAATCCAGAAGGGTGCCGGCCCGGCGCGGCACGAACCAGGACCGTGTTTCGGCCGCCGCCGCGCTTCCGAAAGCGACGATGCAGACGACCACTCCGCCGAGCTCGATCGGCTTTCCGTCCAAGGACGCCAGGCTCTTGCCGGCCGGAAGCCGCAGCGTCCTTCCCCGGACCGAGGCGACCAGGACGGGATTCATCGGCTCGGATGCGTCGACGGACAGCTTCGCCCCCGATGTCCGGAAGGCTTCATCCGCCCGGAGGAAGCGCTCGGCGGTCTGGCCGCGCAGGTCGAGGCCCAGGCAGGCCTGGATGTAGAGCGCGATATCGGTGTTCTGGATCACTCCCTCGGGGCGCAGCCCCCGCGGATGGAATCCATAGAGGGCCACATCCTCGCCGCCGTGGCCGGTGAAGACCCAGCCGAGGCCGGCCCGGCGCGACAGGGCCTGGCCCAGGAAGAGCTCCAGCTTCTTGAAATTCCTCTCCTTGACGACCCCCTCCAGTCCGGGGATCTCGGCCGGCTTCCAATCGTCGATTCCGAGCAGCTCGGCCGCGATCAGCCGGGCCCGATCGAGGCCGGCCCGGGGATCGTCCAGGATCGTCTCGGCGGCCCGGGTCGGAGTGGCCTTGGGCCGGCGCATGGCCTCGGCAAAACGCTCCAGGGGCAGGTCGCCGACGTCGGGATTGCCGATGCTCATCCCGCCCGTGCTGTGGTCGGCGGCGATCAACACGGCCGTCCGGCCGTTTCGCCGGGCGAACTCGAGCGCGGCGGCCGCGGCCCGATCGAAGGCCAGGATCTCCGTGGCCGTGCCGACGGGATCGTTGGCGTGGGCGCCCCAGTCCACCTGGCTGCCCTCCACCATGAGGAAGAAACCCTTCTTGGACCGTGACAGGATGTTCAGGGCCTTGCGGGTCATGGCCTCCAGCGAGGGCTCCTTGGCGGGATCGCGGTCCAGGTCGCGCGACATACCGGCCTCGGCGAAGGCGCCCCACAACCGTCCGGGCGGGGCATCCGCCAGTCCGGCCGAGTCCGTCACGTAACGGTAGCCGCGCTCCGCGAGGACCCGGACCAGGTCCTCCCCGTCCTTGCGGATCTTGGGGTCAAGGTACTTGCGGCCGCCCCCCAGAACCACGTCCAGGCCAAGATAGACCTGCTGCTCGGCCAGGATCTCCAGGGCGCTTCTCTGGCTGTGGTGGCTGGAGAAGCCGGCCGGCGTGGCGTGCGGGAACTCGCTGGTCACGACGAGGCCGGTGGCCAGGCCGCGGGCCTGGGCCGCCTCAAGAACGGTGGCTACGGGGGTGAAGGCCTCCGCTTCGGCCAGGGGCTGGACACCGGGCATGGAGACCTTGCCGGGACGCAGCGAGACCGCGCCGGCCGAGGTCTTGAAGCCTGTGGCCATGGCCGAGGCCGCCGGCGCCGAATCCGTGATCAGTCCGGTCGCCCAGTAGGTCCGGACCAAGCCGCAGGCCAGGTCGTCGAAGGACAGCCGGTTCTCGCCGGTCTTGACGAACTTGTACCAGCGCCCCAGCGTCGTCTGGGCAATACCCATGCCGTCGGGGATGAGGAGGATGAAATTGTCGACCCGGAGATCCCGCGCCCGGCGAGGCGGGACGGAGCCAGGAGCGAAGGACACGCTCTGATCGGGAAGGCCTGGGCCGGAAGCGGCGGCGGCCAGGGAGGCGGCCAGAAGGATCAGCCCGAAGACGCGGGACGGTCTTGTGCGCATGGAGGCTCCTCGAAAGAAGCCCGATGATAAACGATCCGCCCCCTGTCTTCAAGACATAAGAAAGGCCCCGTGCCCTCAGCCCCGAAAAGGGGATGCAGGGAACGGGGCCCGCGGCTCCCGAACGTCCGTCAGAAGAGGTTGATCTTAATGCCGATGGTGGCCGACAAGCCGCCCAAGTCGAACTTGGACTTCTTGACGGTATCGTACCCGGTGGGCTCATCCTCAGCGAACACGAACCAGTCACCATCCTCGTCATGGCCTGTCCAGAAGGTCAAATCATCCCACACTTCGTCGACATCCCAGATTAGAATCCAGCCTTCTTCCGTGAAGGTCCCGTGGACATTGCCCCAGGGAGCGAAGCGGTAAAGAACGTCGAAGACCAGCGAGACCTTACTGGCCAGCTGGATGTCGAAACCCAATCCCGTCTGGAAGCCGAAAGCGGTGCCGTTCGCTTTGAAGGTGTCTTCAAAATCCCAAAGGAGCCACGCATCCGAGTGCGCGTACGAAAACGATCCGAAAGCCAGGACCGGCCCGGCGTAGATGTCCAGCTTCATCCGGCTGCCCATCGGCAGGAAGTAGTGGAAGTTCATGAAGATCGAAAGCGCGGACAGCTTGGGCTCGTAGGTGAGCTCATTGGTCACAAGAGCCATGTAGCTCAGCGCGTCCGTGCGGCTCGCCGAGAAATAGCTGGCCCCGAATCCCGCGCCGAGGGACGGCGTGAAGCTGAAGATCATCTCGCCCTGGAAGAAGACGGGCGTGAACGACAATTTACCCATTTCTCCCACAACGTCGGAGTAAGTGTCGTTGATATACTTCATGTAGGAATCGGCGCCCTTGTTGTAGTCGCTGCCGTTGAGGCCGATCATGGAAACGCCGTAGCTGACCTTGAAGGACAGCTGGGACGGATACGCCGCGACGGCGACAACCAACAGCAGGGCCGCTACACCGACGAGCTTTTTCATGGATCTCTCCTTCGCTTGATCAGACTTGCCTCCACGATATGAAAGAAAGGGGGCTATGTCAAGACGTCAAGCGGATCCGGCCTCGGCCCTTGACAATCCCGGCCGGTTGGGGAAAATCGGGTCAGGGAGGGTCATCGTTGCATCTGCCCATCCCCCACGGGATAAAAGAGATTTTCCTGGCCGCCGCCGTCCTGGCCGGGCAAATCCCACCTCCTTTCGCGCCGGCCTCCAGCCGGAGCGAAATCGCCGGGATCATCCGTGACCGTCTGGCGGCAGCCGCCCCTTCCCGGGGGCTGGTCTGCCACGGCGAGATCCTGGGGAAAGCAGATGCCTTGCGCCGGTTCTACGAAGGAAGGCTTTATAATCCGGTCTGGACGAGGGACGGAGCTCCCGTGCCCGCCGTCAAGGAGCTGCTCGGCCTCCTGGGCGAAGCCCGGGCGGACGGCCTGGACGGCGAAGCCTGTCACCTGGGCGGCCTCCGTTCGGCCCTGGCGGGCCTGGACGCGGACGGGCTGGGCGCCTGGTTCGATATTCCCCTGAAACTGGCCGATTTTGATCTCCTGGCCAGCGACGCCTACCTCCTCCTGGCCTCCCGCACGGCCTCCGGGATGGTCGATCCGGCGGAGGTCGAGCCGGAATGGTTCATCCAGGTGCTCCGGCCGGATCCGGCGGAAGCCCTGCGCGCGGCCGTCGAAGACGCCGGCCTGACCGGAGCCTTGGCGGTCCGGCGGCCGAGCGGACCGGAGTACGCGGGGCTGCGGGAGGCCCTGCGCTGGTGCGAGGACGCTATCGCCCGCGGCGGCTGGCCGGCCGTTCCACCCGGACCCTCGATCCGTCCCGGAACCGCCGGCCCGATGGTCAAAGCCCTTCGCGAGCGACTGGAGGCGAGCGGGGAACTGGCTCCTTCGGATCCCCTGAGGGCGCCCGGCTCGGCCTATCTCTACGATGAATCGGTGGCGGCGGCCGTTCGCCGCTTCCAGGCCCGCCACGGCCTGGCTGTGGACGGCGTCACCGGCCTCGAGACCCAAGCCGTCCTGAACGTCACAGCCGAAGAGCGCTTGGCCCAGGTCAAGGTCAACCTGGAGCGCTGGCGCTGGCTGCCGCGCGACTTCGGGCCCCGCTATATCGTGGTCAACGCGGCCGATTTCCGGCTTCGGATGATCGAGGGGGGACGGACCATCCTTGAGATGCCGGTCGTGGTCGGAAAGGCCGCGAACCGGACACCGGTTTTCGACGAGATCATGACCACCATCGAGATCAATCCGGCCTGGAATGTCCCGCCCACGATCGCCTCGACCGAAATTCTGGAAAACGCCCGGGCCGACGCCGAATACCTCAGCCGCCTCGGCTACAAGCTGTTGGCCCACTGGGGAGAGGATGCGGCCGAGATCGATCCGGCCGCTCTGGACTGGTCATCGCTCAGCGAGGAGACATTCCCCTACCGGGTGCGGCAGGCCCCCGGACCGGTGAACTCACTCGGCCGGCTGGCCTTCATGTTCCCCAATCCCTGGGCCATCTACCTGCACGACACGCCCCTGCGCTATCTCTTCGACCGGGCCTCGCGGTCTTTCAGCCACGGCTGCATCCGGATCGCCCGCCCCCTGGACCTGGCTGTGGAGCTCTTGCGGGACGATCCCGCCTGGACCAGGGAGGGAATCCTGGCGGCTATCAAGACCGGGGCGAGCCGGGAGGTCCTGATTCCCAGGCCCGTCCCCATTTACATCCTTTATCTGACGGCTTGGCGCGACGAGACGGGCGCATTCCAGTTCCGCAAGGACATTTACGGCCGGGATAGGACCCTGGCCCGAGCCATGGCCGGCTTGCCGCCGCTGCCGCCGGATCCACCAGACAAGAAATAGGGGGACAGTATACGCAATTCCCGAATTCAGTCGTCTGTCGCCCGTAGCGGGCGGGGGGAAGGACGATAGCCGCGGGCGAAGCACCGTCACCAGCTGCGGACGGGGCCCACGTCGACGTGGAGGAAGCCGGACCTGGGGTAGTAGCCGACTCCGCCGGATTTGAGCTCCAGGGCCGCCGTGCGGAGAGCGGCCAGGGGGACGCCGGGCAGGCGGATGTCGACCGCTTTCCCCTGCATATGCAGGCTCTGCTCGGCCACGGCTTTGTTGAATTCCCGCAGGGAAGCGTTGGTTCTTGGAGATCGGTAGCCGCAAAGGACGGTGAAGGGCGCCTTCCCCCCGACCTTCTCGTGCAGCTCGTAGAGCAGGTCGAGCAGCTTGGGATCGATCCCCCGGACGTCGCCGTTGATGGGGTCTCGGAGGAGGTGATCGATGGCCGACAGGGCCTCGGGGTCGTAGTACCCGGCCTGGCAGTACTCGACGTCGATCGACTTGCGGCTGTTGAGACTGTAGAGCGCCAGGCGGCGGTCGGCGGACAGGATGCGCGGTCCGGCGGAATCCGCCGGAAGCGGCAATAAAGCTGCCGGCAGGGACAGGAACGATCCCGCGAGAAACACCCCGATCCCGGCCCGTTTTATAAGGCGAATTTTCATGGCGATATATCTTATTTATTTCAAACGGCGCCGGATGATACCCGTTTGCCTGCGGAATGTAAATAGTTGATTATTTAAAGATATATCTTGTTATGGTCGCATTCATCCTCGCAAGGACGTTAGTGTGGCGGTCCGACAGCCTCGATCCAGGCCTCTGAGCAGCCCGATGGGGTGAAGTCTTGTGGACGGGGCCGGCTGATCCGTTCTAGAATAGGGGGCCGCGGGGCTCTTGTTCGCCCCAACGCCCAATCTCACTCCGGAGGCCGTCATGAAGCTGACCAAAAAGAAGGGACTCGCCGTCCTCGGACTCGTCCTGGCTATTGCCTTCCTGGGACGGGCCGACGAAGGCATGTGGATGCCCCACCAAATGAAGGATCTCAATCTCAAGGCCCTCGGCCTGCAGATGGATCCAGGCGACCTGTTCAAGAAGGACGGCACCGGCCTCATGAGCGCCGTGGTCAACCTCGGCGGCGGCACCGGGGAGTTCGTCTCCCCGGACGGCCTCATTCTGACCAACCACCATGTGGCCTACGGCGCCATCCAGCGGGCCTCCAGCAAGGAAAACGATTACATCGAGAACGGCTTCCTGGCCCCGGTGCTCGGAAAGGAGATCCAGGCCCAGGGCTACACGGCCGGCGTGCTTCTCGGCTACGAGGACGTCACGGCCAAGGTCAACGCCTACTTCAAGCCCAAAATGACCCCGCGCCAGCGCTACGACGCCCTGGACAAGGCCCAGAAAGACCTCATCGCCGCCGGCGAGAAGGGCGGCCCCGACCTGCGCTGCACATTCGCCTCGATGTACAGCGGCAACGCTTACTACCTCTACACCTTTAAGCAGATCCGCGACGTGCGCTTGGTCTACGCCCCGCCCCAGGCCCTAGGCAACTTCGGCGGCGAGGTCGACAACTGGATGTGGCCGCGCCACACCTGCGACTTCTCCTTCCTGAGGGCCTATGTGGCCCCGGACGGGACGGCGGCCGCCTTCAGTCCGGCCAACGTCCCCTACCGGCCCAAAGTCTGGCTCAAGCCCTCGCTGGACGGCTACAAGGAAGGCGACTTCACCTTCGTCATGGGCTACCCCGGCCGGACTTACCGCAATTACGCCCTCGGCGAGCTGAAGAGCGACATGGATTCGATGGGCCAGCGGATCAAAGACACCCAGGATTTGATCGCGTTCTATGAGGCGGCCGGCAAGGCCGACAAGGAGGTCGAGATCCGCTATGCCTCCCGGGTCAAGGGCCTCTACAACGGGCTCAAGAACACCCAGGGCAAGCTGGAGGGACTGCAGAAATTCGACCTCATCGCCCGCAAGGCCGAGCAGGAGAAGGTCCTCCTCGACTGGATCGCGGCCGATCCCGCCCGAATCGTCAAGTACGGCCGGGTCGCGGCCGACCTCGATGCCTACCTCGTGCGGCAGAAGGCTTTCGCCGATCGAAGCGCGGCGCTGAACGGCGTCCTGGGCGGATCGACCATCTTGAGCCAGGCTTACACCCTGGTCCGGGCGGTCCCGGAGCTGCAGAAGAAGGACAAGGACCGCGAGGCGGCCTACCAGGATCGCAATCTCTCGGCCCTGCGCCAGAACATCCCCCTGGCCGAGCGCGGCTATGTCTTCGGGACCGACCGCGAGCTCCTGAAGTGGACCCTCAAGCGGCTGAAAGCGACCCGGCCGGACGCGGCCCAGTGGCCGCCCAGCCTGCGGGCTCTGGTGGCCGGGACGGACGCCGATGTCGCCGCCCGGGTCGATGCCATGTACGCCGCGACGAAGCTGGGTGACGCCCCGAAGCGGCTCGAGGTCCTCGGCTGGAAGCCAGCCCAGCTGGCGGCGGCCGACGATCCGTTCCTCAAGCTGGCCGCGGCCATGGAAGCGGAAGCCATGGTCATCCGCGAGGAGAGCAAGGGATTCGGCCGCGAAGGCGCCGACCTCAAGATGGCCTATGAAGCGGCCATTCTGGAGATGAAGAAGGGCACCTATCCCCCCGACGCCAACGGCACCATCCGCTTCACCTACGGGCCGGTCATGGGCTATTCGCCCAAGGACGCGGTCCAGTACACACCCATGACGACGCTGCGGGGCGTCATCGACAAGGACACGGGGGAGCTTCCGTTCGCGGTCCCGGCCAAGGTCAAGCAAATGTGGAAGGCCAAGGACTTTGGCCGCTACGGTGACAAGGCCCTGGGCGACATCGTGGCCTGCTTCATGAACACGACCAACGTCACCGGCGGCAACTCCGGCTCCCCCACCTTCAACGCCAAGGGCGAGCAGATCGGGATCATCTTCGACATGTCCTACGAGAGCGTCGTCGGCGACTACTACATCATCCCCGAGTACCAGCGCTCGATCAGCGTCGACATCCGCTACGTGCTCTGGGTGACGGACAAGTTCTCCGGCGCGACCAACATCATCAAGGAGATGGGACTCTAAGCCGGGCCAAGTTTCGCTTGAGATCCTTCGATATCGCCCGCCTTCGGCTTGCCGGCCAGCAGATCGCCGGGACGAGGCTGAAGACCGCGAAAGACATCGTCGGTCGGTTAGGCGCCGTGCAAGCCCAAGACCTACCCATGGCGCTTTGGGCCATCGGCGTCCGCCTCCCCTGCTCCACCGTCGGGACCATCGAGGCCGCGGTCGACCGCGGGGCGATCATCCGGACGCATCTCCTCCGGCCGACTTGGCATTTCGCCGCGGCCGCTGACATCCGCTGGATGCTCGCGCTCACGGCGCCGCAGATTCTGGGAGCCATGAAGGCCCGGCACAAACAATTGGGACTGGAGCCCTCTGTCCTGACAAAGAGCTTCGCCGTGCTGGAGAAGGCGCTTCGCGGCGGCGCCCACCTGACCCGCGAAGACCTGATCGCCGCGCTGGGAAGAGCGAAGATCGCCACTGCGGACGGCCTGGCCTCCCATCTCTTTCTTTACGCGGAGGCCGCCGGTCTCATCTGCAGCGGGGCGATGAAAAACGGCAAGCCGACGTTCGCCCTGCTCGATGAATGGGTGCCTCGAGCCGACGTCCTGCCCAAGGAAGAAGCCCTGGCCAGGCTGGCTATCCGATATTTTGCGGGTCACGGTCCCGCCACTCTGCAGGATTTCATCTGGTGGTCGGGCCTGCCTGTCGGCCAGGCGCGGCAGGCCTTGGAGTCCGTAAAACGGGATCTTCGCTCGGAGACAGTCGTCTCCGCGACCTACTGGTTTTCCGGCGGTTTGTCGGTCTCCCCCTCCGACCCGGATTCGGCCTGTCTGCTGCCCGCTTTCGATGAATTCCTCATCGGATACAAGGACCGCCGGGCATCCCTGCCCCATGGAAGCCGGCCTAAGGCCGTTTCCAGCAACGGCATCTTCCGCCCCATCATGGTCGTGAACGGGCGCATCATCGGGACGTGGAAGAAAGCGGCCGTAGCCGCAGCTCCGACTTTGGATTTCTTCGAGCGGCCCGACAAAGGCATCCGGGCGTTGATCGATGAGGCGGCCGCCCGGTACAGCCGCTTCCTCGCCCGCTAGAATTCAGATTCGCCTGGCTTTACCTCCGTCCCCTTAATTTGGTAATGTATCCTTACTTCTTGACAACAATGCGCCTTGGCGTTAACATGGATTCGCCGGAGGATAACCGCCTTGCTCTGCAAACGAACTTATAAAAACCAGATCACGCTCCCGAAAAAGGTCATGGAAAAATTCGAAGGGGTGGAATACTTCCAGGCCGAAGTCCAAGAAGGCAAGATTGTCCTGGACCCCGTCCAGATCACCTCCGCATCCGAGTCGGTTCTCGGGCAGGTCCGCCGCAAAGCCGCGGCGCTCGGACTGACCGACAAGGATGTCGAAGACGCCGTGGCTTGGTCCCGCAAGAAGTGACCGGCTCCCCCGCCCGGATCGTCGTCGATACCAATGTCCTTGTCTCCGGCCTGCTCTTCGGCGGAGTCCCCGGGCGCCTCATCGAGCTCGGCGCTCAAGGGCGGCTGCAGATCATCGCAACTCGCGCCATTCTTCAGGAATATATCCGGGTCCTGGCCTATCCCAAGTTCAAGCTGACCAAAGCAGAGATCCGAGGCCTGCTCGACGAAGTCATCCTGCCGTTGGTCGAGGCCGTACGGGTCGACGCGGTGCCCGCGGTGATCGGGGCCGATCATTCGGACGACGAGTTCCTGGCGGCGGCGGCGGCAGGCTCAGTCGAAGCAATCATCAGCGGGGACCGTCATCTGCTTGCCTTGAAAACCTATCAAGGAATCCCGATCGAGACGGCGGCCGAATTTCTAAGGCGATATGAAGGATCACCAGCAGCCGGCCAGAGGCGCTGATCGATCGTTGCCGCGACTGGAGGGCCTATCACCGCTTCGCCGGCCATCTGGCCGTCATCGCGGGCCTCGTCCGATCCTTGCCGGCGCGTTTCTACGGCCGCCGCGTGTCCAAGACGAAACGGGACATGGAGGGGTGGACAAACGAGTGATCGGGAGAAAAAGCCAAGCCGATTGTCCCGGGAAATAGGGATTTACGTAGACTGTACCCCTATTTATCGGTCGCGCTCGACGACGTAGTCGAGGAGCGAGAGAAGGCGGCGGCGCGAGGCGGACGGGACATCCAAATCGCCGATCATCCGGACGGCCCGAACCCGCAGCCGGGCCGTCTCGCGCCTCATCTCCTCGCGGACGCCGCTCCTCTCGGCGATGGCCCGCACCTCGCGGAGCATGGCCGCGTCGAGCTTCGGATTCCCGAACAGCGCCGCCAGCCGGCGGCGGTCTCCCGCCCCGGCCTGATCGAAGAGCCGGCGCATGAATAGGGTCAGCTTGGCCTCGCGGACGTCCGACCCGACCGGCTTGCCGAGCGCCGCCGCCGTGCCGTAAAGCCCCAACTCGTCATCCCGCATCTGGTAGAGCAGGCCCAGGACCTCGCCCAGACAGGCCAGCTTTTTCGTCAGACCGGCCCCGCCGCCGCCGAGGATGGCCCCCGTCCGCAAAGGAGCCGAGAAGGTGTAGCGGCCCGTCTTGTTGATATAGAGGCGGCGGATCTCCGCCTCGGTCGCGTCGGGAAAGGTCTGGCCGAAGGCGAGATCCTGCATCTGGGCCAGGCCGACCCGGCAGAGGTCGTCCGACCACAGCCGCAGGATCTCCGCCCGCGGAGCCGGAGCCGCGGGCAGGCCGGCCAGAATCTCGNNCCCATGAACAGGGCGATATCGCCGATGCAGATGCCCATCCCCTCCCCGAAGCGGCCCGCGTCCAGGGCGCCGGACCGGCGGCCCAACCGGGCGTACTGGATGTGAAGGGAAGGGCCGCCCCGCCGGACCAGGTCGCGGTCGATGATGTCGTCGTGGATGAGCAGGCCTGCCTGGATAAGCTCCACCGCCGTGCCCGCCCGCAGAGCCGCGGGACCCGGCCGCCGGCCGGCCGCGGCGTGGCCGACCATGACCATGCCGGCCCGGAGCATTTTGCCGGTCCGGACAAAGGCGCGCAGGCGGACGGCCGAATCCGGGCCCCAGGCATTGATGGCCCGGTAGCGGCGCCCGGCCGCGGCCAGATATCGGTCCAGGATGTCCGAGACCTCGGCTTTGACTCCGGCCAGGAAATCCGGGAAGGCGGATGCTTCAGCCATTCTTCTTTCCCTCGGCTTCCCCCGCCGGAGGAGGGATCGGCCGCCGCTGCATGAGTTCGACGGCCCTCTCGACCGCGGACATCGGGGTCGAGGCGCCCGAGGCGATGAAGACCGTGGCGTCCGCGGCGATGGGCAGCCCGACGATCCCTTCGGGATCATCTACGAAATGGACGCAGCCGTTCTCGCCGGCGGCCAGGTCATAGAGATGGCGGGTGTTGGCGCTGCGGCGCGAGCCGACGATCAGCACGCAATCGTGCCGGCCGGCCATGAGGCGGACCTCCTCCTGACGCTCGGACGTCGGCCGGCAGATGGTGTCCTCGAAGACGACCTCGGGCACGACCGTCGTGATGGCTTCCAGGATGGCCAGGGCCTCTTCCCGGATAAAAGTCGACTGGACCACCACCCCGGCTTTCAGGACGCCGGCCAAGGCGTCCGGAGTGACTTCCTCCGGCCGGCGAAAGACCAGGGCCCGGCTGACGTGGCCGGCGATGCCCCGGACCTCGTCGTGGCGGGGATCGCCAAGGATGACCACGACGGCCCCCCCGGCTTCCAGCCTTTGGGCCTTCTCGTGGATCAGCCGGACCATGGGACAGGTGGCGTCAATGACGTCGATGCCGCGGGTCCGCAGGTCCTCGAAAACCCGCAGCGGCGCCCCGTGGCTGGGGATGATGACGCTGCCCGTGGGGCCGATCTGGGTCAGGTCGCGGATGATGCTAAGTCCCTTCTGCCGCAGATCGCGGATGACGAGCTCGTTGTGGACGATCTCGCCGTACATGTAATAGGTCCGGTCGGGGTTGCGGGCCAGCAGGTCCTCGACCAGGGTCAGGGTCTTGCGGACGCCGAAGCAATAGCTGAGGTTGCCGGACAGGGTGATGCGCATGGCCGCCGCCCGATTTATAGCACACTCGACACCGGCCCGCCAGCCGCGGCGCCGGGCCGAAGAAAAGACCGGGGCGCGGGCTTCCCCCGCGCCGCCGGCTGTCCTATAATGCCGTGTTCACAAGAGGAGCATCCCATGGACAAGCGCTTCACCGATCACCTGGAAGCCGAGCTGGCCAGGATCAGGGCCGAAGGACTCTACAAGAGCGAGCGCGTCCTGACGACCCAGCAGGGCGTCGAGATCAAGACCGAGGGCGGCCCCAAGGTTCTCAACTTCTGCGCCAACAACTACCTCGGACTGTGCAATGAGCCGCGGGTCATGGCCGCGGCCAACTACGCCTTCTTCCGCTGGGGCTACGGCATGGCCTCGGTCCGCTTCATCTGCGGCACTCAGCAGGGGCACAAAGACCTCGAGCGGGGGATGGCCGATTTCCTGGGGATGGAGGACGCCCTGCTCTACTCCTCGGCCTTCGACGCCAACGGCGGCGTCTTCGAGCCGCTCCTGGACGAGCGCGCGGCCATCATTTCCGACGAGCTCAACCACGCCTCGATCATCGACGGGGTCCGGCTGTGCCGGGCCCAAAGGTTCATCTACAAGAACAACGACATGGCCGACCTGGAAGCCAAGCTGAAGGAGGCCGAGGGAGCCAAGTTCAAGCTCATCGTCACCGACGGCGTCTTCTCCATGGACGGCATCATCGCCCAGGTCGACAAGATCTGCGCCCTGGCCGAGAGATACCAGGCCCTGGTCATGGTCGACGACTCGCACGCCACCGGCTTCGTCGGCCCAACCGGCCGCGGCACCCACGAGCACTGCGGGGTCATGGATAAGGTCGATCTCATCGTCACCACCTTCGGCAAGGCCATGGGCGGGGCATCTGGAGGCTGTATCGCCGGCCGGCGCCCGATCATCGAGTTCCTCCGTCAGCGCTCGCGCCCTTACATCTTCTCCAACTCCCTGACCCCGGGCATCGCCGGAGCCACCCTGGAGGTCCTGAAAATCGTCACCGAATCCACGGAGCTTCGTGACCGGCTGATGTCGAACACCGCTTTCTTCAGGCGGGGCATGGAGGAGGCCGGCTTCAAGATCGTGCCCGGCATCCACCCCATCGTCCCGGTCTTGTTCGGCCACCTGCCCAATGACGCCCAGCTCTCGCAGCGCTTCGCCGACGAGCTGCTGCAGGAGGGCATCTACGTCATCGGCTTTTATTTTCCGGTCGTGCCCCGGGGCCAGTCGCGCATCCGGGTTCAGATCAGCGCCGCCCACACCCTGGAGCAGATCGGCTTCGCCATCGACAAGTTCAAGAAGGTGGCCAAGAAGCTGATCGGGTAGCTCCGGCCCTTTATTCCGCCGGGCTGCCTGGATTATGATGGACGGGAATCGCGGGGGCCGCGGCCCCCTTGAGGAGCGCTCCATGGCCAAGAACACGCCCCGCTACGCCCTCGGGCTCGATTTCGGGACGAATTCCGTCCGGGCCCTGCTTGTCGACATCCGCAACGGCCGCGAGGTCGCCACCTCGGTCTTCCCCTACCCCACGGGCAAGGCCGGCATCGTCCTGGACGCCCGCCACCCCGACTTGGCCCGCCAGCACCCGGCCGACTACCTGCTGGGCATCGAGACCGTGGTCAAGCGGACGCTGGCCCAAGCCCGCCGCAAGGACCGCTCCTTCCGGCCCAACCAGGTCGTCGGCATCGGCGTGGACACCACGGGTTCCACCCCCATCTCGGTCGACAAGGACGGCATGCCGCTCTGCTTCGACAAGCGCTTCGCCCGCAATCCCAACGCCATGGCCTGGCTGTGGAAAGACCATACCGGGTTCGCCGAGGCGGCCGAGATCACCGCCCTGGCCGCCCGGGAGCACCCCGAGTACCTGGCCAAGTGCGGCGGGACCTACTCCTCGGAATGGTTCTTCAGCAAGATCCTCCACTGCCTGCGGGTCGATCCGGCCGTCTTTGACGCCGCGAGGAGCTGGGTCGAGTGCTGCGACTGGATCCCGGCCGCCCTGGTCGGCGAGACGCGGCCCGACCGCATCAAGCGGAGCCGCTGCGCCGCCGGCCATAAGGCCATGTTCAACGCCAGTTGGGGCGGCCTGCCGGCGGCCGACTTCCTGGCCAAGCTCGATCCCAAGCTGGGCTTATTGCGCCCGCGGCTCTACGATCAAACCGTCACCTCGGACGTCGCGGCCGGCGGCCTGTCGCCGGCCTGGGCCCAAGCCCTCGGCCTGCCGGAAGAGACACCCGTGGCCGTCGGGGCTTTCGACGCCCACCTGGGCGCGGTCGGCTCGGGCATCGTCCCCGGGACGCTGGTCAAGATCGTCGGCACCAGCACCTGCGACATCGCCGTCCGGCCGAGCGGCGAACCCCTGGCCGACATCCCGGGCCTATGCGGCATCGTCGACGGCTCGGTCCTGCCGGGCGCCTTCGGCCTGGAGGCCGGCCAGTCGGCCGTGGGCGACATCTTCAACTGGTTCGTCGACGTCATCCAACCGGGCGGTCCCCGGCTCGGCTCGCACGAGGCGCTGACCAAGGAAGCCGCCCGTCTCAAGCCGGGCCAGTCCGGCCTGCTGGCCCTGGACTGGAACAACGGCAACCGGACCATCCTGGTCGACCAGCGGCTGACCGGCCTGCTCATCGGCCAGACGCTCCACACCCGCCCGGCCGAGATCTACCGGGCCCTGATCGAGGCCACCGCCTTCGGCGCCCGGACCATCATCGAGCGCCTGCGCGAGTACGGCGTCCGCGTCGACCGGGTGATCAACTGCGGCGGCATCGCCGAGAAAAACCCCCTGGTCATGCAGCTCTATGCCGACGTCACCGGATTGGAGATGAAGGTGGCCCGCTCGGCCCAGACCTGCGCCCTGGGCTCGGCCATCGCGGGGGCCGTGGCGGCCGGCGCGGCCGCGGGCGGGTACAAGGATTTCGCCGCCGCCCAGACCGCCATGTGCGGGGTCAAGGCCCGCTCCTACAAGCCCGACCCGGCTCGGCGCGCGGTCTACGACGAGATCTATCCTCTCTATCGCAAGCTCCACGACGCCTTCGGAGTGAAGGACGGGAGCGGATCGCTCTTCCCGGTGATGAAGAGCTTGTTGGCCGTCCGCGACCGCGTCCTGGCCGGAAAATGACATGTTGGACAAGCTGAAAAGAGACGTCTGGAAGGCCAACCTCGATCTCGTCCGGCACGGCCTGGTCGTCCTGACTTTCGGCAACGCCAGCGGCATCGACCGCAAACGCGGTCTCGTGGCCATCAAGCCCAGCGGCGTCGGCTACGAAGATATGAAATCGGAGGACATGGTCCTTGTCGGCCTGGACGGCCGGGTCATCGGCGGCCACCTGCGGCCTTCCTCCGACACGCCCACCCACTTGGCCCTCTACCGGGCCTTCCCGGCCATCGGCGGCATCGTCCATGCCCACAGCCCTTCGGCCACGGCCTTCGCCCAGGCCCGCATGCCCATCCCCTGCCTGGGCACGACCCACGCCGATCACTTCGCCGGGCCGGTGCCCGTGACCCGCATGCCGCGCAAGTCGGAAGTCGAGGCCGATTACGAGGCCGCCACGGGCGCCGTCATCGTCGAGCGCTTCGCCCGGCTCGACCCGTCCGCCCTACCGGCTGTCCTGGTCGCCAGCCACGGGCCTTTCGCCTGGGGCCGGACGCCCGGCGAGGCGGTCCACAACGCCGTCTCGCTCGAGCTGGTCGCTTCCATGGCCCTGGTCACGCGGCAACTTAATCCGCGCGCCCCCGCCCTGCCGGCTTACGTCCTGCGCAAGCACCACGAAAGAAAGCACGGCCCCAAGGCCTATTACGGACAGTCCAAGGAGAGGTCATGAACAACATTCCCGCCATCAAGCTCGGCCTGGTGGCCGTCAGCCGCGACTGCTTCCCCATCGAGCTCTCCCGCCGCCGCCGCCGGGCGGTGGCCGAGGCCTGCCGGGCCCGCGGTCTCAAGATCGCCGAGATCCCGACCATCGTCGAGAACGAGGCCCACGCCCTGGAAGCCTTCGACAAGCTTCGGGCGGCCGGGATCAACGCCTTGATCATCTACCTGGGCAATTTCGGGCCCGAGGGACCGGAGACCATCCTGGCCCAGCGCTTCGGCGGCCCGGTGATGTTCGCCGCCGCGGCCGAGGAGACGTGCCAGGATCTCGTCGACGGCCGGGGCGACGCCTACTGCGGCATGCTCAACGCCTCCTACAACATCGGCCTGCGCAAGCTCCGCCCCTACATTCCTGAGTATCCCGTGGGCACGGCCGCCGAGGTGGCGGCCATGATCGCCGATTTTCTGCCCGCAGCCCGGGTCCTGCTCGGTCTCAAGGGGCTCAAGATCTTCGCCTTCGGCCCGCGGCCTCAGGATTTCTTGGCCTGCAACGCCCCGATCAAGCCGCTCTACGACCTCGGGGTGGAGGTCATGGAGAACTCCGAGCTGGACCTCTACGACGTCTTCCAGCAAGCCAAGGGAGCCCGCGAGATCAAGGCCGTGGCCAGGGACATGGCCCAGGAGCTTGGCGCGGGCAACGCCTACCCCGACCTGCTGGAGAAGCTGGCCCAATTCGAGGTCGGGCTGATGAAGTTCATGAAAGCCAACCTGGGCGCCTCGAAGTACGGCGTCTTCGCCGACAAGTGCTGGCCGGCCTTCGAGAAGTACTTCGGCTTCGTCCCCTGCTACGTCAACTCGCGACTGGCCGGCCGCGGCATCCCGGTGGCCTGCGAGGTGGACATCTACGGGGCCCTGAGCGAGTACATGGCCGTCTGCGCCACCGGCCTCCCCGCCACACTGCTCGACATCAACAACACGGTGCCCGCCGACATGATCAAGTCCGCTGGAAAGGCCCTCCGCGGCTTCAAGCCGACCGACCTGTTCATGGGCTTCCACTGCGGCAACACGCCCTCCTGCTGCCTCGTCGGCGGGGGCGGGCTCAAGTACCAGCTCATCATGCACCGGCTCCAGGAGCCCGGGAAGGCGCCCGACGTCACCCGCGGCACCCTGGAAGGCCGCATCCGGCCCGGTGACGTGACCCTCTTCCGTCTGCAGGGCGCGGCCGACGCGACCCTGCGATCCTACGTGGCCGAGGGCGAGGTCCTGGATCTCGATCCCAAATCCTTCGGCGGCATCGGAGTGGTCGGCATCCGCGAGATGGGCCGTTTCTACCGCCATGTCCTGATCGAGAAGCGCTTCCCCCACCACACCGCCATGGCCTTCGCTCCGGCCGGGCGGACCCTCTTCGCCGCCCTGCGGATGCTGGGGGTCGAGGATATCGGCGTCAATCGTCCGGCCGCTCTGCCCTACCCGACGGAGAATCCGTTTTGACGGCTGAATCGAAGCCGGCTCCGGCGCCCGGGCCGGCCGGCCCCCTGGGGACAGCCAAGTCGCCGTTCACGACCGAGGGAGTCAGGGATTACGAAAGCCGGCGCTACAAGAGCTGGGATCAGCGGATGGTCCAGGCCCGCGAGCGGCGCATCATCCGCCGCCACTTCCGGGCCGCCGGCCCGGAGGCCTCGGCCGGCCTGATTCTCGACCTGCCCTGCGGTTACGGCCGCTTCGCCCCCCTGCTGACGGAGATCGGGTCCCGCCCCATGAATGCGGATCTGTCTATCGAGATGGTCCGGCGGGCTATGGAGACAAGCGGCCGGCCCGGACTGGCGGCGGACGCCAAGAACGGCCTGCCCTTCCGGACCGGGACGTTCGGAGCCGTTTTTTGCATGCGCCTCCTGCACCACGTCCACGACCCGGCCGACCGGCGAGCCATCCTGGAGGAGCTGGGCCGCGTTTCAGCCGGCTGGGGTGTGGTCTCCTATTACCGCGCCAACTCCCTGCACAAGGCCCAGCGGGCCCTGCGCCGCCTGCGCAAGAAGAGCCCCCGCAAGATCAGGATGATCGAGGGGAACGGGTTCGCGGCCGAGGCGGCCGCGGCCGGCTGGACCGTCGTTCGCGACGCGGCCCTCTTCCGCGGCCTGCACGCCGCCCGCATCGCCCTGCTTAAAAAAGCCGCCGCGCCGTAGAAGAGGCCGGCAGACGAATCTTGACAGTCTCGTTGACAGAGAATAGATTTTAGCCAGCATCTGATTCTTTCCGGCTCTTGGGAGGCCCTCTTCCATGCGGGGTTTTGCGGGGGGAGCATTCCTGGCGGTCGGCTCGCGCCTTGGGCGGGTCGGCTTGGCCTTGCTCCTCGCGGGCGGGGGTGTCGGTCTGTTTTCAGAGCCTTCGCCGGACAGCCTGCTCCACTCCCCTCCGGGGCATTTTCTGAAAACCGAGCCCCTGGTCCTTCATGCCGACAGCCGGACCGCGCTCGAATGGCTGACGATCTTTTGGAAAGCGGCAGGAGCGGAGGATTTCGAGAGCGCGCTCATGGAGAGCAAGGACGGCCGGTCCTACCAAGGCCGGATCGAGACCTCCGCCGTGGCGGGGACGACCATCTCCTACTACCTGGCTTATAAAAGCGGGGACCGGATTGTCTTCTGGCCCGAGGGCGCGCCGGAGACGCTCCAAGTGGTCAAGGACGCCACCCCCGCGGGCGCCGCGGCGGCCCCTCCGGCCGCTCCTCCGGCAGCCGCCTCGCCCCCCAGGCCTTTTCCTCTCCATCTCGACGGAACCGTCGAAAGCCTCGTCGTCCGGGAGGGCGAAGATGCTTCGCAGCCTGCGTTCAGCCAGACCCAGCATCTCCGCCTGAGTTACGGATTCCGGTCCCGCGGCCTGGCCGTGGACCTGGGGACCCGTCTTTCGTACACGAACCAACCCGTCGCCGGAGAGGACTCGTTTGACCTCCCGGATCTCAGTCTATCGGCCAAGGCCGGCGGCCACTTTTTCCAGATGGGCGATCTTTCCCTTTCCGAATCCGAGCTGACCATTTCTTCGTACGGCCGGCGCGGCCTGACTTACGGCTTCGAGGGCAAGTCGTTCGCCTTCCGCGTTTTCACCTCGGCCACCCAGCAGGCGCGCGGGTTCAAGGGCTTCGGCTGGCCGCGGTCCGGCGCTTCCCTGATCGGCGGCACGGCCGGCTTCACCCTGGCCAAGGCCCTGTCGGTGAAAGCCGTCTTCGTCTCGGGGGAGGACGATCCCGCGCTTGGCGTCAACGTCGGGACCTCCTCCCTCTTCCACCGCCGCAAAGGCCAGGTCCTGGCCTTGATCGGCGAGTCCCGCTTCCTCGGCGACAGCCTGAGCCTCCAGGCGGAGTACGCCCTCGGCCGTTACGACCCGAATCTGGAGGACGGCGAAAGCCTGGTTCCGGGACAGGCCTATCGGCTGCGGGGGATGTTTCACAAAGGCGCCTTCGATCTCCAGGCCGGATACCGCTCCATCGACAAGGACTTCAACACCATCGGTCAATCCTTTCTCCAAAGCGACCGCCGCGGCTTCGACGCTTCCGCGGGCCTGGCGCTGGGCCCCGTCCGCGTGACCGGCTCCTTCCGAAGCGAAGAAACCAATGTCGAGGGTGATCCCGACCTGGCCGCGGCCAAGCTGGATCAGGGACGGGCCGACGTCAGCCTGAGATTGGGTCCGTCATCCTCGCTCCGCCTGGGCTATTCCAGCGAGAAACAAGACTCCCGATTCTCGACGGGCATCTGGAACCCCTATCCTTCCTTCGAAGGGACCCTGGAGAAGACGGGCCTCTCAGCCGGGCTGGATCTCGGCTTGGCCTCCTGGCTCCGCGTTTCCGTTTCGGGGGAGAAGGCCGACCTTCACTGCCCCCTGACCCCGGCCATGGAAGGCGCCCAATCCTCGGTTCTGCTCGGGCTCCAGGTCATGATCCCGGACCGGCTGACGCTGTACCCGGTCGTCAGCTACTCCCGCATCGAGTCCTCGGCCGCGGGCACGGAGACGACATCTCTGTTCGCCTCTCTCAACGGCGAGCTGACGGTGATCCGCCGCTGGTTGACCTGGAACGTGACGGCGAGCATGGGCGACACCCGCATGGGCCCCGCGGGCGAGTCCCGAACGATCGCGGCCGACACGGGCCTCAATCTGAATCTTCGGCCCTTGATCCGGCTGGGCGACGTCTTCGTCTCCCTGCGCGGCCAATATGTCCGCACCCGAATGACCGTCCTGGAGACCGACGCCTACCGCGCGGCCGTCCGGCTGACCTATTCGTTCTGAGCGAGGAGGCACCATGACCAGGCTCCGCAGCATCGCCCTTATCCCCCTTCTCCTCCTGACCGCCGCGGCGCCTCTCGCGGCCACGGTCACATTCTCGCCGGCCCAGCCGGTGCCGGGCCAGATGATCGTCTTCAGCCTCAATCCGGATCATCCGAACCTGGTGATCGATCAACAGATCACCTGGGATTTCGGGGACGGGGTCTCGATCAAGACCGAATCCGGCGTCAGGGCCGCCTCTCACAGCTATGCTCAAGGGGGAACCTACACCGTCAGCGTTTCCTACTTTTATGTCAATCCCATCGGCGGGCCGCCTCTAGCCACCACGGAGAGGGCCTATGTCGTCGTCGCCGCGCCCAGCCGCTCCGTCGTCTTCTCGCCCGGCCAGCCCAACGTCGGCGAGCCGGTCACGTTCCAGGCCCTTGGATTCTTCACGCCCAACACCATCGATTGGGACTTCGGCGACGGCGTGACCATCAACGACGGGGGCGCCGTCCAAACCCACGCCTTCGACGCGGCCGGAGCCTTCCTGGTCCAGGCCCGCGACCAGGGCGGAAGCGCCGCGCCGACGACGGTCTCCGTCACGGTGATCAACAAGCGGCAAATCCAGTTTTCGCCCGCCGAGCCCAAGGCCGGTCAGGCGGTCCAATTCCAGACCGTGAGCTTCACCACCGCCTGCATCCAATGGAGCTTCGGCGACGGGACGGCCGCGATCCAGGGGACGGCGTCCGCCAGCCATGCCTTCGCCAAGCCGGGAGCCTACCAGGTCACGGCCAAGGACCAATGCGGGAGCGTCCCCTGGTCGGCTGCGACGATGGTCCGGGTGGGCGCCTCCCAAGGCCCGCTGGCCGGCTTCGAGCTCAGCTACGGCGTGCTCCGCTTCGCGGACGGCAAGACCTCGGCGCTGGTTCCCCGCAACGCGGCGGGGCTGCAGGCTTTCGCCGACCTGAAGTTCGAGGGCACGGGGACGATCGAGGTCGAATGGCGGGTCGATGGGCTGCCGTTCCGGGTCGACAGCCGGGTCCTGACCTTCGCCCAGCAGGTCACCCTGGGCTCGGGGGATCTGCCCGGCCTGCCGACCGCAACGCCGGGAACCCATACCGTGGAGCTCCGCTTCCGTCGTCCGGCCGGCGCCTTCACCCTGTCCCCCATCACCTACATGGTTGTGACCGGAAGGACGCTCAGCGGCGGGCCCGTCGTCGAGGCGGTCACGCCGGGCGATCTGGAGCGGGGCCGGGAATACGAGATGCAGCTGGAAGGCCGGAACCTGACGCCGGGAACGGCGTTCACGTTCGGGCTCGGCGTGGGCGTCGTCCAGGCGCCCCAGTTCCAAGGAAGCACCCGAGCCACCCTCAAGGTCTTCGTCTCGCCCACGGCCAAGCTCGGGGACCGTCCGGTCAAAGCGGCCAACCCGGCCGGCTCCAACGAAGGGCCGGGCCTGATCACCGTCGGGCTTGCCGCCCCGTTCAAGCCCGAAGCCGGCCCTAGCCTGGTCTGCACGGACCTGGACGACGTTCCCCTGCCCTCGAAGATCAGCCTCAAGTCCCCCCTGTTCTGGAAGATGCCCATGCCGGGCTCCCCGGTGCAGCAGGGCGACGTCGTCACCCCGGCTCCACCCGTTGGGGAGAAAACCGTCTCGCTCACGACGGTCGACGACGCCACGACGTTCGCCTGGGACCTGCCGTTCGCCTACTATGACTATGTCGAGATCCGCTTCTTCAAACCGGTCGGACAGAAGCTTCTCTTCAAGAAGCAGCTGCCCGGCGCCCCCGAATCGCTCCGGCTGACGGCCGACCTCCTGGCCGAGCTGTTCGCAGCGCTCAAGCCGTCCTCCATCCTGCCCCCGGCCGAAGTGCCCCCCTTGGTAGGGCAGTTCGGCGGCCTCCAGGTCTCCGACCTGCCCTTCGGCGGCGGAGGCCCCTCGGAGCCCACCTATGAATCGCTCTACGCGGACGGACTCAAGGCCGGCGCCGACGTAGCCTGGCAAGTGGCGGCCATCCGCGTCTATCCCTGCCTGCGCGACTCCAAGACGCCGGGCGGGAAGACCTATGTCAACCAAGCCGTCGAGGAGGCCGTCTCCGAGCTGTGGCTGTTCAACATGCCCGATTCCTTCACCGGGCTGGCTTGCGGCGGGACGGGATCCCAGAAGGCCGGGAATTCGATCCAGGCCATCAACAAGTCGGCCGGGGCCAGGGATCAGAAGGCCGGGCCGAACGGGCCCACCTCCAACGCCAACTTCGTCGGGGACGTCATCGAGCTGAACGGATCGTTCTCGCTGAAGAATTCGCCCTATGCCGCCCATGTCCCGGCCGGGGAGACCGTCCTTATCCCGAACCTGTTCATCGATTGGGGCGACGGGACCTCGGCCATCCCGGTCTACGGCCGCGTCTCCGGGGGGGTCTGGTCCAAGGACAAGATCGTGACCCTCGTCGGGAGCATCTGGCAGAGCCACATCTACAAGAAAGAGGGCCTCCACACAATCCGCATCTTCCAGCTGTCCGAAGACGACATCCAGACGCCCGCCAACGGCTTCGGCGCCGCGCTAGGCCAGGCGGTCACTCCGCCAGGTCCGGGCGCCGATCCTTACTACATCATCCTGGAGGCGTCCGGGCCCGGAGGGCAGGGGATGCCGCCGAATCCCCTGTCCGGCGCGCTGCCCCGGGCCTACATGATCTACTGCTCCAACATCCTGATCAATCATTACGCCGACCTCTGCGCCAAGGGGCCGGTGCACCTCGTCTCGCTCGAGATCCTCAACTTCCCAGGCCACGACATCATCCTCCCCGGAAAGGGCTCCTCCAAGGACGGAGTCATGATCCGCCAGGACCTCGTCGCCGCCTATTTCGGGATTCATGCCGTCGCCATCCAGTGCGACGAAGCCCTCATTGCCCGGGCCAAGCTTCGCTATTACGGGACAGGCTCGGTCGAGGTGACCTGGATCCGGGACGGCGTGCCCGTCCAGAGCAAGACCTATTCGCTCGCCTCCAGCGAGCGGTCCAACCTGGCTTGGGGCACGGGATCGGACTGCGGGGACGCCAAGGCCGACGATTTCGTCTTCACCTCCGATCACTTTTCGATCGCGGAGCTGGGCAAGCATACCGTCGAGGTGCGGGCCGAGCTTGTGCCCCAGTATGGAATCGCGAACCTGTCCAGCGCGGTGGAACAGGCGGCGGCGAACCTTTTCAACAAGCAGGACGCCAAGACGGGGCCGCCGCTGAAGAAGGACGGCTCGGGACCGAACGGTGATGAGGCCGCGGCGTCCGGATGGGGCCCGGGCCTCGCTCCCTTCGCCGCCAAGCTGGCCTTCGAAGAAAAGGCCGGCTTCGCCGTTCCCCAAATCGGAGTCCTCTCGCCGAGCGCGGAGACGCAGGGTCAGCCGGCTGTCGTCTACCTCAACGACGCAGTCAAGGACGGGGCTCCTTCAGGGTCCGCCCAGGGCCTTCCAGGCTGGGGAGGCGCGACCGGCGACCGGCTGACCTCGGGCAAAAAAGGCTACATCGTCAATCTCGTCCGCGACGTCTTGTTCTGCCGGATCCTGTTCCCCACAAGCGGCGGCGAGTTCCGCATCTCCGACCTCGGCAGCAGCATCCAGCTCCAGAACGAGACCTACAGCGGCCAGGGGGCTTTCCACTACCAGATCCGGACCGGAGCCGACACCGTGGAAAAGGTCTACGCGACCGGGACGGCCTTCTCCGGCTGGACGATCGAGGAGAAGACCGGACTCCTTATAAAAGGCGTCCTGGACGCCGCTCCCACGAACGGGGGGACGCTGTCTTTCCCGGCCGGCCTGCAGGGCTTCCTGCGCCGGCTGCAGGGGCAGGTCGACGGGCAGGCCCTGCAGCCCCTGACGGCCGCCTTTGACCTGGAGCTGAAAGGCGCCCACGGAGCCTTTCTGGCCTCGGCCGCCGGCGACGCCGGAAAGCCGCCGGCCTGGAAGAGCGCGGCAGGCGCCCTGAACATCGAAGGCGACTGGATCGNNCCCCTCCGCCGTCGGCCTGACCGGCTTCAGGATCGAGGCTCCCGCCGTGACCGTGGACTTCAGCCGCCAGGCTGCGCCGCCCGGCGCCTCCGGCGAGGCGGCCGCGCCGGAGTGGCTCGGCGTCTATCTGGACCAGGCCGTGATCACACCCTCCACGTCGGGCTTCGTCGGCGAGACCTCACTGACCATGAAGACCATGGAGCCGTGGCGGATCACCGCGGGCGGGCTCTCCGGATCCGCCCGCAGCGGGAGCTTCTCAGCCAAGGTGGACCAGGCCTCGGTCTCCTTCGCCCATCTCGATTTCAAGGTCGAAGCCGACTCGCCGGCAGGCCGATGCTCCGGCTGCTCCATCCAGGTTCCCTGGATCGAGGCCAAGCTCCATGGCGACGCCGTCCTCCAGCTCATCAGCGAGCAGGAAGGATATGGAATCAGCTGGGCCGGCCTGTCGGCCGCGCCCGTCACCGTCCAGTACGCCGACAAAGGCCGGGCGGCGATGACGGTGGACGGCTTGGCCTGGGGGCGCGACGCCCGCGGTTGGCGGGCCCGCGGCCACGTCGCCGTAGCCGTGGAAGCCGAGGGCAAACCGTTCGCCTCCTTCCACCTCAACGGTGTGTGCTTCGGCACCGACGGCCGGGCCTACTTCGACGGCCCGAGCTGGGACACCCACGTTGGGCTGTCCGGCCAAGCGGTGTTCGGAGGCTCCACGGCCGCCCTCAAGGGCGTCCAGGTCAACGCCGGAGCGGGCGGCGAGGACCGGCTGAGCTTCGGAGTCGAGACGGAGATCTCCATCGCCCCCGACTCGGGGGGTCTCATCCCCTCCTCCGCCGTTGTCTTCCACTACCGGATCTACCAGCCCGTAGGCGGAGACCACGCTCTGCAGGGCCCTTGGAATTCGCCCTTCAAGAGCCAAGTGGTCTTCCCGAAGGGAAGCCAGGAGATCGACTCCGCCATCTCGCCCGAATACAACTACGACCCCAACGCGGCCGATCCTGACGCGGCCGGGCTGGCGGGGCCCGGGGGACCTTCCGCCTGGGGCGGCCTGGCCGGCAAGGCCGGCAAGAACATGCGCTTCGGCGGCCAGATCGACCTGGCCATGTTCGGCTGCGACAGCGTCAAGGGCTCTTTCTCCCTCGGCTACCAGGACGGCAAGAGCTTCTTCGCCCTCTACGCCATGTACGCCAACCTCTTCCTGCCGCTGAGCCCGGTGCCCCTGGCCATCTTCGGCATCGGCGGCGGATTCGCCTACAATTTCTCGCCCGACGTCTTTCGCAAAAGCAACCTGGAGGACGCCGTCCCCGACATGAAGGGAGCGGCCACTTTCTGCGCCGTGCTGAAGGTCGGAACGAGCGATCGGAGCACGATCCTGGCCGACGGCTATCTCATTTTGAGCACGGCCGGCATGGCCGAGATGGGTTTCCGGGAAGCCGCGCTGCTGCAGCAGGGGAATTTCGGCGGCTACATCAATTATTACCAGAAAGCCGTCACCAGCGAGCTTTGGGGCGAGCTCGACCTCTTCGGCGGGCTGGTCCATTTCAGCCTGGGGACCGAGCCGGGGACTCAGCCGGGGCCGGCCGTCAAGGCCTACTTTGGGGCGGGCGGCTGGTACGTCTACGCCGGCCGCAAGGCCGGGCCGAGGATCGAGGCCACGATCATGAAGATGGGCGGAGTCTCCGCCTACATGGAGCTCGACAACACGGGCCTGAGGACGGGGGGATCCCAGCTGTTCGAGCTCAAGGCCGGGCCCACCCTGCTCAACGGATACATCAAATCCTGGATGGACATGGGTCTGACCATCCATTTCAAGCCCGACATCTCCATCGAGGGCTCTTGGCAGCAAGGAGTGGCCGCGGGCGGCTGCATCTTCGGCTTATGCGAAGACTTCCTGGTCTCGGCGACCATTTCGGCCCATGCGCCCGACCCGACCTTCATGACCGGTGTCGCGGATCTCGACTTTGCTTTGGGGACGGCCCATCTCGTCGTCAATCTGGAGCTCTGAGGAGACGTTCCATGCGAAGAAGCGCTCTCACGGCCGGCCTGGCCCCGGGCCTCCTGTTCCTGTTCCTAGCCTCGACGCCCGCGGTTGCGGTTCAAGCGTCATCGTCCGCCTCGGGGACCGTCTGCCTGGCCGTCTCCGACGGCGGAGGCGTCATCCGCCTGCTCTGGCCCGTGCCTTCGGCGGGCTGGCCAGCCGGCGGCTGGCGGATCCAGGACGAGTCCGGGCGCGAGATCAAGCGCGTCCGGGCGGGCGACGTCCCGGCCCCGGCCGGCCTCTCGGCCGCAAAGTCTTCCCTGCTGAAAACCCTGGCCGGCGGACCGCCGTCCTTCGCCTCCGACAAGGAGAGAGAGACGTTCCGCTTCCTTCTCCTGGCCGAGCTGGTCAGCGATCCCGCCTTCGCCCGGACCGCCGGCTTTTCGGCCGTGCTGGGCAACGTCCCGGCCGGCCGCAAATTCTATCGGGTCGTCGGGCTGACCCTTGACGGGAAGACGACCGGCCTTTCGTACCCGAGCCCGGCCGTGGACGCCTCGGTCCCGACTCCGCCGCCGGCCGCTCCGGAGGCGCCGCGAGCCGCATCCGTGCGGCAGGGCGTCCAGCTCTTCTGGACCAAGCCGGCCGGCGGCACCGCCCCGGACGCTCTGACCTATTTCATCGAGCGGCGGGAGGGCGATGGCGGCTTCGCCGCCGTCTCGGGCAAGCCTCTGCTCCTTTCGGCCAGCCGCGATCCTCAGGCGCCGGTTTTTCTCGATGAGAAGGCGCCCGTGGATGCGCTGGCCGAGTACCGGATCTTCGGGGTGGACGCCTTCGGCAGACGCAGCGCACCGGCCGAAGCAGCGGTCTTCCATCTCGACCATGCCGCCCTGGAGCCGCCGGACGGGCTCAAGGCGACCGACGGCGCGGGCCGGGCCGTCCTGGAATGGAAGCCCTCCGCCAAGCCGAAGCCGGGCCAGATCATGGTCTGGCGGGCCCTGCGGCCCGGGGGCCCCTATGCCGCCCTGACGCCGAAGGGCCTGCCGGCCGGGACGACCCGCTACGAGGACGCCGACGTCAAGGCCGGGGTGCGCTATTACTACCGGGTCCAGGTCGTGGACAAGGAGGGACGGGAAGGGCCGCGCTCCATGGTCGTGACCTCCGCGCCGAGGGGCGCCGGGGCTCTGGCCCGGCCGGAAGGATTGAAAGCCGAGGTCGAGCGGACCCGGATCCGCTTGAGCTGGAAAGCCCCGACCGGTGCGCTCTTGGCCGGCTACTTGGTGGAGCGCAAGGATCAAAACGGCCAATGGGCCCGGATCAACGAGCGCATCACAACGGAGATGCTCTTTCATGACTACGGCGGCGCGGAGGGCCCGGCCGCCTGGAGCTACCGCGTCCGCGCGGTGGCTCTGGACAACCGGGAAAGCCCGCCCAGCGAAGTCGTCGAAGTCAAGATCCCCGACCGCTCCATCCCTCCATCCCCCGAGGTGGTCTCCGCGAACGGCGCGGGGGGCAAGGCCGTCGTTTGCTTCCGGCCGGGCCGGCCGGAGGCGAAGTCGGCCCAGTTCGTCGTCCTGCGCAGCGGCGATCCGCGCGACATCGGCGTCGTCCTGGGTCGTCCGCTCCCGGCTTCGGCCCGCGACTACACCGATCTCTTCGTCGAGGCCGGCGCGGAGTACTGGTACCGGGTCGTGGCTCTCGGGGCCAACGGCAACCGCAGCGAGCCGTCCGCGGCCATCGAGGTCCGGATCGCGCCGCCCCCCATCCCCGCCCCGCCCGCGCCCAAGGCCGAGTTTGTGGCCAAGCCCAGTCCCTTCGTCCGGGTCTCTTTCGCCCCGGCGCCGCAGGGCTTGGAGGCGGTCCTGGAGAGAAAGCTTCCCGCCGAACAAGATTGGACCATCCTGTCCGTCGTGGCGCAGGGAAGCGAGATGGTCGACGCCAATCCGCCGGCGAGCGGCAAGGCCGAATACAGGATCGCCTACCGGACCCGGAGCGGCGTCTACGGACCGGCCTCTCCTGCCGCCGCCGTCGGGAGATGAGCTTAAGTTTTCCGCATCGGGAGGAGCAGCTCCGACGCCTTGGCGCCTGCGGAAGAGAGTTGGTCCGAAGAATCGGCTGCTCAGGACCGTCGGTAGGTCCCGAACTCCCGGGCCGCGTCGAAGAGGGCCAGAACATTGTCCGGCGGGACGTCGGCCTGGATGTTGTGGACGTTGGCGAAGATGTAGCCGCCGCCCGGCATGAAAGCCGCCAGGTTCCGCCGGACCTCCTCTCGGACCTCGTCAGGCGTCCCCCGCGGCAGGGTCCTCTGGGTGTTGACCGCTCCGCCCCAGAATGTCAGCTTGTCTCCAAAGCGCTCCTTGAGCCCTTCCGGGTCCATGCCCCGGGCCGTGATCTGGACCGGGTTGAGGGCCTCGATGCCGTTGTCCAGAAGGTCGGGGATATAGGGCAGAATGGAGCCGCAGGAGTGGTACCAGATCCTGGCCGCAGTGCGGGACTTGATGTAGGAAACCAGCGCTTTCTGGCGCGGCTTGACGATCGACCGGTAGAGGCGGGGCGGGAAGAGCGGCCCGTCCTGGCCGGTCAGGTCGTCGCCGATCATGATGACGTCGACGACGTCGCCGGCTTCGTCCAGGAAGCCGCGGAACCAGTCCAGCCAATATCTCAGGGTCCGGTCGAGGAGCGTCTCCAGGATCTCCGGCTGCTCCATCATGTCGACGAAAAGATTCTCCAGGCCGCGCATGTACCAGCAGATCTCGTAGACGACGCCGGAGATGCCGGAGACGACGGCGTAGGGCGTCTCGCGGCGAAGGCGGAGGGCCCGCTCGCGCAGCCCAGAGAAGCGGCTGGGGTCGCCGCCGTTCGGGAAGGGGTAGCCCTTGATTTGCTCAAGAGACAGCCCCGCCAGCGGGGAATGGGTGATATCGAAGTAATTCGGCGCGTCGTCGGGCCGCGACCAGACAACTCCGAATTCATCGGCAAAATCCTCCCAAACACGGCCGCTCCTCTCCCGGCGGACGACCGCCCCCTTGAAGCCTTCCGGCGCCCCGGCCGCAACGTAGCGGGTGTCGACGCCGAGCCGCTTCAGGACGGCCTCCGAGGGCCGGGCCAATTGCTGGACCAAGTCCATGATCTCGACCGTCTCGCGAAGGCCCAGCCTGGCCAGCAGGTTCTCGTAGGCCACGCGGTGGATGCCGGACTGGTTGCCGCCCAGGTCGATCGGGACGCGGTCCGGCTCGCGGTGGTCGAGGGCCGCCAGCACGCGCTCCCGGGAGGTTAAGGCCGCGGCATCCATCATCGTCCCCCCGCCGCGGCGATGTAGTTTCCGGCCCCGACCACGACGGTCGAGAGGACCAGGACAAGAAGGCCGGCGGCCACGATCCACATAGTCCTCCGGCGGGAGCCCTTCCACTCCCGCAGCACCAGGCCCCAGAGGTTGCTGAACAGGATGATGAAGGCCATGTGGATGGTCCAGCTGGAGAAGTCGTAGCGGCCCATGCGGGTCGTTCCCATGCCGTAGAAGAAGAACTGCAGGTACCAGGTGACGCCGGCCAGGGCGGAGAAGATCAGGTTGGGCCAGAAGGGAGCGCGGGGGCGAGCCGGCGAAGCGACGGCGGACTCGGCGGCCCGCTTGCGGCGGTTGCGCCGCAGGAGAATCCCGCACCAGACCGCGTTGGTAGTGAAGCCTCCGGCCAGGGCCACGATCATGACCGGAAAGTTCTGGAAGATGTCCGGCGTGCCCAGCTCGACGGCCCGAGCGGCGATGGGCTTGCCGGCGGCGTAGGCAAAGGCCATGCAGGAGCTCATGATCCCGGCGAAGACGGCGATCCAGAGGCCCTTGGCGAAGTTGAGCTCGGGCGCGGCGGCGGCGCGGTCGGCGGCCGTAGCCTCCTTTTCGCGCCGGGCCCCGGCCCGGCCGCAGACGGCGATCCCGGCTAGACAGACGAGGATGCCGGCCAGGGTGACCTGGCCGGAGAGCACGGAAGCCAGGGAGCCCATCTGGCCCTGGAAGAGGGGCGGCACGATGGTCCCGAAGACGGCGCAGAAGCCGAGGGCCAGGGCATAGCCCAGAGACAATCCCAGGTAGCGCATGGACAGCCCGAAGGTCAGGCCGCCCACGCCCCACAAGACGCCCAGCAGGTAGGTCGCCAGAACGCTCTTGACCGGGGCGCCGCGCAGGACCTCGATCAGGCGGGGCGAGGTCAGGGCCGCGGCGATCCACGGCGCGAGGATCCAGCTGAAGACGCCGCCCACGAGCCAGTAGAGCTCCCAGGCCCAGCCGCGCACCTTCTTGTAGGGGAGATAGAAGCTGCCTGCGGCCAGGCCGCCCAGGGCATGCAGGAAGACGCCGAGAAAGGGTTGGGGATGCATCGCCGCTAGATTACATCCCGCCCGGGCGGAAATCAACGCCGCGGACGGGCCGGGCACGACCCTTGACTTTCCCGACCCGGAAAGGGAGAATACGCCTTTAAATCCCTTGTTTCCTAATCATTAGACCGAAATCGAGCCGTCCGAGAGGTATCGTTTCTGGTCGGAGGAGAAGCACTGATGACATTGCTCGAGAATCTCAAGGAGAAGGCGAAAGCCAACCCCAAGCGGATCGTTCTGCCGGAGGGCGAAGAGCCCCGCACGGTCAAAGCGTCCGCCCAGATCCTGCAGGAAAAGCTGGCCCACGTCGTCCTGGTCGGCAACCGGGAGAAGATCGAAGCCGTGGCCAAGGAGCAGGGCGCGGACGTCTCCGGCGTCCCCTCCATCGACCCCGCGGCCTCGCCCCGGTTCGAGGAATACGCCCAGGCCTATTTCGAGCTGCGCAAGGCCAAAGGCGTCACCATCGAGCAGGCCCGCAAGCTGATATCCGACCCCGTCTTCTACGGCACCATGATGGTCCACAAGGGCGAGGCCGACGGACTGGTCTCCGGCGCCATCCACTCGACCGGCGACACCATCCGCCCGGCCCTCCAGATCATCAAGACCAAGCCGGGCATCAACATCGTCTCCAGCTCCTTCATCATGATCGTCCCCGACTGCCCCTATGGCGATCAGGGCAAGTTCGTCTTCGCCGACTGCGCCGTCATGCCCGCCCCGACCGACGCCGAGCTGGCCCAGATCGCCATCGCCTCGGCCGAGACGGCCCGCGTCCTGGGCGGCATGGAGCCGCGGGTGGCCATGCTTTCGTTCTCCACCTACGGCTCGGCCCAGCACGAGCTGGTGGAGAAGGTCAAGCGGGCCGCGGCCCTGGCTAAGGAGATGGCTCCCGGGCTCATGGTCGACGGCGAGATGCAGGCCGACGCGGCCATCATCCCCAAGATCGGCAAGTCCAAGGCCCCCAACTCGCCCATCGCCGGGCAGGCCAACGTCCTGGTCTTCCCGGATCTGCAGTCCGGCAACATCGCCTACAAGCTGGTCGAGAGGCTGGCCAAGGCCCAGGCCATCGGCCCCATCCTGCAAGGCATCGCCAAGCCGGTCAACGACCTGTCGCGCGGCTGCTCCGTCGACGACATCGTCCATCTGGTGGCCATCACCTCGCTGCAGGCCGCCGGCCTGTGAGGGCGGGCTCTTTCTAGAACGGAAGCCAAGGAGAACACCATGCAAGTCCTGTCCCTGAACTGCGGAAGCTCGTCCGTCAAGTACCGCCTCTACGACTACACCAAGAAAGAGACCCTGGCCACGGGCGTGGTCGAGCGCGTCGGCATCGGCAAGAGCTACATCAGCCAGGCCGGCCTGGGGCGCGAGCCGATCAAGTTCGACCACGAGTGCGCCAATCATAAAGAGGCCATCCAGCTGATCATCGCCACTCTGCTGGACGCCGAGAAAGGCGTCCTGGACGACCTCAAGTCCATCTCGGCCGTCGGCCACCGGGTCGTCCACGGCGGCGAGAAGTTCACCAAGTCCGCCCTGATCACCAAGGAGACCATCGAGACCTTCAAAAGCCTGTACGGCCTGGCCCCCCTGCACAACCCGCCCAATGTCCTGGGCATCGAGGCGGCCTTGGACGTCCTGCCGACCATCCCCCACGTGGCCATCATGGACACGGCCTGGCACCAGACCATGCCCGCCCACGCCTACATGTACGCCCTGCCCTACGAGTGGTACGAGAAGTACGGCGTCCGCCGCTATGGCTTCCACGGCACCTCGTTCCTCTACGTAGCCAAGCGGGCGGCGCTGCTGCTGGGCAAGGATCCCTTCCAGACCAACCTGGTCTGCCTCCACATCGGCAACGGCGTCTCGGCCAACGCCATCAAGAACGGCGTGTCCTACGACACCTCGATGGGCCTGACCCCCCTCGAAGGCTTGGTCATGGGCACCCGCGCGGGCGACCACGACGCGGCCATTGACCTGATGATCATGGAGAAGGAGGGCATCGCCCCGACCAAGATGAACGACCTCCTGAACAAGAAGTCGGGCGTCCTGGGCATCACCGGCAAATACACCGACCGCCGCGACATCCAGCAAGCGGCCGAGGCGGGCGACGCCCGGGCCCAGCTGGCCGTGGACGTCGAAGCCTACCGGATCAAGAAATACATCGGGGCCTACTCGGCCGCCATCGGCGGCGCCGACGCCATCGTCTTCACGGCCGGGGTGGGCGAGATGTCGGACCTCATCCGCGAGAAGTCGCTCGAGGGCCTGGAGTTCATGGGCATCAAGCTGGACAAGGCCAAGAACAAGCTGGCCAAAACCCGCAACGCCGAGACCGAGATCTCGGCCGCCGACTCCAAGGTCAAGATCTTCGTCATCCCGACCGACGAGGAGCGGGTCAACATCGAGGACGTCATCGCCATCCTCGAGGGCAAGTACGACGAGCACACCCGGTTCACCTACCGCTTCCAGTCCCCCGCCTACGAGAACTCGCAGCGCGAGCAGGACTTCCAGAAGGAGTGCGAGAAGAAGCCGGGCTTGAAGGGCATCCAGGTCAAGCCCAAGAAGTAAGCCGGATCAGAAATCCAGCTTGAAACCGACATAAACCTGGCCGTCGTCACGGAAGGCGCCGAACTTGGTCAGGTCCCGGTCGCCCGAGACGACGGCAAAGGCGCCGGCGATCACGTTGAGGGCGTCGGCGATCCGAAACTCGGCTTCGGGCATCAGAGCCAGGGCCGTCCGGCCGTCGCCGATCTCCAGCAGGCCGCCGGCCTTCAGCTTGACGGTGTCGCGGGCGAATTTCCACTCCAGCCGTCCGAGGACATAGTCCTGCGGCTCGCCGAAGAACATCCCGCCCCGGTAGCTGAAGAGCGCCTCCGCGGCGGCGCTGTAGTCGACCTCGTCGAAGAAGCCGTGCAGATACTGGACGTTGACCGATACGCCGCCGCCGAAGGCGTAGTCGGCGCCGACGACGTACTTCCAGTAGCCCGGCTCGAAGAGGGGGACGTCGGTGTCGAGAGCGAACGGGACGCCGTTGAGGAGGAGGCTGTAATGCAGGCCGGCCGTCACATCCTCCGGACGGACGTAGGCCGCCTCGGCCCAGAAGCCCACTCCGGCCAGCTCGCCGGCCAAGTCCAGGCCCCAGATATCCGCTTTGGGGTAGTAGAAGACGCCGGAGCTGAGCCAGCCTAGGGTCAAGGAGCAGAGATAGGGCAGGGAGAGATTCCCGCGGTAGTAGGACGCGCTCAGGTCCAGGCCGAGGACCCTGAGGGAGGCTCTGACGCCCCAGGCTGATTGGACTACCTTGTCGTCCCAAGCCTTCTTGACCACGACCGAGGACAGGGAGAAGAACTTGCCGGCCAGGGCCGAGTAGCCGTAGGGCAGGGGCGAGACCTGGTTCTGGAGAAGCCAGACCCATTGGATTTTGAGCGATCCGGCCGGGTACCATACCAGGTTGATGCCCGTCTGGGGGCGCCGTTCGAAGAAGTAATCCGGATCAAAAGACAGGAAGTTGGCGAAGTCGATCGGGTTGAGGTTGTCGACGACCCCGATCTTGTCGGCCGTGCCCCAGGCGATGCGCTGCTTTCCGACAGTCAGGTCGAGGTTCTTGAGGAGGAAGTCATCGACCTTGACCCAGCCTTCATAGAGCGACAGCTCGAAGTGCTCCGATGAGGCGGGCGAGCCTAGGAAAGCCGACTCCGGGAACTGGCCGGAGTCGATCAGGTCGCCGGGGTAGGAGAAGGCGTCGAAGCGGGCCCCGTAGGAGACCCGGTCGTTGACGCTCCCCGAAAGCTTGAGACGGATCTCGGCCCGGCGGAAGGCGAACTGGCCGGCCTCGTGGCTGAAAAAGCGGCCGTTGGGATGGTCCGCGGTGTAGAGGGAGGAGAACAGCCGGATCCGGCCCGAGATGACGGGACCCGATGATTCCGCCGCTGCGGAAGCCGGACCGGAGAGAGCCGCTCCCAAGCCAAGGGCCAGGAGAAGGAAGGCGAACCCGGGCTTTTTCACGCCCGCCTCCTCAGCCCTGGACCTTGCGGACCAGCTGACGCTCGGTGAACAGGTCGTCGCCCAAGCCCTGGTCGACCTTGACGTCCTTCATCTCCAGAACCGTGGACGAGCCCTTCTTGTGGTCAGTCATCCTGATCCGCGTGGAGATCCAATAGCCCTTGACCTGGGCCGGGGTCTGTTCGGCGGTCTTCCACAGGCGCCCGCTCTCGTCATAGAGCTCGGTCTTGACGGCCATGCTCCGGGCCTTGTCCACGGTCATGACGATCCGCAGGTAGGTCTTGTCGGAGCCCGGCTTGCGCCGAAGCTCCAGGATCCAGGCGTCCGGCTTCTCCTCCTTGAGGCTCGGGTCATAGGACTTGGCGAACTCGCCCGTTCCCAGGTCCTCGTAGGAGAAGTCCGAGCTCATAAAAGCGTCCTTGCGGTTGGAGGAGGCGATCCGCCGGGTTCGGTGAAACTCGGGCAGGTAGATGTACATGGTGTCGCCGCCCAGGACCAGGAAGCCCACGTCGCGGACATCGGCCGGCGACAGGAACTTCATCAGCCGGTCGTCGTCTTTGTCCTTGTTGTTGCGCGACCAGGCCATGATCTCGCGGACCTTGGTCGAGCCCCCTTGGGTCATGGTCATGACCATGGCCGACTGCATGTCCTTGGGGGCCAGAGAGCCGCCGGAGCGGGCGTCCACGCCGGCCAGGATGGCCGCGGCGTCCTGCGGCGG